>NZ_AKFR01000019.1:0-97940 GCF_000277665.1 Capnocytophaga sp. oral taxon 335 str. F0486 | reverse complement strand
CCGAATAGGAGAGTATGTGATTGGGGTGAGGATTCTCTTTCTTTCGTCTCGAAACCCTGTTTTTAACATTTTTACCCTTGTTGTATCATATTATTAATCAACCACTTATATACCCTTTCTATACCAATCGTCCAAGATTCGTATAAGCTTCCTATAAGCTCTCTATAAGCTACCCCCACCCTCCTAATAGCCTTTTTTCATCAAAAACCCTCCCTCCTCTCTTCCGAACTTCTCCGATATCTTTCGAATCTCTCAACGCTTTCCCATTTGCTAATTTAACTGCCTGTGCGGCTCGCACCTCATTTTCTCATTTTCTGGTATTATTAGCATTTTTGGTATTAAAAAATTATTTCTTATCTTTGCATTGCATTTACATCTACATTTGAGAAAGGAAAAACAATGATAACGCTCAAAAATATCAAAGCATTTATTAAAAAATCTCTTGTGTTCAAGGTTTTAGCCTTTGCTATAGCCTTAGTACTCATCTTGCAAGTATTTCCCGAAAAAGCGAAATTTAAATACGAATTTCGCAAAGGAGAGCTTTGGCAACACGAAAACCTATATGCCCCTTTTGATTTTCCCTTAAAAAAAACAGAAGAGCAAATAAAAGCCGAAAAACAACAAATAACCAACCAATCTACGGTGTATTACAAGCAAGATACTACCGCCTTTGTGAGTGCTAAGCAAAAGTTTGAACAGAAAAAGTACGCTTATTTCAAACATCTGCCCGACGATAAACGAGAACTCTTGCTTAAAAAAGCTGAGGCTTTTTTAGCGGAAAGCTATCGCAACGGAGTGATGCTTAATCAGCCTGCGTTTAGCCCTTCTGAAATCTTCATTATCAAGCATAACAATCAAATAGTAGAAGTGCCTGCCGAACGTGTGTTATATCTTCAACAGTTGGCAACAGCTGTTAAAAACTATTTCGATACCGCCCCTTATAATGAGTATCACAAAAATTACTACGACCTTTTCTTTGAAATCCTTACTCCTAATCTCGTAATCGACCAAAATTTCACTCAAAAAGCACTTACTCAAAACCTTAAAGAGATAGTCTATACGCGCGGTTGGGTAAATAAAGGGAAACTCATCATTGCCAAAGGTGAATTGGTAGAGGGCGAAAAACTGAATACTTTGTTGTCGCTCAGAGACGAGTACGAAACCCAAACGTGGAGTCAGAACAACTATAATTGGTCGCTTTTAGGTTATTACACGTTAGTAGCTATGGTATTGCTACTGATGGCGTTATACTTAAAAATATACGAAAATAAATTATATAAAAGCAACCTTAAATTGAGTGTTATCTTACTCAATATGCTCAGTATGATTCTTTTCGTAGGGCTCATTTCAAGGTATTTCCCCGATTATATCTATATTGTCCCCGTAGGAATGATGGTGCTCATTCTCAAGTCGTTTTTCGATTTGCGTACCGTCCTCTTTGTGTATATCAGTACCATACTCATCACAGGCTTTATTGTGCCCAATAGCTTCCAGTTTGTATTCATACAGATTGTGGCTGCTATGGCTATCATTCTCACCCCTAAGGGAATGCACTACCGATTGAGCAGTTTTGTATCGGCGGGACTCATCACGGCTGCCTATTTAATTATTTATATCGCTTTCCACACCATTACCGAAGGAACACTCAAAGGGCTCGATATCTCTCTACTTACCCTCTTTATCCTCAATGGTATTGGTATTCTCTTTTCACAACCCTTTACATATATCTACGAACGTACTTTTGGCTTAGTTTCCGATGTCTCTCTCTTAGAACTCTCCGATACAAATACCAAGCTCTTGCGTCAGCTTTCCGAAAAAGCTCCAGGCACCTTCCAGCACTCTATGCAAGTGGCTAATCTTGCCGAAGCTGCTGCTGCCGAGATTGGAGCTAATACCCTCTTGGTACGTGTAGGTGCCCTCTATCACGACATCGGTAAGATGGAAAACCCTATTTACTTTACCGAAAACCAAAAAACAAGTCTCAACCCTCACGACCAGCTTACTCCTGAACAAAGCGCTAAGGTGATTATCAAGCACGTAGCCGATGGAGTAGAACTCGCTCATAAAAACAAACTGCCCAAACGCATTATCGATTTTATTAAAACCCATCACGGGCGCAGTCTTACTTATTATTTCTATCGCAAAGCCTTAGACTTAAATCCCGAAGGTACTAAGGAAGAAGATTTCCGTTATCCAGGTCCTATTCCTTTCTCCAAAGAAACCGCTATTCTTATGATGGCTGATTCGGTTGAAGCAGCTACTAAGAGCCTCAAAAATCCTACCTTCGAAGCTCTCAATGAGTTTGTAGACCGTATTATCAAAAAACAATTAGACGATAATCAGTTTGCCAATTCCGATATATCTTTCAAAGAAATCGAAGCTATCAAACGCATATTTAAAAGCAAACTTACTAATATCTATCACGTACGCATCGAATACCCTGAATAACCCAATGAAGATAATAAAACTATCATCGGTGCTTGGCACTTGTATCTTACTTTTTTTTACGTGGGTAATCTACGGGCAAAACCCTACGGAATACTATTTTAAACGTATTTCCATTGAACACGGTCTCTCTCAATCGGGCGTTACCGCTATTGTACGTGACCATAAGGGAATTTTGTGGATAGGTACTCGCCAGGGTATCAATAGGGTAGACCGTAATCATATCAAAAGGTATACTGAGTCTTACATCTATCATCTTTATGAAGATACCCAGCATAACCTTTGGGCTGTAACCGATAAAGGCGTATGGCAATACGACCCTAATAAAGATACTTTTACCTCTAAAATCCAGCAACAACTCTTCTCTATTTGTGCTACTGAGCAAGGGGTTTACTTTGGTGGATATAGTGCTATCTACCACTATAACTACAAAACTAAAAATATAGGGCGCTTGCCTTTGAGGAAAGAACCTAAAACAAAAGATAAAGAATGCCTCATTACCTATCTATGTCCTGTTGATAATACAACCTTTCTTGTAGGTACTGAAAACGATGGTATTTATAAGTATTCTCTTACCTCAGAACTGTTGAGTTTGTTTATTGAAAATACAAGCCCGCTGAGTTCTTTGTATTATGATGCACAACGCAAAGAAGTGTATTATTCTATTTTTCAAAAAGGGCTTTTTCGTGCTACCCTTGCAGGTGAATTGCGCTCGCATTACGATACTCACAATACTCTTTTGTCCAATGATATTATCTTAGATATCAAGCCTTATAAAGGCAATATATGGTTAGCCACCGATGGGGGAGGAGTATCGGTTTTTAGTCCTGAGAAGAATACTTTTTACAATATTCAGCATAGTGCCGGTAATATACATTCCTTGCCGGTCAATTCCATTACAGTGCTTTATGAAGACCCTAATCATAACCTTTGGGCAGGTACAGTGCGCGATGGCGTTTTTCTCTTTAAAGAAACCTATATCAAGACTTATACCGATAGTGCGTTAGGAAGTAGCAATGGGTTAAGTGAACGCGCTGTGATAAGTTTGTTCGAAGCTCCCAATGGCATCATATGGATAGGCACCGATGGAGGAGGTATCAATGCTTTTAACCCCAAAACAGAACAATTTGTACATCATACCAATACGTATAACGATAAGGTCTCTTCTATAACCTACTTTTCACCTAATGAGTTGTTAGTCTCTCTTTATGGCAAAGGTCTTTTCATATATAATATTCTGAGTCGTTCCTACACTTCTTTCTTGCTCATCGATGAAGCTACTGACCAGCAAGAGTGTCACGCAGGCTTTACTCCCTTTGTATATCACATTGATAAAGATAAAATACTCATTACAGCTAAAAATACCTATCTGTATAATCTTCAAAACAAAGAGTTTAATAAAATTTCTTTTGCCGAAGGACTTACTCCTAAAAATGCCTTACAACTCAAAGCACAACAAGGTGATACTTTATTTCTCTCCAAAGGAAATGTACTCTACCAAATGAAGTTATCGGAAGCTAAGATAACACGTTATTTAACCCTTAAAGAGGGGTATACTATTAGTGCAGTATGCAATGATAAAGCTCATCACACCCTTTGGATTGCTACTTCCAATGGGTTGTTTAGCTATGCGATACCACAAAAGAAGCTCAGTGCAGTAGGAACCGACAATATGTTCCATCAAATTAGCTATATGCAACTCGATACTGAACAGCGTTTATGGATTAATGCTTCCAACGTGCTGTTTTCTTATCATATTCCCGATAAGAAGATAATGATTTGGGACGATTCCGATGGCTTTCTCCACAACGATGTGCTTACAGGCTATGTACAGTTGTTGCCTTCCCCTTACATCTATATGGGAGGAGTGGGTGGTTTTGTGAAGATAAATAAGAATATTCACACCGAAGAGAGTAGTACTCCTTTACTCTTTTTGCAAAATATAGAATTGAACGGCAAAATATACACCGCCGAAAACTTTCCTAAAGAGGTACCCCCTTATTTCAAAACCTTAAAGCTAAATGTAGGATTGAATGAAAAAGATATGTTTAGGCGCATACTCTTCCGTTTTAAGATTAAAAATAACGCCCAAACTTCGGTGATTGAAACCTATGACAATAGTTTAGATATCTCTTTGCTTTCAGTAGGAAAATACCAAGTAGAAGTCGCTTGTATGACTAAAAATGGCTATTGGACGAAAGATACCCCATTGCTCAACTTCGAAGTGCTTCCTGTGTGGTATCAGCGTACTTCTTTTTTGGTAGGAGTTTCTTTGCTTTTGTTGGCTATTATTGCAGGTGTAATGTGGGGTTATCTGCGTCGTAAAAAACAACAACTCAAATGGCAAATAGCTTTGCATCAGCAGGAACTTAATGAAGATAAAATACAATTCCTCACCAATGTAAGTCACGAATTGCGCACGCCTCTTACCCTCATTTATGCACCGTTAAAGCGTCTGCTAAATCATACCGAGAGTGGTAAACTCACGCGTTCACAGAAAACCCAGTTAGAGAGTGCTTTCCGTCAAGCTACTACTATGAAGAATATTATCAATTGGGTATTAGACTACAACCGTAATACTTCATTAGAAAATACACTCACCAAAGCCTATACTGATTTGAATCACCTTATCACCGATAGTGCTAAAGATTTTGAACAAGAATTTGAAACAAAGCATATAAGTTTAGAACTACACCTCGATAAAAATCTACCCCCTGTAGAGTTAGATAGTGCCAAAATAAGGGTAGTCCTATCTAACCTACTAATGAATGCAGTAAAGTTTAGTAATGAGTATTCTACTATACACATTCGCAGTAGTTATAACGAACAAAAAGTGCGTTTTCAAGTAGAAAATACCGGTATAGGATTACATAATATCGATATGGATAAGCTCTTTACTCGCTTTGAACAAGGAAAACACAACCAGCGAGGTAGTGGTATAGGGTTGGCTTATTGTAAAGAATTAGTAGAGAAACATCTCGGTACTATTGGGGCTTATCAAGATGAAGAAGAGCAAACGGTTTTTTATGTAGAATTACCTTACTCTCATAGCACTGAGGGCGTCCTTCACAAGTTTGAAGGTGAAGAAGAACAAACTGAAGCACCAGAGAAGATAGCAGTAACTATGGATATCTCTATGTATTCTGTACTCTTAGTAGATGATAATCCTGATTTTTTAAACTATCTTTATGATGAACTTCGTCCGTTGTTTAAAAGCGTTTTAAAAGCAGTAAATGGTGAGGAGGCTTTGTTGTTATTAAAAACGCACCAGCCCGATATTATCATCAGCGATGTGATGATGCCTGTAATGAATGGTTATCAGTTGTGTAAAGAGGTGAAAGAGCATTTGCAAATCAGTCATATTCCCGTAATATTACTCACGGCTAAAAGTGATACCGAAAGTCAAAAGATAGGCTATAAATTAGGTGCCGATGCTTATCTCTCTAAACCTTTTGATATAGATCTTTTGCTTTCAGTAATAAGTAATTTGCTCAAACAAAAAGAGCTCATCAAGCAACGTTATGAAAAAGAATTATTGATTCCTTCACCTGCACTTACTACTATCAGCAATGCTGACGAAGTGTTTATGATAAAACTTAATGAAATTATCAAAAAACACTATAGTAATATCGACTTAGATGTAACAATGATTTCTGAAGCAATGGCAATGAGTCGTGCTTCGGTGTATAATAAAATGAAACAAATTACAGGCATTGGTATCAGTGAATATATCAATAAGTATCGTATAGAAGTAGCTTGCCAGCTCTTAAAACAAACAGAAAAATCAGTTACTGATATAGCTTTTGAAGTAGGATTTAATTCTTCTAAGTATTTTAGTACGGTTTTTAAACAAGCTACTAAAATAACGCCACGTGATTATAGAGAAGGTATGAAATGATAAAGAAAAACAAAAAAGAGAGGCTACCTCAAAACTTTTTGAGGTAGCCTCTCTAAATAAATATGTAATACTATGAGTTTCTATTTCCAATCTTTTTTCTTAGAGGTCTTACCGATACCTGGGTTAAAGCTATTGGTAGGGTCAAGAGAGTTGTAAAAGTTCTTAAGGTCGTCGTTAGCGTGATATAAATGTCCTACATTGTGTTCTGCAGGATATTGTGCGCCACGAGTGTCTAATATTTTGAGCATCTCTTCTTCTATTTCCTCACAGTTGTAACCTTTCTTAATCACGTAATCTTGATGGAATACGTGGCACATAAAGTGACCATAGTATAATTTGTAAAGTATCTTAGCGTCGAGTTCAGGAGGAAGCTTTTCAAACCAATCTTCATCATTGCGACGCAAAGCGATGTCTAAAGCGACGATATCTTCTACCTCGTCCTCGTGTACGGAACGATAGCGAATAGCTGCTGAAGCCACTGCAAAGCGCAAGAGCATTGCTGCTTGTGCAAGTTTGGCATCACACTCTATATAAGCTCCTTTAGTGCTATCGGCAAATTCTTTTTGCAAATAAGCTCTAGCTTCGTCTACCCCTTTGCCTCCCATTTTTAAAATGAGATGGTGCTCGTATTGGTTGCGGTAATCCCACAATATTTTGGGGAGGTGTTGAGGCATTAGTTTAGAGGTGAATTGCAAGAATTTTTCACTGAAATGGTTGGGCATAAAAGGTAGTTTTTTGGCTACGCGGTCGCCCCACGCTTTGAGAGAAAAGAGCTTGGGTAAGTATTCGGTACCTACATTTTTGATATACCAAAAAGTATCTTTACCGTATTTAGCAGCGATATCAAAGGCGGTACGGTGAATATACTCGCCAGAGATAGGAATTTCTTCGAAAGTACCGAGCATATCACGGCGCAATTTGGTAAGTACCGCTGTATTGTTAGTACCTATATAGAATACAGCTGTTTTTTTCTCGGCAGGGAAAGTATCCACGCGTACGGCAAAAACTCCTAAACGACCTGCACTACCTGATGCTTCGTATAAGCGAGCTGGGTCGGCATTGAAGCGAGCAGGCGTATTGGCATTAATCTCACGTACGTGGTTACAATAGTCGTGATCGTGTCCTTTCTTATCAGAAGTGTGAATATCCTTTGCTTGGTATCTACCCTCTTGCAGATTGGTAAGTATTTCCTTAGGAGTATTTCCTAAATCAATACCTAAGTGATTAATGAGTTCTAATTTACCGTTGGCATTGCGTTGGGCATAGAGAGCCATTTCAGTATAAGCAGGACCACGTTGTACTAAAGAACCGCCAGAGTTGTTACACACGCCTCCAATTACTGAAGCCCCAATGCAAGAGGAGCCTATTACTGAATGAGGTTCGCGGTTATAGGGTTTTAACTCTTGTTCCAAGTGGTTGAGTGTTGCTCCTGTAAGACATATAGCTTGCTTAGCATCAAGTATAAGCTGAATGTTGTCATTACGCATCGTGTTGATGATTACTACATCGCGGTCGTAATCGTTACCAAAAGGATTAGATCCTCCCGTGATACCTGTATTGGCAGCTTGTGAAATTACAATCACATCAGCTGCTACACAAGCTTCGAGTACTTGCCACTGTTCCCACAAAGTAGCGGGACGCACCACAGCAATTGCATTTCCGGTACCAAAACGATACCCAGTGCGGTAACGTTCAGTTTTTGAAGGGTCAGTAATAACGTACTTTGCACCAACAATGTGGCGCAAGGTTTCTAATAGATTTTGTGTGGTCATTATTTCTTGGATTTATAGTTGAGTGTCAAGCCAAATTGGGGCTGTGTGAGGAAATCGTGTTGAATGAAAGGTTCCACTGTGAGGCGTTCATCTACATTGAATTGTTTGAGATGTGCATCGACATTCGCCTCGATGATATTCAGCGCATATAAGCCTATCCCTATAAGAATAGAAAGCTCTTTATTACGACGATAGAACTGTATGCCTCGTCTCAATCCATCGGTACTGAGACGCGGTTGTCCACTGGGGGTAGTGCCATAAAATTCATCATCGGTAAATCCTTGTTGACGACGTTTGTAGGCAGTGAGGTAACGATCGTATTCCTTAGAGTTTTGTATGTAGAAGTATATTGGGGTACCGATAGCAATATACACCAAAGGAACTTTCCAATAGCTCTTGTTGTATATCTGACCTAAACCTGGGATAACCGCTGAATAGAAGGCGGCTTTAGCAGGCGAAAGAGGGTCGGTATTCCAAGGGACTTTTTTCATATTGTCTTGCATAACAGCTATCTGCACAGAGTCTGAGGGTGTTTTTACCACTTCCTCTGTATCGTCTTGTGCATACGAAATACCCACTCCCATAAGTAGGGCTATTATCAAAACAATCTTTCTACTCATCCTTTTTGTGTAATAAACTTTGAATACGTTTGAAATCTTCCTCTGAACTAAAAGGAATGGTAAGGCTACCTTTGCCGTTCTTGCTCATCTTTACAGTAACTTTAGTACCAAAAAAATGATTAAAACTACTCATATTTTCTTTGATATAAGTAGGTACTTCAGTTTTACTATTGCTTTTAGGGATTTGAATACTTACCACATTAGGTGTTTCGGAGTTTTGCAAGCGGCGCACTAACTCTTCGGTATCACGCACTGATAGGTTATCGGAAATGATACGCTGGTATACTTCTGCTTGTTGTTCAGGGTTTTCTATGGCGATTATTGCACGACCGTGCCCCATAGAAATGAATCCGTCGCGTATGCCTGTTTGAATGATAGGAGCGAGTTTGAGCAAACGCAAATAGTTTGTAATGGTAGAACGTTTCTTGCCCACACGTTTGCTCATTTGGTCTTGAGTGAGATTCACCTGCTCGATGAGCTGTTGGTAAGAAAGAGCAATCTCTATGGGGTCTAAATCTTGACGCTGAATATTCTCTACCAAAGCCATTGTGAGTGACTCGTTGTCATCGGCAATGCGAATATAGGCAGGAATGGTTTTCAGTCCAGCTAATTTAGAAGCTCTGAAACGGCGTTCGCCCGAAATGAGTTGATATTTGTTTTCTCCGTCGAGTTTGCGTACAGTGATAGGTTGCACTACCCCTAATTCCTCAATAGAGGAAGCGAGCCCTTGTAGCTCTTCTTCATTAAAAGAAGTACGAGGCTGAAAAGGATTTGTTTCTATTAGGTCGAGTTCAAGTTCTATGATATTTCCTACAATCTTATCGGCATTTTTATCTTTGATAGAATTAATAGCCACTTCGGGACTATTGCCAAAAATAGCTGAAATACCTCTCCCCAAGGCAGGTTTTTTAGCAGGTTTTGTCATTATACTGTTTTGTTTTTATCTATAATCTCTTGAGCTAAGTTGATGTGATTGGTAGCCCCTTTGCTGGTAGCATCGTAGTTGATGATAGTTTCACCAAAACTAGGTGCTTCACTAAGGCGCACATTACGCTGGATAATGGTTTTGAATACCATATCGCTGAAGTGTTTTTGTACCTCTTCCACCACTTGGTTAGACAAACGTAAGCGCGCATCGTACATAGTGAGTAATAAGCCTTCGATATCCAAATTGGGATTGAAGGTTTTTTGTACACTCTTGATAGTATTAAGAAGTTTACCCAACCCTTCCAAAGCGAAATACTCACACTGGATAGGTATAATCACCGAGTTAGCTGCTGTAAGAGCATTCAGGGTGATAAGTCCCAACGAGGGTGCACAGTCTATCAAAATGTAATCGTACTGGTCTTTGATAGGCTCTAAGGCTTTTTTGAGCATATATTCTCGTTGTTCTTTGTCTACGAGCTCAATCTCAATAGCCACTAAGTTGATGTGAGCAGCAATAAGGTCGAGATTAGGAGAGCTGGTGTGAACAATCATATCTTTAGCCTCCATAGTGTGTTCCAAAAGCTCGTAAGTACCGTGCTCAATAGAATCTACATCAATACCTATGCCAGAAGTAGCATTTGCCTGCGGGTCGGCATCGATGAGTAATACTTTTTTCTCCAATACGCCCAATGCGGCGGCTAAGTTCACGGAAGTAGTGGTTTTACCTACTCCTCCTTTTTGGTTTGCAATAGCTATTATTTTACCCATAGATTTATATTTTAAAAGTTAAACGGAAGCCCTTGTTTGGCTACTTCAGCCAAGATAGCTTCATTTTTATCGGTAGCACTCTTAATGGATTTGTTTAAGGTAACTATCCAAAAGTCCTTGATTTCTTGGAGTTTGCCCACCATATCCATCATATTTTCAAACATAATATTTTATTCTTTCAGAGGGCAAAAGTACAACTTTTTTTGAAACGTCACACAAAAAATACAATCAATAATTGTGCTACCATTATTCGCAAGAATGTAGTAAGTGGATATACACTTGCATAAGTGAGTGCGGGAATCTCGGAGTTTGACATATCATTAGCAAAAGCCAAAGCTGGCGGGTCGGTTGAAGCTCCAGAGAGTAATCCGCAGATACCCAAATAATCTAATTTTCCTCTAAAACGAGCTACTAAAGAGGTGATAATAAGTGGTATAAGAGTAATGAGCGCTCCTAAACACATCCAGTACAAGCCTTGTCCATGCAAGATAGTTTCTATAAAAGTAGCTCCTGCGTCTAAGCCCACACTGGCAAGGAAGAGCACAATACCTATCTCTCGTACCATCAGGTTGGCACTTTGCGATACGTAGTGAGTTACTGAGAATTTACCTCCATAACGGCTGATGAGAATGGCAACAATCAGAGGGCCTCCCGCTAACCCTAATTTTACAGGTACAGGTATGCCAGGGATAGCAAACGGAATGCTTCCTAATAATACACCAAGAGTAATACCCATAAAGAGCTCGGCTATGTGAGGGGTTTGCATACGTCGTTTAGAATTACCGAACTCTTTGCTTACGAGTTGTATGTGCGATTCATCGCCTATTACAGTAATGGTATCACCAAACTGTAATTTTGTATCGGCAGCGGGCACGAACTCAATACCTGCGCGATATACACGAGTGATGGTTACTCCAAAACGTTTGCGAACATCGAGCTCTGCAAGAGTTTTGGTAAAAATAGCACGTTGGGTAACGTTGATACGGCGTGAAGTATAGCGCATATCTTTTACATCAGGAAAATAATCCAAAATAGAAACGCTGTCACCTATTAGGGTCAAAAACTTCTCATTTTCTTTTTGGTTAGCTACTATCAGTACGATATCGCCTTCTTCTATCAGTGTGTCGGCACTAGCTAATATAATCTCTCCTTTTCTACACATACGTGAGATGGTAAAGTCGAAATCAAGAGTTTGTTTGATAACGCTCAATTTTTTACCAAAGAGGGCAGGATTGCTTACTTTTATCGCGAATCGATTGATCACTACTTGGTCTTTAGAGTGACGTACAGAATTTAAACGTTTTTCAACATCTAAATTCACTTTTAAGAAGGCTTTGAGCCCTAACATTACCAAGATAATACCTAACACCCCGAAAGGATAAGCAACAGCGTAGGCGGTAGAGAGGTTCGGCATTGTAGCTGGGTCGCCTTTAAATACATCTTCTAAAGTAGCTTGAGCAGCTCCTAACCCTGGGGTATTGGTTACGGCACCTGACATTATACCTACCAAGGTACCCATATCGGTCTGGGTGATGTAGTGGATAGCAATTACAGTAAGTACACAACTCACAATAGAGAGCACTGCCAAGAGATTGAATTTGATGCCTTCTTTTTGGAAGGAGGCAAAAAAGCCAGGGCCTACTTGTAGTCCGATGGTGTAGACGAACAGAATCAATCCGAACTCTTTTACAAAATGTTGAATATGGGGGTTTACAGTGAATCCTAATTCGGCCATAGCGATACCTGCGAAAAGTACCCAAGCAATACCAAATGAGATGCCAAATATTTTAATTTTTCCTAAAGCAACTCCTACTGCGATGACCACGCTATACACTATCACAGTGTAAGCCACACTCTCGTGGTTAGTCATCAAGTTCCAAAGCCATTCCATTTAATGTCTAATGATTAATGTTTAGTGTTTAATGATTAATTAAGCCCCCGAACCCCCGAAGGAGGACAATCCACAAATACAAGTGTTTGTAAGGGAACTGTTTTTATATAGATTTAAGAGAAACTTTGCCAAAAGTGCGAGCCGCACGGGCAGAGGACTTTGGCAAAGTTAAAATTTTATTTATTATCCTAAGAATGGATAACGATAGTCTACTGGTGGTACAAAAGTTTCTTTGATAAGGCGTGGCGATACCCAGCGCAATAGGTTTTGGGCAGACCCAGCTTTGTCGTTAGTACCTGAGGCGCGTGCACCACCGAAAGGTTGTTGCCCCACTACGGCTCCTGTAGGTTTATCGTTGATATAGAAATTACCTGCTGCGTTTTCGAGTACTTTTACTGCTTCTTCTAACGCATAACGACAAGTACCAAATACAGCTCCTGTGAGTGCATAAACTGAAGTTTCATCAACAAGTTTCAAGGTTTCTTCCCATTTAGAGTCATCATATACATACACAGTTACTATAGGTCCGAAAAGTTCGGTTTCCATAGTGGTGTAATGTGGATTGGTGGTTACAATCACGGTAGGTTCTATAAAGTATCCTTTGCTTTTATCATATCCACCACCTACAAATATCTCGGCATCTTTGTCTTTTTTAGCTTGGTCGATATATTTAGCTAATTTATCGAAAGAATGTTCGTGAATTACCGCAGTGATGAAGTTCTCAAAGTTTTCAGGAGAACCCATTTTGAAAGAGAGTACATCTTTTTTTACCAATTTCAGCGTTTCGTCAGCCTTCGATTTAGGTAAGTACACGCGAGAAGCAGCACTACATTTTTGTCCTTGATATTCAAAAGCTCCACGAGTAATAGCCGTAGCTACTTGTTTGGGGCAAGCACTTGGGTGGGCGATGATAAAGTCTTTACCACCTGTTTCACCTACAATTTTAGGATAAGAGCGATAGAGGTGAATATTGTTACCTATCTTTTTCCAAATATCTTGAAATACTTCGGTAGAGCCTGTAAAATGAATACCTGCGAAATGAGGGCTTGCTAAAACAGTATCGGTAATCATAGCTGCATCGCCGTGCAATACGTTGATAACACCATCGGGTAAACCTGCTTTTTTGAGGACTTCTACTATCATTTCAGCGGAAAATATTTGTGAAGTACTAGGCTTCCAAATGACTACATTTCCCATAAGGGCAGCGCTGGTAGGGAGGTTGCCTGAGATAGCGGTGAAGTTAAAAGGTGTAACAGCATATACAAAACCTTCCAACGGACGGTATTCTACACGATTCCATACGCCTTCGGAAGAGTTAGGTTGGTCGTTATAGATATTAGCCATAAACTGCACATTGAAGCGCAAGAAGTCTATCAGCTCGCAAGCAGAATCTATTTCGGCTTGGTGTACTGTTTTAGACTGCGCTATCATAGTAGCAGCGTTCATTTTAGCACGATAAGGACCTGCAATGAGGTCGGCAGCTTTTAAAAAGATAGCAGCGCGTTCTTCCCACGCAAGGTTAGCCCACTGAGTACGCGCCTTTAGCGCTGCTTCGATGGCTTGTTGCACGTGTTCTTTGCTCGCTTTGTGGTAAACACCCAATGAGTGCTTATGGTCGTGAGGGGAATGCATTTCACCTGTCTGACCTGTACGTACGGCTTCACCTCCAATATAGAGAGGGGCATCTACTTTAGTATTCCACAATTCTTTATAGGCTTGTAGTACAGCCTCACGCTCAGTACTTCCTGGCGCATAACTTTTTACGGGTTCGTTGGTAGCTTTAGGAACCTTAAAAAATCCTTTTCCCATAGTATAGTTGTTTTTAGTTGTTGATACAATTCGAAAATTTCGGCTAAATTACAACAATTATTTGAATGTGCAAATTTTGATGAGATAATTTCTCAATTCAGGTGAAAGATAAAAGGTAGAGAGTAAAGGGTATGTTATAACTTCATACAATTGTTTTAACTCGTTTGATGACTTTTTATACTGTGAGCAAGTTGAGATATTTTAGTAAAAAGTGAAGAGAGAAAATGTTTTAAGGAAGAAAATGTATCTGAATATCAATGTTTATTCGAAGGAAGAGCGAAGCTGAGACGAACCTAAGACGAACAATGAACGGTACAAAACACGCGGATAGATATAGAATAAATGGAGGATAATAGGAGTAAAACGAGTATAAACTGGTTTTATTAGCTTTACTTATTGTTTAAAAAAGAGACTGTTCCTTAAAAAAGAACAGTCTCTTTTATTATTGCTAAGTGATATACACAAAATTATAAAAAGGTACCACTGCTTTCAGGAGAAAGATCAGAAGCTATAATGTCGTCTTGATCTTTCTTTATTTCGGCTTTACTAACACCAAACTCGCGCATTGCATCTTCTACCGTCTTGTCTTCTCGCAAAAGGTCTGTGTAGATATGTATAGGTATTTTTATATCTAACACTTTATTAGCAGGCACAGTGTTATAGGTTAGATTTGCGGGCTTGGTAGTAAAAACACCTAATACGATTTGCAAATCGAAGTTTATATAGGTTCTTTTTACTTCAAAAAAGCCTTTCAAGCCTATCTGCTCTTTACGAAGTACTCCTTTAGGAGCATTAGGGTTTTTATCAAAACTACCGCCTTTGATATACAATTCTTCAGGGTTGGTATCGCGGTATTTGTAGTCGAGTGCTTCAGCTTGGGTAGGCACAGTTGTATTGCTGGCTACTGCTGCAAAATTATTTGCGATAAAGAAAAATTGGTAGTGATTAGGAGCATTACCAGTGCTCAGTTGTGCATTTACACGCTTGCCGTCTTTGTCGTAAAAAATCAATTCTATACCGTATAAGCTCACGCCTGCATTGTGCTGATGATTGTGGAGAGCATCTTCGTCCTCATCTTCATCGTGGTGATCATCAGCCACTACATCAGTTCCTTCCCAGCGGATAGCAGTAGGGTTATCGGTAGCAGGTGTAGGCACTCCATTTATGTTATTAAAATAGAAACGTTGTACTGTTTTGAGGTATTTCACAGGATAATCGGGGTTTCCGTGAAAATAGCCGTGAGAATGCCCTTTGGTAAAGCGCACTTCTAGTTTGCTCCACGCAAATTCAGTAGGGTTTGTAATAATAGGGTTTTCTGGGTTTTTGTCCTTACTGCAAGAATTTAGGGTTATTGTTACAAATAGTAAAAATAAACTGATTTTTAAGATATAATATATTCTTTTCATCGTTTTTTAATATTAAAAGTTATTGTTTTGTAAATAATGTATTAGCAAGGTATCACCTTTGCCAAAGTTTAAAATTTTGGCAAAGTTCATAATACACACAGCTAACGAATAATCTGTATAGGGAGTATCATATCAGAGTCTAATTGAAAGGCGTTAGAATACTCCACTACGTTGTATGGACGCTCTTCTTGAGTTTTAGGGTTGAGCTTATTAGCAATAAGAAAGTGTGCTAACTTGATGCGCAACTTGTAATCACCTGCGGTAGCCTCGTCTTTAATGTGAAAGACGCCTTTAAGTCCAATAGGGTCGCGCTGCTCAGGGTTGGTTTTATCCCAAGTGCGCAAGCGCAATTTCACTCCTTGTGTGCCATAAGTAGCATTTTCGGGGTCGGTATCCTGATATACATAGCTTACCGCTTTGTTCATAGCCGTTACCATAGCGGTTCTTCCCGCTTCATCTTTAGGATATTCTCCTTGAAATAACTGAAAGAAGTGCTGATGAATAGGAGCCATTTTGGCACTTACAAACTCGTAGTTCATACGAGCTCCATTGTTGTAATAGACAATCTCGAAACGGTATTCGTGTCCCACTTGCCATTTTATAGGCTCGGTGATGTCATACACTATTCCTTTAGCTGATTTGTTGGCGGTGCGCTCTTGCACCTCGTTAGTTCCTAAATTGGTAATGATAAACTGCACTTTGTCGGGCATATCGTGCCCTCTGTCTTTGGTTTCATCGGTTGGAGGAGTGGGTTTAGTGTTGTCTTTACTACAACTACCCATTGTAAAACATACTAATGCTATTAGACTAATAGCTTTTAAATAATAAGATATCTTTTTCATTTTAATAGTGTTTAAAAATTGTAATTTATTCTTAAATATACGTTCCTACCCAAATCGTGGGCATAATACCTAAAACGATTGGTGTATTCCTTATATTCAGTATTAAAAAGGTTTTCGGCAGATAACCTTATGTCCAGGGTTTGGCGTTTGCCTATATCCAAAGTACCTCCTATACTCGCCTCGAAAAGGTGATAGGCATCGGGTGTAGTAGGCACTAATTCTTGTGAGGGCTCAAAGCGTGTTTGCTTGGCTACAAAAGTATGTCCTATGCTAGCACTCATACGGCTTAATAAACTGTTGCGGTGCGTTTTGTTATATTCTAGCGACTGACTGAAACGAGGGGCAGGGATAAACGGAAAGTAACGTCTCGTTTTCACTTCGTTAGCCCATACTACTGAGGCTTTCAAATGGTAGTCTAAACTTGTAGGATTGCCTACTTGTGCTACTCTGTTTTTGTTTAACAAACGAACAGTAGCATCGAGGTCAGCGCCTCTAAAAAACGCATTGGCTTGGGTGTACTGAAAGATAGGATACACGCCTGAAAAGAGGGTTTGCACTTCGCCGGTAGGATAATCGTAAATGTAATTCTTAATATATTGGATATAAAGGTCGAGATTTACATTCCAACGTTTATTCTCATTGTTTAGCAAAAGAGAGGTAACCCACTTCACTCCTGTTTCTGATTCGAGCTTATCGTCACCTAAATCATAAGTACCTGCGCCGTGATGAAGTCCGCTACTGTACAGTTCGTTCACCTGAGGAGCACGCCACGCCACGCCTATGTTAGATTTCAGTTGTGAAACTCGCGAGAGAGGCATTGTTCCTCCTAAGGTATAGGTGAAATTATGGAAGTTGTGTTCGCCTCCGTAACGCTGTGAGTACATATCGTAACCATCGGCATTGAGGTACTTATAGTCGTAACGCACACCTGCTTCTAATAACCAAGCATCTCGCTGAAAACGTTGTATTGCAAAAGCACCATAACTAAGTGAGGCATAGTTAGGGATTACAGGTACTACCCCCGTACCGGGTTGGTTGTAGTTGTCCTGCTTGTTGAAACTACCCCCTATGGTACTCTTCCATTTGCTGTAAGCGTTTTCCCAATACACATCGAGTGCGTGGGTAGTGAGCTCCATATTTAAGGCTGGGATGCGGGTTCTGTCCATTCGGCGAACACTGAACTCCTGACGAATATCTTTCTGAAAAGCGTATTGTGCGGTGAGTTTTCCTCCGAAGGGCAAGAAATAGAACGTTTTACCTTTTAACAGGTGGTGCACTACTTTTTGCTTGGGTGCATTGATGCTATACGAAAACGGATAAGTGGTAAGCGGTCTTCCAATTTCGAACCGAGCGAGCAAATCGTCTAAATTCCCAATATGCGAACCGTAGAACACACTGCTTTCGTTCTCATACCTACTGTAAAATATTTCAGCAGTGCCTTTTTCCTTCTGAACGCCTGTCGCTACTGAGAAATTGGCTTCACGAGCAGCAGTGTTATTCAGTAGGTAATTAGCTGTACTGATGTCGCCTGAACGTTTCAAAGTTCCTTGTACACGCCACGCCCAAGAAGGCAATTCGGGGACTGAACTTTCGACTTTTAACGTAGTACTCAATTTGCGTCCGTTAGAGCCAAACGAAGAAGCTAAGTTGGCGTGCAGACCGTCGCTATAAGGGAGTTTTTTTTGTTCTATGAGAATCACTCCACCTAAGGCATCAGAGCCATAACGCACCGATTCAGCACCTTTTACCACCGTTATTTGGTCGGCTACCAAAGGGTCGATTTCGGGAGCGTGGTCGGCACCCCATTGTTGTCCTTCTTGGCGCACTTCGTTGTTGAGTATCAAGATACGATTGCTGTGCAAGCCGTGAATTACCGGTTTAGCAATAGTCGCGCCTGTTTGTATCATCGATACTCCCGATATAGAGGTGAGCACTTTGGCTAAATCGTCGCCTTGTTTGTCTATCAAGCTATTTCTTTTGAGCGAAATGGATATGATAGATGGAGTTAAGCCTCTCACATACTGTTGAGTTGTATGTCCTGATACGGTAGTCCCTTCGAGTACACTCACTGCTTCTTTCATTACAATCACAAGAGGTTGTGAGTGTGGAATGATGACAGTACTTTCGTAATCGTGATAGCCTAAATAGGTTACTTTGATAGGGTAAGAGCCCTTGCTGAGTTTTTTTATCGTTACCTTCCCATCGGCATCGCTTATAAAGTGCTTTCCAACGAAATGCACTACCGCATTGCCTAAGGGTAGTTTTTGAGTGTCTTCTATTTGCAGTTGCAAGGTTTCTTGCGCATATAGCGAGAATGCACAACTGAGTAGCAGAAGACTGAATATCTTTTGCATAAAATCAATTTGAAAATTTTGGGAATTTGGAAATTAGCAAGCTGGGTAACAAGAGGAATGACTCCTCTTTTGCTAATTTACTAATTAACTCATCAGCTAATTACATCGGAGGACCTCTTGAAAAGATAGTAAAGGTGCTTTGAGGAAAGCCTTTTTCGATAAAGAAGAATACTGCTGTTGCACTTTGCTCTAAGAATAGATAGATAAAAAATGAAGGAGCAAAGAATTGATGCAGTTGTACAAAAATACAATCGTGATGAGTGTCTACCGCTGAAAGGTGAGCGTTGTGATGACACTTATCGCCGGTAGCTATAGCGCATAACTCTTCCTGAGTGTGGTGATTATGAAAGAATTCACCCACTGGAAAGGCTACTTTCAGCATACAAAACAGTAGCAGAAAGGCGAAGATGCGCGTGTGTAACGATTGTCTTTTCATAGTTTTCAAGATGCAAAATTACAAAATAATTATGAATTGCAAAAAAAAAAATGTCAATAATACTGATAATACCAGAAATGCCAATAATGCCAGAAATGCCAATAATTAACTTTGGCAAAGTTTTAAACTTAGCCAAAGTGTATACCGCAAAATGACGTATAGGAGTTTTCGGAAGATATCGGAGAAGTTCGGAAGAGAGGAGGGAGGGTTTTTGATGAAAAAAGGCTATAAGGAGGGTGGGGGTAGCTTATAGAGAGCTTATAGGAAGCTTATACGAATCTTGGACGATTGGTATAGAAAGGGTATATAAGTGTTTGAAAGTGAGTGGTTAAAAGATGAGAAAAAGAGGTAATTTTGAGGATAATAAAACGAAGTAAAACGGAAGTGAAGGGGTGGTTGAGATATATGAGAACCATATTTGAACGATATGTGTGAATAATTTTGTATATTTGCCGAAAATTAGAATGTATGATAAAACTTATAGTAACGGATATTGATGGTACTTTGGTGAATAATCAGAAGGAAGTACCTGAGAGTTTTTGGGAAGTTTTTAAGGAGATACGAGCCCGTAGAATTAATTTTTGCGTGGCGAGTGGACGACAAATACAGAGTTTGCACGAGCTTTTTGCACCTATTAAAGACGAGATAGCTTTTGCTCCTGATAACGGAGCTTCGCTAATATACAAAGGGGAGACGCTTTTTGAAAACCCTTTGAACCCTAATGGTATTCGCCCTATATTGGAAACTTGTGAACAGATTGGGCAAATAGGGGTAGCGCTTTGTGGGAGAGAGAATGCCTACATTAAGACGGATAGTGTTACTATTTTTGATGAAATAGCCAGACATTATCCCGCTCATACAAAGGTGATGAACTTTTCGGAAGTGAATGATGACATCTTTAAAATAACTATTTGTGATGAAGGAATTTCAAGGATCAATAGCTATCCTCTTTTGAAAAAGTATGAGAATGATTTTAATGTGGTGGTCTCAGGAGAGATATGGCTTGATATTACCCGAAGTGATGTGAATAAAGGGGTGGCGGTAAGACGTCTGCAAGAGAAATTAGGGGTCTTGCCATCGGAAACAGTGGTTTTTGGCGACCATATGAACGATGTAGAAATGATACAAACCGCTGAGATGAGTTACGCGATGAAGAATGCCCAAGAGGCTTTGAAAGCTATTGCTAATTACGTGACTGAATACGATAATAACGAGGCGGGAGTAGTGAAAACTATTCAGCATTTGATAAAATAAAAGAAGAATAGCAGAAAAGAAGGAGTACAAAACTCATAAAAAAATAAGGAAGGTTACCTATTGATTTTCAATAGGTAACCTTCTTTTTTGCAAGAAAAATTTAAAATTGGACGCAAAAAAATAATACAAAAGATATATAAGATACAATTATCTTTTATATATTTGCACCCAGAAATTACAAAAACACTAATATATTTTATTTATGACAGCTAAGAAATTATGGATTTGGCTTGGAGCAACAGTAGCTGCTTCATTCCTTGTGCTGATTCTCTTCGGTGTAGAAATATACCGTACAGCACCTCCTTTCCCCGAAAAGATTGTAACGACCAATGGGGAAGTGCTCTATGAAGGGCAAGACATTAAAGATGGTCAGAATGTTTGGCAATCGATGGGTGGTCAAACCGTAGGTAGTATTTGGGGACACGGTGCTTATATAGCACCCGACTGGAATGCTGATTATCTACACCGCGAATCGGTATTGCTATTAGAGCTTTTTGCTCAGAAAGACGGTAAGGTGTACAAAGACCTGCCTGAAGATGAGCAAGCGAAGTACCAAGTGCAGTTGCGCAAAGAGTTGCGTACGAACACCTTTAACCAAGAAACAGGTGTGATTACCTTCTCGCCAGAGCGTGCTCAGGTGGCTAAAGAGTTGGCTGCGTATTACACCAAACTCTTTATGGACGACCCTTCGCTAAGTGAAACGCGCACTCATTACGCGATTCCGAAGAATGCTATCAAAGACCCTGTGCGTATGCAACAGATGAATGCATTCTTTACGTGGACTTCTTGGGTATGTAGCACTAATCGTCCTAATAGCGATGTAACCTATACCAATAACTGGCCTTACGACCCTGTGATAGGCAATCACCCTTCGACTTCACTACAAATGTGGTCAGGATTTAGCGTACTGATGTTGCTTTTCGGGGTGGGACTCTTGGTGTATTATCACGCAAGCAACAAAGAGGAAGAAGAAAATGAACATCTTCCTGCGGAAGACCCAATGCGCGGTATGAAACCTACACCTTCAATGAAAGCTACCCTTAAATACATTTGGATAGTATCGTTACTTATCTTGGTACAGAT
Source organism: Capnocytophaga sp. oral taxon 335 str. F0486 (assembly GCF_000277665.1). Classification (NCBI taxonomy): domain Bacteria; kingdom Pseudomonadati; phylum Bacteroidota; class Flavobacteriia; order Flavobacteriales; family Flavobacteriaceae; genus Capnocytophaga; species Capnocytophaga sp. oral taxon 335. The sequence goes on along the minus strand of NZ_AKFR01000019.1, from coordinate 76,435 downwards.
GGTGGCAGGGGTGATTACAGCGCACTATGGTGTAGAAGGAGGAGGTTTCTTTGGTATTCCGCTTGATATGATATTTCCACAGGCTATTTCGCGTAGCTGGCACGTACAGTTGGCTATTTTCTGGATAGCAACCTCTTGGCTGGCTACAGGGCTTTACATAGCTCCTGCGGTATCAGGACACGAGCCTAAATATCAAAAATTGGGGGTAAATATACTCTTTATCGCCCTACTGATAGTGGTGTTAGGTTCTTTGGCAGGACAATGGTTTGGCGTGATGCAAAAATTAGGCTTAGTAGAAAACTTCTACTTTGGACATCAAGGTTATGAATATCTAGAATTGGGTCGTTTTTGGCAAATACTATTGCTTGTAGGCTTATTCTTGTGGTTGTTCTTGATGGTAAGAGCTTTATTACCTGCTTTACGAAAGAAAGACGAAAACCGCCATTTGTTATTACTCTTTGTATTGGCTTCTATAGCTATTGCAGCTTTCTATGGAGCAGGCTTAATGTATGGTCGCCAAACACATATGGCTATTGCCGAATATTGGCGTTGGTGGGTAGTTCACCTTTGGGTAGAAGGCTTCTTTGAAGTATTTGCTACCGTAGTGGCTGCTTTCTTGTTCTCACGTATGGGCTTATTGCGCTTGAAAGTGGCGAGTGCCTCAGTATTGTTCTCTACTATTGTATTCTTAGCAGGGGGTATATTGGGTACATTCCACCACTTGTATTTTAGTGCTACCCCTACGGGTGTATTAGCCTTAGGAGCTACTTTTAGTGCTTTGGAGATTGTGCCTTTGGTACTCATAGGATATGAGGCTTATCACAACTATAAGATTTCTAAATCTACTGAGTGGATAAAAGCCTACAAATGGCCTATCTATTGCTTTATTGCGATGTGTTTCTGGAACTTCCTTGGGGCAGGTATCTTTGGTTTTGCCATTAACCCGCCTATTGCCTTGTACTACATTCAAGGATTAAACACTACGGCAGTTCACGGACACGCAGCCCTCTTTGGGGTATATGGTATCCTTGGTATTGGACTTATCTTGTTTGTGCTTCGCGGTTTGTATCCTGATCGTCACTGGAATAACAAGATTCTTGGTTGGGCATTCTGGTTGATAAATATAGGGTTGCTTGTGATGTTGGTAGGAAGCTTACTTCCTATAGGTATTATGCAAGCAGTAGAAGCTATTCAAAACGGCTATTGGTCAGCGCGTTCTGAGGAGTTTATGCACACTGATTTGATGCAAACCATACGTTGGTTACGCATTCCAGGTGATATACTCTTAGCAATAGGTGAATTGCTATTGGTATACTTCATCATTGGACTTAAAACAGGTTGGTCATTAAGAGACAAGCGATAATTTACAAAATAAACCCAAAAAAGCCAAAGAGCTGTCCTCAAAAGAGGACAGCTCTTTGGCTTTTTTGGGTATAAAAAAGAGCAAATCATAAGCCGGATTCTGTACCTACTCTTACTGAGCAGGTGCTTATCATTTATCTCGGTTAATGATTGCTCATTAGCTCTAACCGCCTACCCTCCAACATCGGGCGAGCAACCCTCAAACGCTGGTTTACGCGACGTTGCACCTCATAGAGTTTACCTGATTTCACTATGGCATTACCCATACATTCTTTCTGTTGCACTTGTCCTCGCCTCGCGGCGGACGGGTGTTACCCGCTATGATGCTCTGTGGTGTCCAGACTTTCCTCTACTTTCGTAGCGATAAGCTGATTTGCTCTTTTAATCTTTATTAGTAGTCTCCTAAAGTTTCAGGATTCTGTGCTAAGCCTTTGGCTAATTGCTCGTCGTTAGGAGCCTTGCCGTGCCAAGCGTGAGTGCCCATCATAAAGTCTACCCCATTACCCATTTCGGTATGGAGTAAGATACATACAGGTTTGCCTTTGCCGGTTAAAGCTTTTGCATCTGCCAATCCTTTTAAGATAGAGGCGATATCGTTACCCTTTTCAATATCGATTACTTGCCAACCAAAGGCTTCCCATTTGGCGCGAAGGTTGCCCAAAGGCATTACTTTATCAGTAGGTCCATCAATCTGTTTGTGGTTGTAATCTACAGTAGCGATGAGGTTGTCCACTCCTTTACCCCCGGCGTACATTGCCGCTTCCCATATTTGCCCTTCTTGCAGTTCACCATCGCCGTGGAGGGTATATACCAAGTGGTTATCGCCGTTGAGTTTTTTAGCCAAAGCCACCCCAATCGCTACTGAAAGCCCTTGTCCCAATGAACCCGAAGCCACGCGTACACCTTCTAACCCTTCGTGAGGGGTAGGGTGACCTTGTAAGCGAGAATTGAGCAAGCGAAAAGTGTTCAGTTCACTTACTGGAAAGAACCCACGTCGTGCTAATACACTGTAAAACACTGGCGATATATGTCCGTTAGAGAGGAAGAACAAGTCCTCGTTTTTACCTTCCATAGAGAAAGGTAGTTTGATGTCCATTACCTCATTATAGAGGCATACAAGGAATTCAGCGCAACCCAAAGAGCCCCCTGGGTGACCTGAATTTACTTTGTGAACCATTCTGAGGATATCTCTACGCACCTGCGTAGTAAGGTCGGTAAGTTGCTGGATATTCATTGTATTTCTTCTGTTTTACGTTTTTAATACCGCAAAGGTACAATTTTTAAAGACAAAAGCAACAACGGAAGGATAATAAATTTTATTTCTTCATATAATGAGCTTTCTTATACATTATCTTTGAAAGTAGGAAAGAGGGCATATATGAGAGGAAACGCATTAACCATTTCATCCGTTTTGGGAATAAAAGCAATGCTTTCTTTTCAGTAATAGCTTGTGTGATTTTCCTCACAGCTTGGGCTTCGGTTACAAGAAAAGGTTTCTTAGAGAGGTCGTTGTGGTTGAGGTCGCGTAGTTTTTCGGTATCTACATAGCCTGGAGCAATGGTAGTAATTACGATTCCATACCGACGCAAAGCACGGCGATAAGCATCGGCTATTTGTATCACACTACGCTTGGTCTTGGTGTATAGGCTTGACTCGGGGTAGTCTAAAATACCCGAAATAGATGCGAGTAAGACTATTTGTCCGCCTGTGTGGCACATTGCTTTTCGTCCAACTTCTAAGCAGTTCACCGTTCCCATAATATTGGTTTGAAGCATTGCCACAGCTTCTTCATAGCTAATCTCATCTGCAACATCTTCAGCATAACTACCTGCACAATTGATGAGCAACGACAAAGCCCTCTCGCCTGCGAATTGCTGTATAACGTTTTGTAATTGCACTATATTGGTTACATCGGCTTGGTACTTCTCAAAACGTGATTCATCAGCGAGCTTTTGCAAATCTCTTCCACATACACCTACGCGATTGCCTTGTAGGTAATAATAGCTCGCCAATGCTAACCCTATGCCTGAGGTGCCTCCTATGATAAATATATTCATTGTTTAAAAGCGTTTATTGTAGTTTGATAACCGTAGTTCCATTGTTTTTCTATTTGTTCACGATAGTGAGCGTAGCTTTTTGGAAAGTGAATATCTACCGCACATCGTTTCCAGTTGATATACTTCTCTGAGTAAAATCCTTTTAAGACCATAGTAGCATCTCGGGTATCGATGAGCCGAGCGGGATATTGTGCTACTTCGGCTAAACGCTCGTTGCCACTAAAACCTAAAACTGCACGCACTAACGCTTCTTCAGTAGAACTATAAGGCTGTTTTTCCTCTCTTATCACTTCTTGCGAAAGAGTATTTGCTAATTCTATAGGTAGTAAATCTATTGCACCTCCTGCAAACACATCATCTGCTATATTCACCGGAGCTACGTAGAACATATCAGAAACTGAAATGCGGGCAGCAGTGAGCATTGGTATCTCTGTTTTAAGGAGAATATCTTTAGCAACTGCCGATTGTAAATAGTTATCAGAAGAGATTTGAATGGCTTGCAGATTTATATGTCTTGCAGTTTGTGTATCGGTAAAGAGTACTTTTTGGTAAAGCTTACGAGCCCCTCTCCGTTTGCCACATTCATCAGGAGTGAATAACATTTTAGAACCGATAATAATAGTAGGTAGGGTAGAGGAGAATTGCACTTTCGCGAGACTCGGTAATAGGTTAGAAAGGTCTTGTGCCATTGTTACTAAATAGCGATGAGACACATCTTCAATATAAGGAGCTTGCTTCTTGTCGTATTGTTTTTTAAGAGCTAAAAAACCTATACGGTATAATTGGCTATAAGGAGTGAGAGAAAGACTCTTGATGAAGTTATAAAATTCTTCGGATTGCAGGTAGGCTTTGCGAGCAGTATGTGTAGGAAAAGCGTTGATGATTAGAGTTGCAAAAGCACCTCCACAAGAGGCTATCAGTAGCGAAGGAGTTTTGCCTAAATCATCTAAAGCATTGTACATACCGCCATAAAGGGCAAAACGTGTACCCCCTCCTGAGAAAACTAAGGAATGATGGAATGTTTTCACTGTACCCATAGAAAGAACCATATACTGTTTAACAAAAGGCTATCCATACGGTCTAAAAGTCCGCCGTGACCAGGAATAAGGTTGCCAGTATCCTTTACGCCTGCTTTGCGTTTGAGAAAGGAAATACATACATCACCCCAAAAGCCGAAAAAGCTAATAGCTACCCCTAAGAGTAGCCACGTGTAAAGGGACGCTTGCAAACCGAGCACATACGCCAAACACACGCTTACAAAAGGCGTGAGTAAAATTCCTCCTACGCAACCTGCTATAGTTTTATTTGGACTCACCTCGGGCAGTATTTTCCGTTTGCCAAAGCATTTGCCTGATAAGTATTGAAACACGTCGTTCAGTTCGGTGGAAACAACCAAAAAGATAAGCCATAATAAGCCGTTAGGTACTGAAAGCAAAAAAAACAAATGTGGATAAGCAAATAAAACGATGAGTAAAGAGAGAGCTATATAAAGTACTTTGTTTTTGGCTACAAAGAAAGTTCCTAAAACTGAAATAATGAGCAGAACTATAGCTCCTAATAAATAAATTTGATAATGAGGAGAACAGAAAAGCAAAACGCCGTGTAGTATAGCAATAACAATAGGTAAGTAACGGGTGTTGAAAGAAAAGAGCCGTCCTAACTCTTTTAAACATTGAAAACTCACCCAACAAATAAAAATACGCATCGTAAGTTTATTATATACAGCCCCTGCGAAGACAGCAATAATGAATACCCAACTCCTAACGCGAAGAGGTACATCGGCAAACTTACTATGGCTATTAGTGTTGGGCATAAAGTCCTTTTTTGAGACGAATAAAGGTGCTGAGAAATAGTAAAGCAATTATAATCCCGAAGACAATCGCTGAGTAGGAAGTGATAGAAACGCCCAAGAAAGCTAAAAGTCCGTAAATGCCTATCAGTAAGGCACGGTCGCTTTTACCCATAGGTCCTTCATAGCGTCTTTCACCGCCTAACACTTTGCCCATTACGCCCGCAAATTCATTGAGAACGCTGAGCACAATAAAAATAACTACTAAATAAAGGCTTTCGGGGTGATATTTTAGCAAAGGGAAGAAGATGAACACATCAGAAATCACATCACCCAATTCGTTGAGGATTTCACCTAAAGAAGTGGTTTGCTGGAACTCGCGAGCCATCATTCCGTCGAGTGCATTGAGAATCATACGCAAGAGTAAACCTATAGGTAAGGCTAAGAAGAAGTAACGACATTCAGAGGCTTGCCAAAAGAGCACTCCAATTATTAAAGAAAACAAAATAGCAACTATCGTTATTTGGTTTGCAGTTACTTTCTTACGATGCAAGAACAGCAAGATAGGGTGTAGCAACTGCTGAAATTTAGGTTTTAGTTTGTAAACGGAAATCATATACTGAGCTATATAAACATTGATGAGGCAAAAGTAATAAAAAATAGTGAAAAACAAAACTTGCTTTTCACTATTTACTAATTATTTCTTAAGCCAATTGTTTTCAAACTTACAGTTCTTGTATTCTCCGTTTACTGAAATATAAGTTTTCTCGATATGTTCTTTCATCCACTTACTGATGGCTTTCAGTTGTTTTTCTTTCAGAGCTAAATCTTGTATCTTTACGTAATCCTTTACAAAGTCGGCTTGGTGTTCCTCAATACGGTTGGTGATTTGGTAAATCTTATAGGTCTTTTTGCCTGTTCTATCTTCGTCCAGGAAAGGTACTGATACCTCATTGTCTTTAAGGTCTGAAATGCGAGCGTAAAGTGTAGGCTCTATACGGGTAAGCTCGAAACGAGTAGAAAGGTCTTCGGGGTTGATAAGCTGACCGCCATCGTTGCGGGTTTCTTTTTCATCGGAGAAATTACGTGCAGCCTCGTCGAAAGTAACCTCTTTGTTTACAATGCGGTCGCGTATTTTGGCTATCTTCTCTTTAGCCTCGTTGAGAGCTTCTTCAGGAATTTCAGGCATTAACAAGATGTGTCGTACACTTACTTCCTTACCGCGAATCTTGTCCATTTGGATAATATGCCAACCGAAGCTAGACTCAAAGGGCTTAGATATTTCTCCTTCCCGCAGAGTGAAGGCTACGTCTTTAAAAGCTTTATCAAAAGCAGAGTTACGGTTGAAGGTGAGTACTTGTCCGCCAGTAGCGCGGTCTTGGGAGTAGAGAATGGCTTTGGTAGAAAAACTCATACCGTTTTCCTCTACATCTTTTTTAATATCGTTGAGTTGGTTTATTACTTTTTGTACCGAACTCTTGGGAGCTACAGGATTGACTACAATTTGAGCGATTTCTAATTCAGTACCAAAGTGCGGACGTTCATCGGCTGGAATAGCGTTGAAGAAGGTGCGTATTTCCTCAGGAGTTACTTCTATATCTTTTATAATTTGTTGTTTCATACGCTGAGCGAGCATACTCACTTTTAGGAGGTTGAAAAGCTCATCGCGCATAGATTGTTCGTCGTCTTTTTTATAGAACTCTAAAAGTTTCTTAATGTCGCCACCTAACTGAGCGGTCAAAAACTCAATACGTTGGTTCACTTGGTCACGTACTTCGCTATCGGTGAGCTTCACACTGTCTTGCACAGCTTGGTGAGCGTAGAGTTTGTCCTCCATCAGTTTGCCGAGCATCTGGCAACGGTTGATTTCACGAGTGTCTACCTCTTGCTGTTGCAAATCAATATACGCCTTGTCGATATCTGATTCTAAAATCAAATAATCACCTACTACCGCTGCTACACCATCTACCTTTCTGCGCTCATTGTTTTGGGCAAAAAAAGGAGTAGTGAACAACAGTATTACAAGTACTGACCAAATTTTTGTTTTATTCATAAACTTCGTTATTAACTTTAAACGTTCTGTTATTATATCAAAAGATGTGCCTAATTGCACTAACCAATTTGCAAAAGTAGTATTTATATTGGAAAAACGAAACTTTCTACTTTATTTTATTTTAAAACTACCGATGAACCACCCTATTGCGGGAAAGTAAAAAAGAGCAGTGAATGCCCATAACCATTCATAAAAATTACTGAAAATAGGATAGTTTACAATTACTGAAAAACCTTTGTAGGTGATGAGTACCTCGGTGGTGATAAAAGCAAAAAGAAACAGATAAACGAGCCATCGGTTTACTTTGTATACTTCTTCTAAAAACAGCAAGAGACCTATGGTTACAATCCCTAGAAAATTAAAGTGCAAGTAACTTATCAACAGGTCGATGTTTTTAAACAAATAAGGCGTAAGAACAGGGAAAGCACCTGTGAACATCATCACTACTTTGGCGATAAAGAAACTGATAAATACAGTAGCTAAAAAACTCTTAGGTTGAGTTTTTAGGTATAAACGCAATATCATCACTACCGCAATGAGCCAAATAAGCACCGAAGCTCCTCCTACGATATAGTAAATAGGATAGCTAAAATAGCCTACCCAAGAGATGAAAAGTGAACCTATAATTCCCGCTTGAAACAGAATGAATACACGCTTGATGAGCTGAGGATATTGAACGTCCCAACCGTATTTCTTTATAAAGAGTCCCATTAGGCTACTGAGCATAAAACCATTGTATTGAAAGTGCAAAAAGAAGGCAATGGCACACATATACATATCAGAGAACTTACCGTATTTCACTATGGTTACGGGCATCAACCATATTCCCAAACTCGATAGGATAAGATACCAAATTCCCATTTTTACAAAAGGGGAAGTGGCATACTTCATAAAAAACTTCGCAAAAAAATAGGTACAGAAGATAAACACTGATGAAAAACTGATAGAAACAGCCCCATATCCTTGAAAAGGAAAGCTACATAACATACCTAATACCGATAACTGAGTGATGTAGAACAGCCATCGGTAACGTTTGTGAAGTTGAGCGTTAAGAGGAATGAAAGTTCGCACTAAAATAGCCGAGAGCAGTACGTATACAAACCCTAAAAGTGCTAAATGCGAATGAGTATGTACGATATTTCGATAATTGAAATCGAAAGGATAGTCCACTACTTGTACCGAGCGCATAAAGATACCCAAGCACACTACTATAACGAAATAGGTAAATGCCCATCGTACATCAGTTCGTATGTTTAATTTAGTATTCAAAAGTACCGTATTCGCTTTTTATAGTGAGACATTTATTATCTGATGAGGCTACCCTACCTATGATTTGCGCTTCTACATTAAATGATTTTGCAATAGTGATAATATCTTCTGCAATGGCTTCCTCTACATAGAGCTCCATACGATGCCCACAGTTGAACACTTGGTACATCTCTTTCCAATCGGTGTTGGATTCTTCTTGAATGAGTTTGAAAAGGGGAGGGGTAGGGAAAAGGTTGTCTTTGATAATATGCAAGTTATCTACAAAGTGCAATATTTTAGTTTGTGCGCCTCCACTGCAATGCACCATTCCACATATTTGGGTATTGTTGTACTTTTCTAATATCTTCTTGATGATGGGTGCATAGGTACGAGTAGGAGAGAGAACGAGTTTGCCAGCGTTTAACGGACTGCCAATTACCTTGTCGGTAAGTTGTTTCGTGCCAGCATATACGAGCTCATTGGGGACAGCGGCATCAAAACTTTCGGGATATTTGTGTGCTAATACTTTTGCAAACACATCGTGACGCGCTGAGGTGAGTCCGTTGCTACCCATACCGCCATTGTATTGGTTTTCGTAGGTAGCTTGACCGTAGGAGGCGAGTCCTACAATCACATTGCCCGCTTTGATATTTGCGTTATCAATCACTTTACGGCGTTCTATGCGCGCTGTAACGGTAGAATCGACAATGATAGTGCGCACTAAATCACCTACATCGGCAGTTTCTCCCCCTGTAGAATGGATATGCACTCCAAAAGCAGAAAGTTCTGCAATCAGCTCTTCTGTTCCGTTGATAATAGCTGAAATGACTTCCGCAGGAATGAGGTTTTTATTGCGCCCAATGGTGGACGAAAGCATAATATTATCGACTGCTCCCACGCACAATAAATCGTCTATGTTCATTATGAGGGCATCTTGTGCAATGCCTTTCCACACGCTTAAGTCACCGGTTTCTTTCCAATACATATATGCCAAAGCCGACTTGGTACCGGCGCCATCGGCGTGCATTATAAGACAATAGTTGTCGTCGCCCGTAAGGTAATCGGGGACTATTTTACAAAAGGCTTTGGGGAATAATCCTTTATTAATATTTTTGATAGCTTTATGCACTTCGTCTTTGGCTGCCGAAACTCCGCGTTGTGCATAACGTTTGCTTACTTCCATTATAGTTTATTTTTGAGAGGCAAAGGTAAGAATAATTTATCAATTAGCAAATTTGGTACAGCGTGGTGCGAGCCACAAGGGTAGGTAAAGAATGAACGAACAATAGGTGAAAGAAGGCTTGTAGTTAATGGTTAGTGATTAATGGTTAATGGTGAAATTGGGAGAGGATTATACAAAGCTTATAGGATAATTAAACAATGAGTGGCTCTACAGTGGCTCTACAGTGGCTCTACAGTGGCTCTACAGTGGCTCTACAATAGATAATAAACGACCGAATGACGAATAAAACCTCCCCCTACCCCCTTCCAAAGAGGGAACTAAAGCGACGTAAAAATGAAGAAATAACGAAGAAAATATCCTCTCCCCAGTCACATACTCTCCTATTCGGAGACTACTCCCAAGGAGAGGGAGTATAGTAATGGAAAAGTGAGACGAAGAAAAGACGATGCGAGCCGCACGGGCAGATGATGAAAAGATGAAAGAAGAACGAAGAATGAACGAAGAAACAATAAATCTAAGATGAATGTAAGGCGAATGGAAGGAGTAAATGTGTTGTGTATATGACGGTCTTTTGGTGCTGAAAGGGGGAATTTGTACAATTGTTATTATTTTACTACTTTTGCCAAAAATTCTGTACTGATGGAAGCAAATGTTATCAGAGCTGGAAATTACAACGTTTATTTTAATGAGGAAGGAACTGATTTTATCAATCGAATAGTTGCGGAAAAACGTCCTTCGAAGCTATTTTTGTTGGTGGATAGTCATACCAATGAAAAATGTTTGCCTGTGTTTTTACCTACTCTCATTACTGATATTCCGATAGAAATTATAGAAATAGAAGCGGGAGAACTGCATAAAAACCTCGATACTTGTACGCAAGTGTGGCACGCACTTTCGGAATTAGGAGCCGACCGCAAGAGCTTGCTCATAAACATAGGAGGAGGAGTGGTAACCGATTTAGGAGGCTTTGTGGCTTCTACCTATATGCGCGGAGTGCCCTTTATTAATGTGCCGACGAGTTTACTGGCAATGGTAGATGCCTCGGTAGGGGGGAAGACGGGGGTGGATTTAGGTCCTTTGAAAAATCTTGTAGGAGTGATAAACAATCCGTTGGGGGTGGTGATAGACTCACAATATTTAGGAACGTTACCTGCTGAGGAATTGCGTAGCGGAATGGCAGAGATGTTTAAGCACGGACTTATTCGCTCGGAGGCCTATTGGAACAAAATGTGTGATTTGAGAAGCCTTTCGTTAGCTGATTTAGATAGCCTTATTCACGAATCGGTGGTGATAAAGAACGAGGTGGTAATGCAAGACCCGAAAGAATGTGGATTGAGAAAAATACTGAATTACGGTCATACACTGGGGCACGCTATCGAGTCGTATTGTTTGGAAAACCCTAATCGCCAATGTTTGTTGCACGGAGAGGCTATTGCGATAGGAATAGTGTTGGCTACTTACCTATCGGTGAAAAAGTTAGGCTTCCCTAAGGACAAATGCGATAAGGTGAAAAGCGTATTGGGAGAGTATTTCAGCAAACAAACTTTTCATAAAGAGGATATTGAGGATATTTGTGAGTTGATGCGTTTTGACAAGAAGAATGTAGCGGGCAGAGTACACTTTGTGCTTTTGGAGGAGATAGGTAAGCCTAAAACGGATTGTGTAGTGCCTGAGGAAGAGATTTACGAGGCGTTTGAGTACTATAGTGCGAGCCACACGGGGAGATAAAAGGTAAGACGTAAAAGGTAAAAGGTAAAGCCAGTGAGGGCTCACAGCTGGGTGTGTGGAGGCGGATTAATTAGCAAATGAGGAAATGAGAAAATGAGCGAATGGGAAAATGGGGAGATGAGAAAATTTGACTAATAAAGCAATAATTAATTATGACAACCTTTTTTAGGACGTGACAGTGATTTTTTTGGGTGAATATTAAGTGAGGAAGCAAAAGAAATTAAAAATATATAAAGAATTAAACATTGAGATATAGCAATTACAATAGTATTTTTTGGTTATTTATTTTGGTGGTGCTACAAGGGTCGGCACAGAGTTATTGGCGCAAAGCAGATTTCTCGACTCAGCGCAGTGCAGCAGTAACTACTAATAACCCCAATTATCAGTATTTTACACTGAATAAAAAGGCGTTTGCACGTGCTTTGGAAGCCGATAGTAGACGCAGTGAGGCTACCGTTCAGATACCTGATGCCAACGGAGCACTCATTACTTATCGCATTGCACCTACGCAGGTTCTTTCGGAAGCAGTTGCACGCAAATATCCTTCTATTAAAACTTTTGTAGGTAAATCAGTAACTGACCCCTCTAAACATATTCGTTTTACGTGGAGCGATTATGGGCTTGATGCTATTATGGAAGAAGAGTTGAGCTATTCGTTTATAGAAGCAGAAGATAAAGAAGGCGTTTATTACAGGGTTTATCGTCGTAAGGATGTTGAAAAAACATTCATAGACTGTAAAACATTGGATGTGCCTACTCTTTTGCAGGAAAGTAAAGCGGCTCAACGCCCTTCATTTCAGACTAAACCTATGCAACGTACCTTTCGCATTGCAATTGCTTGCACCCACGAATATACTGATTATTTCTGGGGGAAGGCTTCAGCTTTTGTCCAAATAGTCAGTACGCTAAACCGTGTAAATGAGGTCTATGGGCAACAGCTGTCGATTGTTTTTCAGTTAGTTTCGGACGATAGTATAGTATATGAGACTAAAGATACTGACCCTTTTACGGGTATTAACTACGAAAAAGAATGGTACGAGAATAAAGCTAGTGTACTGCAAGAAGTTTTGGACAACAAGATAGGTAATGCTAATTATGATATAGGGCAGTTGTTTCACAATGCTGCAGAAGGAGGTAATGCAGGTTGTATAGGGTGCGTGTGTACCAACGGCCTCAAGGGGCAGGGATTTTCGTCTTATCCGTTTGCTTACGTACGCAATAGAAGTGCTTTTGATATAGATGTGGTAGCTCACGAAATAGGACATCAACTGGGGGCACGGCATACTTTTTCTTATCGCAGAGAAGATGGGTCGGGGTCGCAGATGGAACCAGGGAGTGGTACTACTATTATGAGCTACGCAGGAGTTACGCGATATTATGATGTGCAACAGAATGCTGACCCTTATTTTCATCACCGCACTATTTACGACATTACAGATAACCTACAAGGCAAGTCTTGTGCTACCGAAAATTCTACGGGCAATACCCCTCCTGAGATACCCGACTTGAAAAGCTATACTATTCCGTATGGAACTGCCTATTTGTTAGAAGGTACTGCTACCGATGCTGATGGCGATGCATTGCTTTATACGTGGGAAGAAAGCGACAATTATACAGAAACGGGTAATTATTATTTTTCACCTACAATACGTTCAGGAGCTACGGCACGCTCTATGAAACCCTCAGCACAATCATATCGCTATATCCCGCGTTTGGAGCGTATAGTAGCGGGTACGCTCACCCAGCAAAAACCTAAAAAAGGAGATGCTTGGGAAACAGTGCTCAACATAGGGCGTACCTTGCATTGGACTTTTATGGTTATCGACCGTCCTTTAGCAAGCAATCAAACAGGAAATACAGCTTATAAAACTATTGATGTGGTAGTGAGTGCAGACGCGGGTCCGTTTAAAGTGAGTTCGCATACCGAGCAAAGCACTTGGTATGTAGGACAAAAAGTAAGTTTGCAGTGGGATGTAGCTAATACTGATAAAGCACCTGTGAACGCCGAAAAAGTGAAAATACTCTTTTCGACTGACGGAGGAGCTACTTTTTCGCATACCTTAGCTACGGGCTTACCCAATAACGGGAAAGCTGAAATAAGCGTGCCTGATGCTATTAAAACGCAGCAAGGAAGGTTTATGGTGAAAGCTGAAGAGAACCTATTTTTGGCGGTGAATGCAGGGAATATCACCGTAAAAGAAGATGACGATGTGGATAATGACGGCATACCTTCGCGTATGGATAACTGTCCGACTGTAGCCAATCCTGACCAAGCTGATGCTGATAATGACGGTGTAGGCGATGTTTGTGATGACGATATGGACGGTGATGGAATTTTAAATGTTTTGGATAACTGCCCTACCGTGTCTAACACTACCCAACAAGACACTGACAACGATGGTATAGGAGATGCTTGCGATAACGATATAGATGGAGATGGTTTCTTAAATGACCAAGATAATTGTCCTAATGTTTACAATCCAGACCAAGCTGATTTAGACGATGACGGTATAGGCGACGCTTGTGATGACGATGTAGATGGCGACGGAATCCCGAATGCACAAGACCCACAGGTGGATTATGTGCTTATCTCCAACGCTTTTACCCCTAATGGCGATGGGGTGAATGATACTTATGTGATAGCGCGTGCTGAACGATACCCTAATAACACCCTGTATATATTCAATACCTTAGGGCAATTAATCTACTCGGCTCACGGGTACAAGAACCAATGGGACGGAAAGAAATCTGATGGTACCTTAGTGCCACGAGGTTCGTATGTAGCTATTTTCAGCATTGACGGCAGTGAAAAGAACAAGAAACAACTTTGGATTTACATTAATTATTAAGAAGAGAAAAACACAGAATCCTATGAAAAAGATATTATTAAGTATGTTGGTAATAGGCACAAGTGCTTTGCACGCACAAGCTACAGACCCTACATACATTTTTTATCAACAACACGAAAACCTAATAAACCCAGCGGCAGTGGGAATGGAGTTTGGACACACTATTTCGGTGGATATACGCAACCAGTGGCGAGGAATGACCGAAGCCCCACAAACACAAACCCTTTTTACTACGCATCGTTTGAGTGACCGCGTGGGGTTAGGTTTTTCATTGGCAAGTAACAAAATATTTATACAAAAGCAAGCAGGCATTTATGCTGATTTCTCGTATGCAATACCCATTTCGTACAACTCGCGATTGATAGGAGGAATTAAATTTGGCGGTGATTTCTATAATATAGACGGAAGTGATATGACGTATTATAACGGCTTGTATAACCAATATTACCCTAATGGCACACGTATGCACCCTACTTATTATTACGACCCTTATTTGCAAACCATTTCAGGAAAGTTCCAGACTAACTTTGGGGCAGGGCTGTATTATGACCACCCTAACTTTTACGTAGGTTTTTCTATCCCTAATATGCTTGCTACCGATAGGGTGCGAATGGATAATGACCAAATGACTTCTTTAGCCGAAACGATGTACTTCTATACCATAGCAGGCTATTACTGGCGTCTTACTCCCGATTTCACTATTAAACCGGGTTTGCAGATGCGCTTAGCCAAAGGCGAATATCCCTCGACCGATATTACAGTAGCAGGAAACTTTTTGGAACGAGCAGAATTAGGGATTACTTATCGCACAGATAAGGCTGTGAATGCTTATGTATTATTTAATATTCCTAATTATTATGTATCTATAGGCTATGGTTTTGAGAGCTATTTTCAAACCCATATGAATTTACAGTCGCGCAACTCTCACGAGTTTTTGGTGCAATTTAAATGGTAAGGCTAAGAGGTGAAAATGAAACAAAGAGTGTTATTATAATTTAGAATTTAAGTGTTTGAGTTGTTTTTGTTTCTAATTGTTAGTTTATATTGCTTTTACTCAAATATTGGAGCTTTGTAGTTACAATTTGCTCCTATTCTTTATTGGAAGAAATTATTATCAGAATGAAAAGAAGATTACTTATCAGTGTTTTTTTGTTTATCGCAGGAGCACTACAAGCTCAATCTATAGACCCTACGTACATATTTTATCAACAACACCAAAACTTGGAGAATCCAGCTGTAGTGGGTGTAGAAAAAGGGCATACTATTTCAGCAGATATTCGCAACCAATGGCGTGGAATGAATGAAGCTCCTCAAACGCAAACCTTTTTTACCACTCACAAGATAACTGACCGCGTGGGCTTAGGGCTTTCAGTAACCAATAATAAAGTATTTATTCAGAAACAAACGGGTGTTTTTGGAGACTTTTCTTATAGAGTGCCTATAAACGAACATTCTAATATCGTAGGAGGAATTAAGTTTGGAGGAGAGTTTTTTAATATTGATATAAGCCAAATACGCACATATAATCACTTGTACAATGCGGGACAGAATGCTACGCGCTACGACCCCTATTTGCAAGATATCTCGGGGAAGTTCCAATTCAACTTTGGGGCTGGAGTTTATTATGAATTGCGTGACTTTTATGTAGGGCTATCTATCCCCAATATGCTTGCTTCTGATAAAGTGGGTATGGAAAATGATGTAATGACTTCCGTTGCTGAGAATATGTTATATTATGCAATGGCGGGCTATCATTGGCACATTTCCTCTGATTTTACTCTAAAACCAAGCGTACAAATACGTCTTGCTAAAAAACAAGAAGCCTCAACAAACTTCACTGTAGCTACTGACTATTTAAACCGTGCTGAGGTAGGACTTACCTATCGCACTGATAAGGCTTTTAGTTCTTATGTGCTCTTCAATATCCCGAATTATTATATATCAGTGGGATATGGTTTTGAAACCTACTTTCAAACACATCTCAATTTACAATCGCGTAACTCTCACGAGTTTTTGGTACAAGTGAAGTGGTAGTGTGAGCTGCACGAGCAATTATTTTACTGTATATTGTAGCGTAGTATACTGTGCCACCCGAAAACCTCCAAGAGGGTTCGCACGAGAATTTTCTTTGTTCACAATATTACCTATGGGGCGCGTAGGAATAGTAAATGGACCTTGTCCTTCTGATAGTCTTATAAGCATTTGCACAAATTCTTTGTATTGAGGGTGAATTCGATAAAGTGTTACGTTTACAATATCTCCTTTGTTTAACTTATCATTATTGAGTCCTGTCATTATAAAGAAAAACTTATAGTTAGCTATATAGTTGTCGTCCAAAGTCCCGTAAGTAATTTTTTTACTACTACTTTGTGTCAGCCTTACTAAATAAGCATTGGCTACACCATCACTAATACCGTCAAAGTAGAATTTTAACTCTATTTGGTCACCTAAAAAGCCTCCGTTTTCTTTCTGTACTATTTTGTCAGAAGGTATTATAGGAGCTTCAAGCATTTTGCTCTTAGCAGTATAGGTTTGTCCGTTGAGTTCTATGATAAGTTCATAGTCCTTGCCCAATTCAGGAGTGATACCTGTGGGGAATACATAACGGCTACCGCCTTTTAATGTGGCTACGTTATCAGTGGTAATGGTAGAAGTACCGTCCCATAACGAGAGTTGGTACTCTTGCGTCTGGGTTTGAGTATGTGCTTTGATTTTCACAATGGCATTATCAATAGCAGGTGAAGGCGTATCGCCAAAATAGGCTTCCGTATAACTGATGTCCACTACAGGATAGGCTTTTGTTTCTCCTTTCTTCCAATCGAGAGATGCATCAATCACTAACTTTTGAGGAGCAGAGTCCAAATTTAAATCTATGACCTCTTCACAAGAAGTTAAAGCTAAAGCACTGAGAAGTATAATATAAATATTTATTATTTTCATAGTAAATAGAGGTTTAAGCATTAGAAACTAAAGTTATAAGTTACACTGGGTATAATACCAAAAATAGAGAGTTTAACGGCTTCATTTTTATGGGTGTCTAAGTTCTCACGGAAGGAAACACTCACAGCATTCTTGCGGTTGTACACGTTGTAAATACCGAAAACCCATTCGCTTTTCCAACGCTTGTTTGGGCGTTGTGGCGTATAGGTAGCCGAAAGATCCAAACGGTGATAAGTAGGCAAGCGGTATTCGTTGCGTTTGCTATAGTCAGGAACACTCTTTCCTAAGTAGTTATAACGTCCTACGGGGTAATTAGTAGGTAAACCTGATTGAAAGTTAAATACAGCTCCGAATGTCCATTTAGCAGAGAGCTCATAGGTAGCTGTAATCGAAACATCGTGAGGTTTGTCGTAGGGAGCACTATACCAGTCGCCGTAGTTGATACCTATTTCTTCAAGAGTACGCCCTTTAGTTTGCATTTCCGATTTTGAGAGTGTATAAGCTATCCACCCAGTGAGTTTACCGGTGTTTTTACGCAATAACAGTTCCAAACCATAAGCTCTGTTTTCCCCTGTTAGCAATACTTGTTCAATCGCTTCGTTAGCAATGAGGTTCGCACCGTCTATATAGTCTAAGCGATTTTGCACTTTCTTGTAATAAGTTTCGACCTCTATACTGTATTTATCGTCCGAGAAGTTAGAAGCATAACCCAATGCCACTTGGTCAGCTAACTGTGGTTTGATAAACTCATCACTGGGTGCCCATACGTTCAAAGGCGAAGGTGAAGCTGTGTTAGAAATCAAATGTACATATTGAGCCGTACGCGCATAACTTGCTTTTATTGATTTATTATCGTTGAAAGCATAGCTCATAGTAAAGCGTGGTTCGAAGTTAGAGTACAAATTTATAATACGGTTGCTACCGTAGTACTTCGTCCCAATAGGAGTCGCTTTCTGATAGATTTGTCGGCTAGCGTTAAATATCACAGGGTTGTCATCTTTATACACATTTACAGTACGCTTTCCTAAGTGATAAAAATTACTAAAGCGTAAGCCGTACGATACCGTAAGAGCTTTCCCAATTTTCTGTTCGGCATCAGCATAGAATCCCAATTCAGCAGCATATTTATTGTCTAATATTTTTTCTTTAATAGTAGAAGCAGGAGAGGTAGGTACTATTTTACCAGGTTTGAAGGTATAATACAATCCTTGAAATCCATAAGTGAATTTAAACTTCTCTGATACATAGTTCTTAAAATCATATTTTAGGTTGAAATTCTCTATCCCTGAAGTCCATATCATATCAATCCAGTTAAAGTCAAACTTATAGTCGTAATTGCTATAAATAGCAGATAAATTAGAGAAGAGCTTCTCAGTAAATAAGTGATTCCAACGCAAATTCACTAAAGCATTGCCATAAGCATTAGTAAGGTTATCGCTCAGTTTAAAAAGGTCTCTACCAAAGTAACCCGAAAGATACAGCGCATTGTTTTGGTTCAGTTGGTAAGAGAGTTTTGTATTGAGGTCGTAAAAGTACATCGAATTTTCATTGTCGCTCAGTTTAAGGAAGAGATGAGCGTAAGAGGCGCGACCTCCTACTAAAAACGAGGCTTTATCTTTTACTATAGGACCTTCCGCAAGTAATCGTGAAGAGAGCACCCCTATACCCCCTGTAGCTCCGAACTTGTTCTTGTTACCCTCTTTCTGATAAATATCCAAAACCGAAGCGATACGTCCGCCATAACGTGCTGGAATTCCTCCTTTGTATAGCTTCATATCACGTATAGCATCAGCGTTGAAGACGCTCAAAAAACCAAAGAGGTGCGATGCATTGAAAATCGTTGCTTCATCAAGAAGCACTAAATTCTGGTCGGCAGCACCTCCACGCACGTTAAATCCTGATGATGCTTCGCCTGCGTTGCTCACCCCTGGCATCTGCATCAGCGTTTTGATAATATCTACTTCACCTACCAATACAGGCAGTTTCTTCACCGTAGCGATAGGAATAGAAGCTACACTCATTTCAGGCTTGCGTACTGCTGTTTTCTGGGTTGTGGCATTTGCAGTTACGTCTACTCCTGTAAGCTGAATAGCCTCAGGCTTCAGTTTGTAATCTTTGCGGATATTCTTGTCTAGTACTATAGTTTCTTGGTGAGTACCATAGCCTATATACTCAATGGTAATGGTATATTTACCTTCGGGCAAGGTAATAGAATAGAACCCGTACTCGTTGGTAGAGGTACCTGTGTGCAGTTCTTTGATGATAAAGTTTACCCCTAAGAGCTTTTCGCCGTTAGAAGCATCAGCAATCGAACCACTAAGGGTGTATTTGTGCTGTGCAAAAACAGCAGTTGTAGCTACTAAAAACAATAGTAGCAAACATTTTCTTTTCATATGTTACTGTTTTTATTTTTCGGTACAAAAGTATAAGACAAGATGTTTATAGCACTTATCTATTTCTTTTAATAAGTTATCAATTTTGTGTCTTTTTGAGTGCAAAGGTATAACAATATTGTGGTTTATACAAAAAATTAGTGAAATAATAACCAACGCTTGATTGTTTTTTTTACTAAACTTATAACTTCAAAAATCTACTAATTTACCAATTAAAAAAATACCTGTCGTGCTACGACTGCTTGTGTGGCTCGCACTTTCTATTCACTCTTCCATACAAAAAAGTCAGCAATTAGCCTTACACTAACTGCTGACTCTTATTTCATTTTCTAATTTGCTAATGTTCAAATTTGCTAATTATTTTCCTTTACCACCGATAGCAGGGTCTTTCATTCCCTCTTCAATCATAGTGTAGAATTGGTCGAGCTTAGGCAATATCACAATACGAGTACGACGGTTTAAGGCACGTCCGTTAGCATCACCATTGCTTGCTAATGGCACGTAGTAGCTACGTCCGGCAGCGGTCATACGCTCAGGAGCAACTCCAAAGTCTTTTTGTAATACACGTACAATCTCGGTAGCACGCATTACGCTCAAATCCCAGTTGTCACGAATACAACTTGTTTTGATGTTTACGTTATCGGTGTGTCCTTCCACCATAAACTCAAAGTCAGGTTTATTTTTAACCACTTTTGCAACTTTTTCAAGTACGCTCTTTGCGTTTTTAGAAATAGTGTAGCTACCACTGCTGAAAAGCATCTTATCAGAGATATTGATAAATACCACACCTTTTTCTACTTTGATGTCTACATCTTGGTCGTCTAAGTTACCCAACACTCCTTTGAGGCTTTGTACCAAAGCGAGGTTTATTGAGTCACGACGGGTAACAGCATCGCGCAAATTCTTGATAGTTAAATCTTTTTCACGCAAGCTTTCCAATGATTTTTCAAGGTTCTCAGCACCTTTTTGGGTAAGCGTAGTAAGGTTACCCATATTGTTGATGAGCTGCTGATTGTTTTCTTTGAGCAAGTCGTTCTGATTTTTCATACTCTCCAACTTGTGAGTCAAGTTGTTCTTTTCGTCTAAACACATATTGAGTTTTACGGTAGCAGTGTTTAGCAAATCCTCAGTCTGTTTGTTTCTTGCTTCTAATTCAGCATACTTCTTTTTGGATACGCACGATGTGGTAATTAATCCCAACACCGACATTGCGATAATAAATTTTTTCATATAGTTTATGTTTTAAAATTAATCAATAGGCAAATGTACGCCTTTTTTTATTATTGTGCAATAAAAATGCCAACTTTTCGTCTTATTTGCTTTTTGGTTTCTCTTTAGCCTTCTCTTTCCCTGCCTTATTCTCTTTTTTAAGCGACGGATTTGCAAGCAGATTTTCCTCCTCGTCTATCTCCTCAGGGGTCTTCATTCCCTTAATTTCTTTGGGTTTTATTTTCTTCTCCGCGTCGCTAAAAATCTCTTCTTTACTGCGGATACGTTCATCACCTCGCCATATAAATTCCTTAAACTTACGGTCGTTCACGTGTAATTTATCGTCTGGGTATAAATTCCCCGATGGTTGTGTAATAAACACCGTTTGTTGTATTTGCTGGTCTTTGTTTAAATAGAGCTTAATATGACTACAAGTCAGTTTGTTGATACCTACTAGCTCCTTAGCGTCGTTATACACGTAATAAATAGACTCGGTATTCTGCAAAAAGTCTATTTGTCGCAAGACATTTTTCTTGAATTTGCCATACAAGAACTTGCCTTTCACTTGGTTATAGCCATCGCCCAAACTGTCTTTCTCTACCACCAGTGCGTTGTTAAACACTTTCAAAGAGTCCAATTGCTCGGTCTTCGTATTGGCAATCAGGTGAATATTGTCACCCGTCATTTGGCTTTCGCCTGTCCACGCTACAGGTTTGCCCACCATTTGGGTCAGCCCATTAGCCTCGTTAGAGTGAATAGAATCGCACTTGGCTTGCATATCACTTTTGAAAATACGAGCATCGGGGTAAGCGCGAATCACGCGGTGTTGCGGTTTGCCAGTAACCAAAATGCGCTTGCCGTGCATATACATCGAGTCTTTCTCTACTAATGTGATTACCACTGCCTTTTTGGTGATAAACATCGAATCTTTTGCCTTGTGAATTTCGCCGTAATGCCCTCGTACAAAGGTCTTGTTTACCGTGTCCGAAATGAAGATATTGTTAGAGCCCGAAGAAAACTGACGGCGTTTATCAAAATACAAACTGTCGCCCACCAAGGTTTTCAGGTCGTATTCTATCTTGGCGTGCTTCATAAAATAACCCAATTCTCGGCGCGTATCGTAAAAACCACGCTCGCAATACACTTTGTAGTCAGCGCCCACAATGGTAGTTTTGCCGTAAAAATAGGCGTTGCCCGAATTGTGATAATAGTCCAACACCTGCGAATTAACCGTAAAATCTCTATTGACAATCTTTACCGAATTGGTAAATTGGTTTTTCTTGGTCGTTACGTAATACTTTCCTGTTTTACTGGTGAGCTCATTTTCAGGGTCAGTAATTTTCCCGAAATTGTTGTAATAAGCCTCCTGAGAGTTGCGGTCGAAGAAGAGTTCTTGGGTTTCCAGCGTCATATTCCCATTGCGCAATAGCACGTTCTCGCGCGCTACAGCTGTTTTAGTATTCCCTTTATACGATACGTACTGACTGTTCATTTGTAGCGTGTCGCCTTGTTGTAACACTACATTGCCGTGTGCAATCACCTCGTTTTTCTCCTCGTAGAGCACAGCCAAATCGCACCACACGTCTAACCCTTGATGTCGAAACTGTACCCGTTGCCCGTCCGATTTAAAGATAGTAGCCCCAGGATATTTCTCATTGTCAATCGTAAATTCCCCCCCGTAGATAATTTCGATACGGCGGGTCTTGCTATTGTCATTCTGAGCCCAAAGGTTAGTACAAAAGGTTAATAAACAAGTGAATAATATATAGTAATACGTTTTTTTCATTCAAATTCATTCCAATGATGGTGCAAAGATACGAAAATAATCATAAATGCCAATACATCTATGCCCCACACATCAATTTTTATACCATTCTCTTCCAGTTCACAGCCTTTACGGTTTCTGTATTCCTCCTTTTTCGTCTCTATATACTTTCGTTTTTTCACTCTTCTTCCTTCGCCTAATTAACACTTTTTAACTCTTCAATATTCGCTCTTAATCTCTCATTCTTAACTACTTATATACCCTTTCTATACCAATCGTCCAAGATTCGTATAAGCTTCCTATAAGCTTTCTATAAGCTAACTATACCATAACCCTATCTTCGATACTTTTCGATTCTCTCCGAGATTCTCCGATAACACACCTTTACAATCCCTTCAAAACCTTCTCCATTTTCTCATTCTCACATTCTCACATTCTCACATTCTCACATTCTCACATTCTCTCATTTTCTCATTTCCTCATTCTCTCATTTCCTCATTCTCCCATTTTCTCATTTAATTTAAATTTGGTGGTTGAGTATTAAATTCGTACCTTTGCACTCTATTATATCACGTAGCAAGTAAATGAACAATAACACCCCCTATCATACTCCTGTACTCTTAACGCAAAGCATTGAGGGACTGAATATCAAAGATAATGGCACTTATGTCGACGTTACCTTTGGTGGGGGAGGGCATTCGCGCGAAATCTTAAAGCACCTCGGTAAAAACGGACGCCTCTATGCGTTCGACCAAGATGCCGACGCCCTTAATAATACCATCGATGATGAACGTTTTACTCTTATTCAGCAAAACTTTAAGTATCTGCGTCAGTATTTGCGCTTTTATGGAGTAACACAAGTAGATGGGGTTTTGGGTGATTTTGGGGTTTCCTCTCACCAGTTCGATGTAGCTGAGCGTGGTTTCTCTACTCGTTTTGAAGGTACACTCGATATGCGTATGAACCAGCAAGCTCCTCTTTCAGCCCAAGAAGTCGTCAATGAGTATGGCGAGATAGAACTCACTCATATCTTTTTTCAATATGGCGAACTGAAAAATGCCAAAGCGATAGCCCGTGCCATAATCAGTTACCGAGAGCAGAAGCCTATACGCTTAGGCAGTGAACTACAAGAGGCAGTAAAAGCTCTTTTGCCTAAATTTAAAGAGAACAAAGTGTTAGCACAAATCTATCAAGCCATTCGTATAGAGGTAAATGCCGAAATAGAAGCTTTGGAATCATTTTTGCTACAACTCCCTGCCGTAGTCAAGCCCCAAGGGCGTATCAGCCTTATCAGCTATCATTCACTCGAAGACCGCTGTGTAAAACGCTTCATTCGAGACGGACAGTTAGAAGGAGCTCCTGAGAAAGATTGGTATGGCAATGTGTCAGTACCCTTTAAAAAAGTAGGCGGTCTCATCACTCCTGATGATACTGAAATAGCACAAAACAGCCGTGCCCGTAGTGCCAAACTCCGTATCGCCGAACGTTTAAACTCATAACTGAAAAAAAATGGGAAAAGCCACTGATGAAATAAAGAATATATTGCGAGGAAAATTTTTGGTAGAAGGTAAAGAAGCTACCCGAAATTGGTTCTTCATAAGCTTCCTTTTTGCTTTGGGAGTTATAATGATAGCCAGCTCGCATATGGTAGACCGCAAAGTACACCAAATAGCTAAGCTCAACGACGAAGTAAATGAGCTCAAGAGTGAATTCGTCGATGTGCGTTCGCGTTTGCAGAAAGTGCGTTTGGAGTCTTCGCTTTTAGAACAATTAGAAAGTAAAGGACTCAAACAACCCGAAAAACCACCACAAAAAATAAAGGCAATTGTAGAAGAGTAATCTTTCAGATAATAGATAATACAAGTAGAAAGAAGCATTGGAAAAAAACGATAAAAAGATAACATCGCGCACTTATTTGGTAGCCATTATGATGCTACTGATGATAGGTGTCATTGCGGTAAAGCTCATAAAAATACAAATTGATGGTGATGAGTATCGCGCCAAAGTAGACGAAACTACCTTGCGAGAAGCTGATATTATCCCCAGTCAAGGTAATTTGTATTCTGATGATGGTAGCTTGCTTGCCACTTCGGTAACTCGGTATGATATTCGTTGGGACGGTATTGCGCCTTCCAGAGCTAATTTCAATAGGTATGTAAAACCCCTCAGCGATTCGCTTTCGCGTATGTTTGGAAAACCCAATAGCTATTACTTAAATCTCTTTAAAAAAGAACGTAGCTTAAAAAATCGCTATATGCTCGTAGCCACTAATCTGGGTTATAGCGAGTACTCCCGAATCAAGAAATTCCCCCTCTTCAATAAAGGTCCTTATAAAGGCGGTATCATCGTAGAGCGCAATATAAAACGCGAATATCCATTAGGAGGTATTGCACACCGCAGTATCGGCTATGCCCGTACTGATGAAACAGGCTATACTACCCGTGTAGGTTTAGAAGGTGCTTATGCCAGCTATTTGTTAGGAACCAAAGGTCGACGCGTAGAACAAAAAATAGCACAAGGACAGTGGAAACTTGCCAGTGGTTTTAATATCATCGAACCTAAGGACGGCTACGATGTAGTGTCTACTATCAATATCAATATCCAAGATATCGCTCACCACGCTTTGCTTACACAACTTAAAAAATACAAGGCTCATCACGGTTGTGTGATAGTAATGGAGGTGAATACAGGTGAGATAAAAGCTATTTCTAACTTAGAGCTGAATACTAAAAACGATACATATTCTGAGCGTTATAACTTTGCTATTGGTGAAGCACACGAACCTGGTTCAGTCTTCAAACTGATGACGGTAGTAGCCGCTATGGAAGCCCGCAATATCGATACGACTTATGTGGTAGATATCAAGGAAGGAAAACAACAGTATTACGATAAGACCTTTCAAGACTCTCAACATAGGTTTACAGGAAATATAAGTCTGAACAAAGCTTTTTCGGTCTCTTCTAATGTTGGAATGACAGAACTCGTGCATAGCCTCTTTTCAAAATCTCCTTCTGATTTTACTACCAAGCTCATTCAAATGAACCTAAATCAACCCTTAGGCTTACCTATTTTAGGCGAAGGGATTCCCTATATTCCTACACCTCGCGACAAAATATGGAGTGGGGTAACGCTTGAGTCAATGGCAATAGGTTACTCCGTAAAGATTACACCTTTACAAAGTTTGGCTTTCTATAATGCAATTGCTAACGGAGGAGTAATGGTCAAACCTCGAATGATAAAAGAAGTAAAGGAATGGAATAAAACAGTAGAGAAGTTTAATGTGGAGATTATCAATGGTAAAATATGTTCTAAACAAACTGCTGACCGTGCCAAGGGACTATTGGCTAATGTAGTAGAACGTTCCTACGGTTCAGGGCATCGCCTCCATTCTCCCGATTTCTCAATGGCAGGTAAAACAGGTACAGCCCGTAAGAACTATGCTAGTGCCGATAAGAGTAAGCTTAGCTATATATCTTCATTTGCAGGTTTCTTTCCTGTCGATAACCCTAAATACTCTTGTATAGTGGTTATTCACGAACCCGATAAGAGTGTAGGTTTCTATGGCGCCGATGTATCAGGACCTGTATTTAAGAGTATTGCTCATAAAATCTATACCAATTCGCTGTTGATGGATACGGTAGAAAACGTAGATAAAATATCAGCCAGTACTACTACAAACTACGAAGATTACTACGCCAAAGCTGCTAAGTACAAAACCATAATGCCCGACCTTAGTGGTATGAACGTAATGGACGCTGTTGCTCTCTTGGAGAATATGGGCTTACGAGTGAAATTCTCAGGTGAAGGTAAAGTAAGCGCACAATCAATTGCCAAAGGTACTAAAGTACCCCGCAATATAGTAGTAGTGTTACAATGTGGCAAATTAGAGAATTAGCCGACGTGCTAATATACTAATTTTACACCCTGCATTCTATTGTACATTTGTACCCTACAAACTCCAACCAGTCCTACTGGTCTGTATTATCCGATTTAAACTAACAACTAAAAAATAATGCTTTTTGATGATTGGAAAGACAAAGACCCTTTAAAAGTTTCTCCTACTTTACTTTGGGACTACGACCTCTCTACCTTTGATTGGGAGAAAGGTAAAGTAATAGTTGTACAACGCATTGTAGAAAGAGGGTGGGACAACGATTTTTATGCCGCTATGCAATTGTATGGAGGCTTGGAAGCGTTTATAGAAATAGTAAAACAAGTACCTTACCTAAACGAAAGGGATATGAATTTCGTTTCAAAGGCATTTCAAATAGATTTAAACGATTTACAATGTTACAAGAACAAACAGTACCGAGAGCAACTTTTGAACTCCTGAAAATCTTGATGAAAGATGAAAAGCTGAATAAATTCTATTTAGCTGGAGGTACTGCTATAGCCCTGTATTTAGGACATCGCACTAGTATTGATTTAGATTTGTTTTCGTTAGAAGATTTTGATAATACTGAATTAGAGTTTTATCTATCTCAGCAATATAACTTTCTTACTGACAATAAGGCTCGCAGTACTCTAAAAGGAAGTATAAAAGGAGTTAAAATAGACTTTATTACTTTTAATACTCCTTTGTGCGAACAGATACAAAACATAGGAGGTATAAGGCTATTTAGTTTGCAGGATATTATTGCAATGAAACTCTTAGCTATTGCCGATAATGGTACGCGGTTGAAAGATTTTATTGATATAGCCTATTTGTCGATGCGATTTTCATTTGATGAGATGCTCTCGTTTGTAGCTTATAAATTTTCTAATAAAAATCTACAAATATACCGAAAAGCTCTTTTGTTTCATAATGATATTTATTTTGATGTCCCTATTCAACTCACTGAAAAGAAATACCAATGGGGAAAGATAGCAAAACGCCTCGATGAAATGGTTACTTCTCCTAAGAAAGTTTTTGAACATTCGCCTTTGTAAAATGACACTGACAAATAGAAAAATCGGTTAATTACTAATTAACATTATGAACTTAAAAACATTACTTAAAAACATCACTATAAAAACTTCCCTTTATGTGGAAGATAAAGATATTACCTCCGTTTGCTTCGACTCCCGAAAGGTAGAAAAGGGAAGTATGTTTGTTGCCATCACAGGCACGCAATCTAACGGACACGAATACATAGACCAAGCTATACGCAGTGGCGCTACTGCGATTGTATGTGAGCAATTACCTCAACAGCCCTTGCCTGATGTGAGTTATATAGTAGTCTCCAATAGTCATAGTGCTTTAGCCTTGATTGTAGCTAACTTCTATGGCAATCCTTCCGAAAAACTTACCTTAGTAGGCGTAACAGGTACTAACGGAAAGACTACTATTGCAACGTTACTCTACCAATTGTTTAGAAAAGCAGGGCAAAAAGCGGGGTTACTCTCCACAGTGGCGGTATACGTAGACGACCAGCGCTTTGAAGCAACTCACACCACCCCCGACCCTCTTCAACTGAATCATTATCTGCACTTAATGGTACAACAAGGGGTGAAATACTGCTTTATGGAAGTGAGCTCTCACGGCATCGACCAGCATCGTACTGAAGGGCTACAGTTTGCAGGAGGTATTTTCACTAACCTCACCCGTGACCACCTCGATTATCACAAAACCTTTGCTACCTATCGCGATGTGAAAAAGCGTTTCTTTGATGCGTTACCCTCTACTGCTTTTGCCTTAATAAACAACGATGATAAGAATGGGGCTTTTATGCTACAAAATACCAAAGCTCAAAAGAAAACATATGCGCTTAAAACTCACGCAGATTATAAGGCATATATCATTGAGAGTAGATTTGACGGCTTGCTGTTGCGTATCAATCAGCACGAGGTATGGACAAAACTCATAGGTGAGTTTAATGCCTATAACCTTTTGGCGGTATATGCTACAGCTACTCTATTGGGTATTGACGAACTCGAAGCACTTACTCTTATCAGTGCCATAGAACCTGTGGCAGGACGTTTTCAGTATGCCGTATCGGCTACGGGAGTGATTACCATAGTGGATTATGCTCATACCCCCGATGCTCTTGAAAACGTTCTGAAAACTATCAACGATATACGCACTCACAACGAGACCCTCACTACCGTAGTGGGGTGTGGGGGTAATCGTGACAAAGGTAAACGCCCTATAATGGCTAACATAGCTACAACCCTCAGCGATAATGTAATCCTCACTTCCGACAACCCGCGCAACGAAGAACCTGAGACGATTCTTTCCGAAATGGAACAAGGGGTACAGCCACAATACTTTCACAAAGTACAAACCATCACCGATCGTCGTCAGGCAATACAATCCGTTTGCAAGAATGCCAAAAAGGGAGACATCATTCTCATCGCTGGTAAGGGACACGAAACTTACCAAGAAATTAAAGGCGTTAGACACCATTTTGACGACTTTGAAATCGTACGGGAATACTTGGAGCTCTATAAGAAATAAGATTAGGTTTTAAGAGGAAAGTTTTTAAGTATTTACATCATTATAAAAATAAACTTTTCCAAGAGCTTTAAGCTCTTGGAAAAGTTTATTATACCACTACTTTGTTTTAAGATTTAAATTGTGTATATTTATTTTCCTTATACGACGTTCATTAAGATAAAAAAAGCTCCAACAAAGTTGGAGCTTTTTTCGTGACCTCGACAGGATTCAAACCTGTAACCTTCTGAGCCGTAATCAGATGCGCTATTCAGTTGCGCCACGAGGCCATTGTTGTTCTTGTTTTACGGGTGCAAAGGTACGACCTTTTTTGAAACCTGCAAACTTTTTCACAACTTTTTCACAAATTATTTTCTTCTTACTTTACTTGCACTCTCCAGCCGAAGGGGTCTTCTGCCTTGTTATACTGAATGTTAAGTATTGCTTGTTTGATTTTATCGGTATATAATTCAGCAGGGCGATTTACGCTGTAATCTTTGCCTTTATAGCCAAATCCAGATATAGGGCTAATTACCGCTGCCGTTCCGCAACCAAATGCTTCTTTCAATTCACCTTTTTCAGCAGCTTCGATAAGTTCGGTTACTTTCACGGGGCGTACTTCGGTTTTGATACCTAATCTTTCGGCTACTGCAATGATACTTTTACGAGTTACCCCATCGAGAATACGTTCACTAGTAGGGCAAGTAACAAGGGTGTCACCAAAACGGAACCATAGGTTCATTGTACCTGCTTCTTCTAAGAATTGGTGAGTAGCGTCGTCTGTCCACATCACTTGTTGGTAACCTTCATTGGCAGCTTCTTGGGTAGGGAAAAACTGACCTGCGTAGTTACCTGCAGCTTTAGCAAAACCAAAACCACCATTAGCAGCACGGCTGTAATAGTCGGCTATTTTTACTTTTACATCGCCTTTGTAGTAAGCTTGTACAGGGGCAGTAATAATCATAAAAAGGTAGTTTTTAGCAGGAGCCGCTTGCACGCCTGCAGTAGTAGCAATCATAAACGGACGCAAATAGAGGGCATTGCCAAATCCAGGTTTTATCCACTCGCTATCGATATCTACAAGAGTGCGGAGTGCCTTATCAAACCATTCTTCGGGGAACTCAGGCATTGCCAAGCGTGAGCAGGATTTGTTGATACGTTTGTAGTTTTCTTGCGGACGGAATAGAAAAACGTGTCCATTGTCGTCCTTATAGGCTTTCATTCCCTCAAAAACAGCTTGTCCGTAGTGGAATACGCTTGCCGAAGGCTCAAGGGTTATAGGAGCATAAGGTTTGATGGTTGGGTTTTGCCACTGTCCATCTTTGTATTCGCAGATAAACATATGGTCAGCAAAAGTTTTACCAAAACTCAGTTTTGAAAAGTCTATCTGGTTAATACGACTTTCTTTTACTTTTTCAATCTTTAAATTCATATTGTTTTAGTTTTTGATTTTGTCTAAATTTTTGTCAAAGGTACAAAATATTTTTTAACTTTGTCGCGTAAAACACAAAAATCTTTACCTATATTTTTCAACACACTAACTATTAAACGATTACTTGTTACCTTTTATCTTTTACCTGAATAATGACTCACGAACTTATAAAAACCTCTGATGGCTCTACCAGCTTTTATATTCCACAGTTGGACGAGACCTATCACTCAGTACACGGCGCGCTTCAAGAAACCCAATACGTGTTTATCAAAAACGGACTGCAACTGTTTGACCATCAAAGCATCTCTATCTTAGAAATTGGCTTTGGTACGGGTCTCAACGCTCTAGCTACTTACAAAGAGCACGAATCCTTGCAACTGAATATTCGTTACGAAACGGTAGAAGCCTATCCGCTTTCGTGGGACGAAGCTTCACAGATGAATTTTTCGCAATTGCTGAACGATGTTACACTTACTCCTGTCTTTGAACAAATGCATCGTTGTATCTGGGATAAACCAGTGTCACTTTCTTCCTCTTTTAGTTTCAAAAAGCGATTACAACGTTTTGAAACTATCAACGATACCGATACTTTCGACCTTATTTATTTCGATGCTTTTGGGGCGCAAGTGCAACCCGAATTGTGGCAAGAAGCTATTTTCCAACGAATGTACACTGCCCTCAAACGAGGAGGCTATTTAGTAACCTATGCTGCCAAAGGCTCTGTGCGTCGTGCAATGCAGGCTTGTGGCTTTACGGTGGAACGATTGCCCGGACCGCCTATGAAAAGGGAAATGTTACGCGCTCACAAGGATTAAAGCCTAAATGTCCGTTTCCTACATACAAAGGAAAAGGTATATTGTTTGTATACAGCGTTCCCGTACCTAAGCCTTGGGGCATTGGGTTGCGAAGTGTGTACGTCCATTGTGCAATGGCATTAAGCCCTATGTTGCTCTCCAAAGCCGATGTTACCCACCAACCTATATCCAATGTTTCGGCAAGAGTTATCCATTCTTCAGAACCACTATAACCTCCTATGAGCGAAGGTTTTAAAATGATATACTGCGGTTGTATCTCTCTCAGAAGTCGTTGTTTTTCTTCCCTTGTAAATATCCCTATCAGCTCCTCGTCGAGGGCAATAGGCAGAGGTGTTTGCTCACACAGTTCAGCCATCGCTTCCCACTGTCCTGCGCGTATAGGTTGCTCAATAGAGTGTAATTGCAAAGTAGCCAAGTGTTCTAAATACCTCAGTGCCTCAGTTGCTTGAAACGCACCATTAGCATCTACCCGTATTTCTATATCGTTTGCCGAAAACTCATTGCGCAAAGCTTTTAAAATGCGATATTCTTCTTCAAAGTCAATCGCTCCTATCTTCATTTTGATACAGCGAAAACCCTGAGCGAGTTTCTCTTTTATCTGCGCTTTCATAAAGTCGGGAGAGCCCATCCAAATGAGTCCATTGATAGGTATAGCGTCTTTTCCCTTCGTAAAGTTCGAAGGAAAGAGCTCGTACCAGTGTGGAGCTACTACCGACCTAAATGCTTGTTCCACCCCAAATTGTATAGACGGAAAAGTCTTGAGCTCTTCTAATAAAGCCTTTTCTCCCAAGTGTAAGTGTTGTTCTACCCATTGTAATTTAGCCTCATAATCAGGTACATCATCGGCACTAAGCCCACGAAAGAGATTGCATTCTCCTATGCCTTTTTTGCCCTCTTGTTCTATTACCAAAAAAAAGGTCTCTTTGGAGGTAAGAACCCCTCTTGATGTCCCCGAAGGACGTTTAAAATTGAGAATGTGTTTAATCATAATTTGGTGCGAGCCGCACGAGCATTTTATCAATTTTCTAATTGCTAACTACTAATTTTCTATGGTTTTTATCTATTTGTATCAATTCGACTGTGGTATAAGTATCAGGCAAGTATTTTTCAACCTTTTCCGCCCATTCAATAAAGCACCAATCGCCAGAGTAGAGGTATTCTTCAAAGCCGATATTAAAAGCCTCTTCCTCGTTTTTGATACGGTAAAAATCAAAGTGGTAAATACGACTATCAGCACCTTCATAAGAGTTCACAAGGCTAAAAGTAGGGCTACTCACATTGTCTGTACTACCTAAGGCACGCACCAAGGCTTTGATGAGTGTTGTTTTGCCAAATCCCATTCCTCCTCTAAAAATCACCACTTTGTAGTGTAAGTGAGGCAGAAGTTTTTTTGCAATTGTATCGATATCCGCTAAAGTGTAGGTAAATTCCATAACGTTATTTTTGAGGGCAAAGGTAGCAAATAATTGCGAATGACCTCCGTTTGACATTGAAAAGAATTTTTAATGTTATATACAAAAATCTTAAAAAATCAAAAAATGGAAATTAACTGAATTATAGAAATTATATTATTTTTAACTATTGTATATCAAGTGTTTATATACCTTTTGTATAACAATCTTCCAAGATTCGTTCAAGGTTCCTATAAGCTTCCTATAAGCTAAGTATAAGTTATCTCCTAAATTTAAAAGTTCTTTTTATTTTAAAAAATATTCTTTTTCTCTTTTTTGTTTTCAAAAACTTTCGTATCTTTGACCCGAAATTAGTAGTTACTAATTGTTATTGTCAATTATTCATTGAATATGATATATATAGAATTATTAATCGTGCTCCTCGCTATCTTTGTAGGAGCCAGAGTAGGAGGTATTGGGCTCGGTATCTTCGGTATGATAGGTTTAGGAATTCTGGTCTTTTGTTTCGGACTCAAACCTGGTAATCCGCCTATCGATGTAATGCTTATCATTGTAGCAGTTATTACAGCGGCTGCTACATTGCAAGCAGCGGGAGGTTTAGATTATTTGGTGAAGGTAGCCGAGAAAATTCTGCGCAAAAATCCCGCTATGATTACCTTCTTGGCGCCTGTAGTCTGCTACTTTTTTACTTTGTTTTCAGGCACAGGTCACATAGCCTATTCGCTTTTGCCTATCATTTCCGAAATTGCTACCGATAGCAAGGTACGCCCTGAGCGTCCCCTTTCTATATCGGTAATAGCTTCGCAACAGGCTATTACAGCTAGCCCTATTTCGGCAGCTACAGCCGCTTTACTTTCAGCTGAGCTCTTAGGTAGTAAAGGTATTACGCTGGGCAATATCCTGATGGTGTGTATCCCCGCTACGCTCATAGGGGTGATTGTAGGCGCCATAGCCGTGAGTTTTATGGGCGTTCCTCTCGAAAAAGACCCTGAATACCAACGCCGTTTACGTGAAGGTCTTTTAGAAAAAGAAAGTCATACCGCTTCGCAAATGACCGGTAAAGACCTGCAAAGAGCCAAAACGTCAGTGATTATTTTTCTTATAGGAGTCCTCTCTATCGTACTTTTTGGTTCTATTGATAGTCTCCGTCCATCTTTTGAAGTAGGAGGTGAGAAAGTACAAATGGGAATGACCCAACTCATCGAAATTATAATGATGTCTATCGCTGGCTTGATGATTATCTTTGCTCGAGTAGACATCAATAAAGCAGTAAAAGGCTCGGTATTTATTGCAGGTATGCAAGCTGTGATAGCTATTTTTGGGATTGCTTGGATGGGCGATACCTTTTTCAATGGCAATATTGAGTTCTTCAAAATGCACATCGAACAAATAGTTACTCAATATCCTTTCCTCTTTGCAGTAGCCCTTTTTGTAATGTCTGTTCTTTTATTTAGTCAAGCCGCTACGGTACGAACTCTTTATCCGTTAGGGATTGCCTTAGGCATTCACCCAATGGCAATGATAGCAATGTTCCCTGCGGTGAATGGCTATTTCTTTATCCCTAATTATCCTACCGTAGTAGCTGCTATCAATTTCGATAGAACAGGCACCACTCGCATAGGCAAGTACGTGCTGAACCACTCGTTCCAAATTCCTGGTTTTGTAGCTACTATTGTAGCCATTGCAGTAGGTTACCTAATAATTATGTTTATGTGAAATATCTAATTTCTAATTCTTAACTTTCCATTCAAAACTAATAACTAAAATTATATATGATGACATTAATGAAAAAAATTGCCCTCTCATTGCTCTTAATGATGACTGTGGCAGTCTTTGCGCAACAAAAGCCAAAGATTCGTATTTTAGCTACCGGTGGTACTATCGCAGGAGTAAGTAAATCAAATACTGAAACCAACTATAAAGCTGGTGAACTCGGTATTTACCAACTCTTAGACGCAGTACCCGAAGTGAAGAATATAGCCAATATAAGTGGTGAACAGATTGTGAAAATCGGTTCACAAGATATGAACGATGAGGTATGGCTCACTCTTGCCAAACGCATCAACCAGCTCTTAAATAAAGAAGGATATGATGGTGTGGTAATCACTCACGGTACCGATACAATGGAAGAAACCGCCTACTTCCTCAACCTTACTGTACACAGCAAAAAACCTGTGGTAATGGTAGGAGCAATGCGTCCTGCTACCGGTATGAGTGCCGATGGTCCTCTAAACCTTTATAACGCAGTAGTAACTGCTACCGATAAAAATGCTATGGGGCGTGGAGTAATGGTGTGTATGAACGACATCGTACTCGATGCTAAAGATGTCATTAAAACCAATACCACTGCTGTCGAAACTTTCCAAGGAGC
Organism: Capnocytophaga sp. oral taxon 335 str. F0486; assembly: GCF_000277665.1. Taxonomy (NCBI): domain Bacteria; kingdom Pseudomonadati; phylum Bacteroidota; class Flavobacteriia; order Flavobacteriales; family Flavobacteriaceae; genus Capnocytophaga; species Capnocytophaga sp. oral taxon 335. The sequence continues at coordinate 41,417 of NZ_AKFR01000019.1, read as the reverse complement.
TAACTATGGCAAATTGGCATATATTCACAACGGTAAGGTATTCTTTAATCGCACTCCTGAAAACAAACACACTTATCAATCAGTGTTTAATGTTGATAATTTGAAACAATTGCCTAAAGTAGGTATCGTATACAGTTATTCTAACGTATCCGAATTGCCAATGAAAGCCTTTATGGACGCTAAATTCGATGGTATTGTACACGCAGGAGTAGGTAATGGTAACCTCTATCACACTATCTTCGATTTGGCAGTAAAAGCTAGAGAGCAAGGCATTCAGTTTGTGCGTTCTTCACGCGTACCTACAGGAGCAACAACTCTCGATGCCGAAGTAGATGATGCTAAATATCAATTTGTAGCTGCACAAGCACTCAACCCACAAAAAGCTCGTGTTCTATTGATGTTGGCACTCACTAAAACTAAGGATTGGAAACAAATCCAAAAATACTTTAATGAATACTAAAACAAGTAAGAGATAATAAGTAACAAGTAAAAAATGCCTCTTATCTCTTACCTCTTACCTTATATGAAAAGAATATTATTGGCAATAAGCCTTCTGGTAGGAGGTGTTGCCACTGCACAACAAGATTTGCAAGACCAAATCAACCAATTGAGGGCAGAAATTGACCAGTTAAAAGCTACTGCTCCTGCGCCTCTACCTATGTCACAAGATGGAGAAGAAAACCCTATTCATAAGAAGTTTAATATGTACTTCAACTTTCAATCGAGCTTTGATCTTGAAAAAGTAAAAGACCAAGATATGACTGCTCAATTCAAAGCGCGCCAATTGCGATTGGAGGTTCGAGGTGATATTACCGACCGTATTTTCTACCGCTTCCGTCATCGTTTGAACAAATCAAATGCAGCAACCTCTTTGGATAATCTCGCCAAAGCTACCGATATGCTCTATGCAGGTTTCCGTTTAGACGATAAATGGACACTTACTGCAGGTAAAATGTGCCAAGCGTGGGGAGGTTTTGAGTTTGACCTAAACCCAATGAACATCTATGAATATTCTGATTTCGTAGACCATATGGATAATTTTATGTTAGGTGCGATGATTACTTATGCCCCTAATAAAAATCACGAGTTTAACTTCCAAATTACCGATGTGCGTAATGATAGTTTTGAAAAACTATACGCAGGAAGTAGCTTTGAAGCAAGCAAATCACCACTTACTTATATTTTTAACTGGAATGGTAGTTTCTTTGATAATAGATTGCAAACACGTTGGGGAGCAGGGATTCAGCAAGAGGCTAAAAATATAGCCAATTCGATGGTTATGTTGGGTACTAAGCTAAACTTACCTAAGTTTCAAGTCTTCTTCGATTATATGATGGCTTATGAAAACTTAGACCGTTTGCAATACGCTTCTGTTTATACCACAACAGCCGTAGCTGTTCCTGCTTATTTAGAAGATACATCTTATAATTCTTTTGTAGTAAAAGCCGAATACCAGCCTATTCCACAACTGAATATTTTTGCACAAGGAATGTATGAAATGGCTGATGTGAAAAATAGTAGTCTCCCTTCTGGGGCTTATAATAACAACTATCGTTCTTATGGCTATTATGCAGGGGTTGAATATTTGCCTTTTGAAAAGCAAGACTTGCGTTTCTTCTTGGCTTATATAGGGCGAGCATATGATTATGAACACCAACCGCTTTCTCCTATGTTAGATAAAAATAGAGTAAGTATTGGTTTGATGTACCGTATTAAGGCATTTTAGTGAATAGTGGATATAGCTGTTAAACATATTACATTACAACAATTCTCCACACCTGTACGTGTGGAGAATTATTGTGTATTTATATTTCGAGGAGAAGGAACTATTGCCGTAGATACGGTGCCCTATTCCTATGAAGGTAATACACTACTTTTTCTATCACCTTATCAATATTTTCAATGGGTAGAAGGTACTGCGAATGATAACTTACTGTTGGAATTCCACGGTGATTTCTACTGTATTGAGTACCACAAAAAAGAAGTAGCCTGTAACGGACTCCTATTTAACGCTATCTTCTTGTATCCTCATATCAAGGTTACTGATAAACGTTTTGCTGAAATAATAACTCTTTTTGAACGTATAGAAGACGAAAGCAAAACGCCTTCCCTTTATTCAGAATCTGTACTCAAATCATACTTGCAACTTATTTTGGCTTTAGCAAGTAAAGAAAAAAGCCTATTGTTAGAGCATACTTCTCTTAAAACTGAACATCATTTAGCTAACGACTTCCAAAAACTCTTAGAAGACCATTTTATTACAGAACGCAATGTGTCCTTTTATGCATCAGCATTATGCCTTACTCCCGATAGTTTTAGCAAGAAAATAAAAACACTTTTAGGAAAAACACCCAATAAACTCATACAAGAACGTGTAGTGCTCGAAGCTAAAAAACTGCTTCATCTCACCTATAAATCCATTAAAGAAGTGGCCTTTGAACTCAACTTTGAAGATGAGTTTTATTTCAGTAGGTTTTTTAAGAAAAATGTAGGTCTCTCACCCAAACACTTTCGAAAAAAGGTAGGAATCTCTATCGTTGCCCAGCCTAAAACGGAAAAGTCTATGAAATAACCTTTTTTATCCATTCGAGATACAAAATAATGCCGTATCTTTGCCCCCGCAAATAAAAAGTTAATTTTAAATATTAAATCACTATGCAAAAATTATTATCATTTTTAGCCGATAGCGAACGTTGCTTTGTAAACTTTATCAGGGTCGCTATCTTTATTGTAATGGCTTGGATTGGAGGACTTAAAGTGTGCCAGTACGAAGCCGATGGTATTGTTCCCTTTGTAACGAATAGCCCGTTTATGAGTTTCTTCTACAACAATTCAGGCAAAACTGCCATTGATGAGAACGGCGTGACAGGTGAAGCAAACAAAGGTAAAGAAGTAGCCCAATACAAGCTACACAAGAATCCTGAAGGGAAGATGGTAAAAGCTAATATTGAATGGCATAAAGAGAACGGTACTTATGTGTTCTCATATGGTTTAGGAGCTTTTATTTGTTTGATAGGATTCCTTACTTTACTCGGTATTTGGTCGCCTAAAATAGGGGTTATAGGAGGCTTACTCACTTTCGGTATGAGTATAGTTACCCTCTCTTTCCTCATCACGACTCCTGAGGTGTATGTGCCTAACTTAGGTGGAGATATGCCTACGCCTGCTTATGGATTCCCTTATCTATCGGGAGCGGGACGTTTAGTATTGAAAGATATTATTATGTCGGCAGGTGGATTGATAGCAGCCTCAGAAGCTGCTCGCCGATTGCTAAAAAAGAATTAGAATTAGGAGAATATTAATTCTATCATCTAATTATAAGGGCTGTCTACCGCAAGGTAGACAGCCCTTTATATAATAAGTAAAGTGGGATTATTTATCTTCAAAAGTCCAATCGCCACGCACTTTAAGCACTTGTTCTATAATATCGCGCACAGCTCCCTGTCCGCCTTCAAGATGCGAAATGTAATCGGATACGGCTCTTACTTCGGGTACGGCATCTACGGGGCAAATAGCCAATCCTGCTCGCTTCATTGGAGGGATATCGGGCATATCATCACCCATATAAAGTATTTGTTCTCTTTTAAGATGTTTTTCTTTTTGGTATTTCAAAAAGGTTTCGAGCTTTTGGTGACGGAGCATAAAAATATCTTTTACTCCGAGGTTTTCGAAGCGTTTTTGTACGCCTACGTTACCTCCTCCTGTAATGATACATATGTTGTAACCTTTGGCGATAGCTGTTTTTACCGCAAATCCGTCCTTCATATTCATACTGCGCAATAGGTCGCCATCGTTATCTACCAATACTTGAGTATTGGTAAATACGCCATCAACATCAAAAATAAAAGTTGTGATGTTCTTTAAACGTTCTTTATAGTTCTTTCTTTCCATAAGTGTTTATTATTGATTTTGTAATTATATTGTATATTTCTCGTTCATAACCTGAAAGCAAAGCCAAATGGTTAGCAATAGTTTGAGTATCGCGACGTCGTGCAGGTCCTGTTTGTGCTTCGAGGGCGGGCATTGTTTGGAGTTTTTCGAAAGTATTTTTTAGCAAAGGTTCTAATATTTCAAATGGAATGGCGTGTGCCTCGCATATTTTTTGACTGATAGCCACCAAATGATTGGTGAAATTATTAACGAAAACAGCCGATAGGTGCATTATACTGCGTTGGTAACTACTCAGCCGATACACTTTTGTGGAAAGCTTTTGAGCTAATGGGTATAGAAATCTTTCCATATCCTCAGTATGTTCAGCCTCTAAACAAAAAGGAATGTTTGAAAAATCGACCTGAGTGCTTTTTGAAAAGGATTGTAAAGGGTAAAACACGCCACGTCGGTTTTTGGGTGAGAGTACCTCCATAGGGGTATTGCCAGAGGTGTGCACTACCAATTGCCCCTCGAAAGGAAGGGAGGCTGAAACTTCACTAATAGCTTCGTCTTTCACGGCTATAATACATATATCGGTGGGGTGCAAGTCGGTAAGGCTGTGAATTTTATCTATCTGAAAATCATTAAACTCAGGGCTGAATTCACTACGGTTATACAACTGCCGAAGGTGCACCTCAGGGAGCTGATAGAGGGCTTTGGTGAGGTGATAAGCCACATTGCCTCCTCCTATGATACTAATATTAATAGCCATATTGACTGCAAAAAAAATGTTAAAAATTGCTTTTTCGCGAATATTCTTCAAAAAAAGACAAGGTTCTGTTTTTTCACCTCAAAAATACAAAAGGTTGATAATCAATGAATGTTTTTAGTTCTTATCTTTTACTTTACCTCTACTTTACTCGAACCTAAGATGAAGGTAAGACGAACCTAAGACGAAGCTAAGGCGAAGGAAAGAGGGTATTAAGCTGAATATCAAACGGAAAAAAGCTGTTTTTAGTTTATTGAGAAAAAAATGTTAAAATTGCGTTTTTGGCGAAAAAAACGCAAAAAAATAAATATCATATATTCAGTAAGGGTACAAAGGTAGGAAAATAAAAGCAAATAACAAATTTTATAGAAAAAGTATATAGATTCATTTATTTTGTATATATTTGCAAAAAAATAGGGCTCGTTGTATTATCTGCTGGGCAGATATGAATGGAATAAAATACTTCTTTTGTTGATATTCAACGGATAAGAAGATTAAGTATTAGTTAGATTGCCAATTGTAAAAAACGGATTGTCAATGAATTTATTTAGAAGATTATTTAAAGGGAATGATATAAAAAGTGAAGATGAAGTACGCAAGTTAAATGAACAGCTTCCTGCTGATGAGCAATTTGCGATGAACTTTACTAAAAATGGCGGAAAGTTTATTTATTGCACTACTGAAATACAGGTGCAAGAGGTTTTTCGGCATATACTGAAAGAGTTGGGCGTATATGTAAAGATGAGTAGTAATGCTTCTCACACTATTAAAACGATGTTTGAAGAACACACGCCACTGTTTACTGCTGATATCGAAACTTCGAACGTGTATTTGACGGATTGCGAGTATCTTATCACTACTTTGGGCGGGATTATGCTCTCTTCGCATCAGTTGAGACATAAGAATATCAATGAATTACCTGAAATATTTATTGTCTTTGCCAAAACGAGTCAGATGGTGAGAGATATTCCTGAAGGAATGAGGGGTATAAAGAACAAATACCCGCAACAATTTCCTACGGGGCTCATTACGCTACAAAGTTTCACCGATGACCCTGAGAAAAATAGTATCAACTATTACGGCACGAGTTCTAAGAGGACGTACCTGATACTCTTAGAAGATTTACCTATTGATAAATAATAATTTATGAACGAACTCTTCAAAAGAACCATTACAGGCTTTATTTATGTTTTTCTATTGCTATCGGCAATTATGCTCAATGCTGATGCTTTTGACTTCTTGTTTTTATCCTTTGGTATTATTTGTTTATTTGAGTTTAAAAGGCTTATCAGATTAAAGGAATTGCATATATTTTTACTTTTTTTGTTGGTTTGGTGGCTGTTTATTCACTTAAAAACTTATCCTTTCTCGGTTTATATACTGCTTTTGGCTACTTTGCTTGCCAATATATACCTCACGATGATGCTTTTCAACGAAAAAACGCCTATCCGCAAGCAAAGTAACAATACTAAACTGCTTATTAGTTTACTGTATATAGGAGGAGGTTGTATATTTATGCCTCTGATTTACAAATATGAGAATAATCCGAACCCTAATTATTTTTATCAGAATATATTCAACAACGAGTCGCAAATTACGATGATAGGACTGTTGTGTATTATATGGGCGAGTGATAGTTTTGCATACCTTACAGGCAAAGCCTTTGGCAAACACAAGCTCTTTGAGCGCATTTCGCCTAAGAAAACTATTGAGGGTTTTGTGGGCGGACTCATAGGGGCGATGCTTATCGCTACGGCTATTTCGTATTACAGTGGCAGACCACTATGGCAATGGCTTATATTGGCAGTGATTTTGGTGGTTACCGGTGCGGTAGGCGACCTGGTAGAGTCTAGCTTTAAACGAATTGCTAAGGTAAAGGACAGCGGGACGATACTGCCAGGACACGGAGGTTTACTCGACCGCCTGGATAGCCTTATTTTTGCCTCGCCTTTTGCGTACTTAACGCTACTAATTTTTGACCTTTTTTGATGATGAAATTCTACAAATATCAAGGAACAGGGAACGATTTTGTGATGATAGACAATCGCAAAGGGGTATTTCCTAAAAATAACGAAACGCTTGTGGCACAATTGTGTCATAGGCGTTTTGGTATTGGAGCCGATGGATTGATATTGCTTGAGAACGACCCGCAGTATGATTTCCGTATGGTGTATTACAATTCTGACGGGCGTGAAAGTACGATGTGTGGCAATGGGGGGCGCTGTGTGGTGGCTTTTGCGAAACAATTGGGTATTATAGAACACGAAACGCTATTTATAGCTGTAGATGGGGAGCATCGTGCTACGATTGAAGGGGATAGCTACGTGCGCTTGCAAATGAAAAATGTAACTAAGGTGGAAGAACACAAAGGCTACGTATTCTTAAATACAGGGTCGCCTCACCACGTGCAATGGGTGGAAGAGGTAGATACCGTAGACGTGAAAAGCGAAGGAGCTACTATACGCTATGGAGAACTTTATGCTACTCAGGGCGGTAGTAACGTGAATTTTGTGAGCAAAGGAGAGAAAGGCTTTAAAGTGCGCACCTATGAGCGCGGAGTGGAAGATGAAACTTACTCTTGCGGTACAGGGGTTACAGCCGTAGCGATTGCTCTTTATCACATAGGAGAAACCGATGCACAACAGATTACCCTGCACACTCGAGGAGGTGACTTGCAAGTGGCTTTCGATAGAGTAGGAGAGGGGTATGAGAATATCTATTTGAGTGGTAGTGCTCAATTCGTGTTTGAAGGAACAATAGAAGAGTTAAAAGGTAAAGAATGATAAAGTTAAGAGCGTTAGAACCTGAGGATATAGATTTCTTGTATCAGTTAGAAAACGAAGAAGCCTTGTGGGAGGTGAGTGACACCCAATTGCCTTTTGCTAAGCATTTGCTACAAGATTATATACGGAATGCCCAACAGGATATTTACGAAGCTAAGCAGTATCGCTATGTTATAGCGTTTGAAGAGGGAATGCCTATGGGCTGTGTAGATTTATACGATTTTAGTCCGAAGCACCGTAGAGCAGCTGTGGGGATAGCTCTTTTGCCCGTCTATCGAGGGAAAGGTTATGCCAAAAAAGCCTTGCAACAGTTGATAGCTCATACACAACAATACTTAGACTTACACCAACTGATTGCTTATATCCCTGCGGATAATGAGGTGAGTATACGCCTTTTTGAGGGAGTAGGATTTTGTTGCAGTGGTGTACAAAAAGACTGGCTTTACAGTCAAGGAGTTTATAAAGATATGTTATTATACCAAAATATTTTCAGATAAGTCATAAAATGATACGAGATATTATTACTTATTTAGAGACCATAAACCCTATACTTGCTGCCTTATACGCTACCATTTTCACGTGGAGTGTAACAGCTTTGGGGGCTGCAGTGGTATTCTTTTTTAAGAAAGAAAACAAGACCGTGTTAGATGGTATGTTAGGCTTTACAGGAGGGGTGATGCTGGCAGCCAGTGTGTGGAGTTTGATAATACCCTCTATTAATATGACAGAAGGTGAAGGCTTTATAAAGGTTCTACCTGCTACGGTAGGGATATTTATGGGAGCACTTTTTCTTTATGTATTAGATAAGTTATTACCGCACTTTCACGCCAACTTCAAACAAACAGAAGGTATTAAAACCGATTGGCAAAAAACTACTTTGCTTATTTTAGCTATTACCTTGCACAACATTCCCGAAGGATTGGCGGTAGGGGTACTCTTTGGAGGAGTAGCCGCTGGTATTCCCGAAGCCTCTATTGCGGGAGCGGTAACTCTTGCCATCGGTATTGGGCTACAGAATTTTCCTGAAGGAATAGCCGTAGCGATGCCACTCAGACGTATGGGGGTGAGCAGATGTAAGAGCTTTTTTTATGGGCAGCTTTCGGCTATTGTAGAGCCCATAGCAGGGGTATTAGGAGCTTTTGCAGTACTCTTTTTTACTCCGATACTCCCTTATGCTCTTGCTTTTGCGGCAGGAGCTATGATTTATGTGGTCATAGAAGAGGTAATACCTGAAGCCCAGCAAAATGAGAACACCGATGTTTCTACCATAGGCTTTTTAATAGGTTTTGTAGTGATGATGGCAATGGACGTGGTATTGGGCTAACAAATATTTCTTTACAGATGTTTGTGTGATACTGAAAAAAAGCATATATTTGCCCAGAAATAGAAGCAATGAGAAGAGTATTAAACATTAAATAATTTTAATATGAAAAGAGACATTGATATTTTTGAACTAATTGAAGACGAAAGAGAGCGCCAAGAGTTGGGGATTGAGCTCATCGCTTCAGAGAATTTTGTGAGCGACCAAGTAATGGAAGCAGCAGGTTCGGTACTGACTAATAAATATGCTGAAGGTTATCCAGGCAAGCGTTACTACGGCGGTTGTGAAGTGATTGATGAAATAGAGCAAATAGCTATTAACCGCGCTAAAGCGCTTTTTGGTGCTAAATATGCCAATGTACAACCTCATAGCGGTTCGCAAGCTAATGCGGCAGTTTATGCTACTTGTCTTAAACCAGGCGATAAAATTCTCGGTTTCGACCTCTCACACGGCGGACACCTTACACACGGCTCACCTGTGAATTTCTCAGGTAGGTTGTATGAACCTGTATTTTATGGGGTAGAAAAGGAAACAGGAAGACTCAATTACAACAATATATTAGAAATAGCGGAACGCGAGCGCCCTAAAATGATAGTAGCAGGAGCTTCGGCGTATTCTCGTGATATCGATTTTAAATGCTTTAGGGAAATAGCCGACAAGGTAGGTGCTATCCTCTTTGCTGATATTGCACACCCTGCGGGGCTTATAGCCAAAGGACTTTTGAACGACCCTATCCCGTATTGTCATATTGTAACTACTACTACTCATAAAACACTGCGAGGGCCTCGAGGAGGACTTATCTTGATGGGTAAAGATTTTGAGAACCCTTTTGGTATAAAGACTCCTAAGGGAGAAGTGCGAATGATGTCGTCACTTATAGACAGTGCGGTATTCCCAGGTAACCAAGGAGGTCCTTTGGAACATATCATCGCAGCAAAAGCGGTTGCCTTTGGCGAAGCTCTTTCTGATGATTTTCTCTATTACGCTATACAAGTGCAAAAGAATGCGCGTAAATTAGCATCTGTACTTTTAGCAAAAGACTATGATATCATCTCTAAGGGAACTGACAATCACTTAATGCTTATTGATTTGCGTAATAAAGATGTAAGCGGTAAAGAAGCAGAAGAAGCCCTTGGTAAAGCAGATATTACTGTGAACAAGAATATGGTGCCTTTTGATACTCGCTCGCCTTTTATAACCAGTGGTATTAGGGTAGGAGTATCAGCAATCACTACTCGTGGACTGAAAGAAGCTGATATGGAACGTATTGCCGACTTTATAGACCGTGCGATTACTAATCGAGATAATGACGAAGTGCTTGAAGAAATAGCAGAAGAAGTGAACAAGTTTATGGAAGATAGACCTTTGTTTGCTTATTAGTAAATTATAGGCCACTTATATAAAGTATAAACATAGGCTCTTACTAAGTTTTTAGGATTTAGTAAGAGCTTTTTTGTTGCGATGTTTCCTAGACTGTAGACGATACCCATATCCGCACCTTCAACGGAAACTGATGGTGCTAACAATGTGATTGAAGTATTGCAAAACGATACTTCCCCGAAAAGTCTAAAAAGTCCAACTACTTTACTCACTTGCCCATCGTGCTACGACCTCTGGCAAAGATGATTATTGGTATTTTTGATATTACTGGTGGTAAGTTAAAAAAGTTAGTTGCTAATTGTGAATTATGAATTATTTATTATCTTTGCACCATCAAATTTGTTATAAAAGATAAAAACAACAAAGCAACGATGGAATCATCACAAGATGAAATGTCCTTTTTAGACCATTTGGAAGCCTTGCGCTGGCACTTGATACGTGCTATTATAGCTGTTTTAGCAGTGGGTGTGGTAGCGTTTGTGTGTAAGGATTTTATTTTCCAAATCATCTTTGCTCCTAAGAATGGTGATTTCTTTACTTACAGAATGTTCTGTAAGATAGGTCATCTTTTTGGATTTAAAAGTGCTTTTTGTGCTGAACAATTGCCTTTTACAATTCAAAGCCGTACAATGGCAGGGCAGTTTTCAGCTCATATCTGGACGTCTATTTGGGCAGGAGTGATTCTCGCATTTCCTTATGTGCTTTATGAAGTGTGGAAATTCATCAGTCCAGCACTTTATGAAAACGAGCGCAAGCTGGCTCGTGGCTTTATTCTCATTGCTTCTTTGCTGTTTTTTATAGGAGTTTTGTTTGGCTATTATCTCATCACCCCACTATCAGTGAATTTCTTAGGGTCTTATTCAGTAAGTCCCGAAGTGAGAAACCAAATAGATTTAAACTCTTATATTTCGGTAGTACGCTCGTCAGTCATTTCGTGTGGCATTATTTTTGAGCTACCTATTGTTGTTTATTTTCTTACCAAATTAGGAGTGATAACACCTGCTTTTATGCGAAAATATCGCCGGCACGCAGTCATTGTAGTGCTTATCATTGCAGCAATTATAACCCCTCCTGATGTAGTAAGCCAAATTATCGTGTCGATACCGATAATGCTCTTATACGAAATAAGTATTTTTATTTCAGCTTACGTCTTAAAAAAAGAACAAAACAAGGTAATTTAATATTTTTAATGGATTGTAATACCTACTTACAGCACCTACCCAACGTGAAAACGTTGAAACAGCTTTGCAAAGGCGAAGCCGTATTAGATTGGATTATTTGTGGTCACGAGTTTGAAGTTTATCACACCTACTACAAAGTAAATGAAGAAGAATATGAAGGCTATGAAGCCCAATGGGGGCACGGCTTTGAAGATGAAGACGGTTCGTCGCTGTCGTTTTATTTTATTGATAAAGCCTGCTTAATCGTTCCCTCTTCGAGCGCCGAAGATAGCAAAGGAGGCGATAATCACGACTTCGAGAAGCGTATCCCGAAGGTGTTCTTGCCGTACTATCGTAAAAACTTTTCAGAAAGTGATATTCCTTTCGTGATATACTCTTTAGATGGTGAAACGTGGCAATGTGTAGAGAACTTCCCTGTGGAAGAACATATCGATAAGTTTGAGTATATTTCTACTGACCCTATGAAATACAAAGAATGGGCAGTGGAATACTTGGGTGACGAAGGCTTCTTGCAAGAAGTAATGAGCGAACAAACCATTACCGACCTTTACGAAGGGAAAGTGCTTACCGAAGAGATGGTGTACAGTATCGTAACCGAAGTACACGATTGGGTAGATTTAGAAACAGAACTCAACGAAATGCCTTATCGCTTTTCGTTTTAAGATTATATGAAATTAGTAGTAAATAACATCATCAAAATATACAAAGGAAGAAAAGTAGTAAAAGGCGTTTCGCTGGAAGTAAACCAAGGTGAAATCGTAGGACTCTTGGGGCCTAACGGAGCAGGAAAAACGACTTCTTTTTATATGATTGTGGGACTCATCAAGCCCAACGGTGGTACTATTTTTTTGGATAATACCGAAATCACCAGTTATCCGATGTACAAACGTGCTCAAAGCGGTATTGGGTATTTGGCACAAGAGGCTTCGGTATTTAGAAAGCTGAGTATTGAGGACAATATCAAAAGTGTCCTACAACTCACCAAACTCTCTAAGGCAGAACAACAACGCAAAACCGATGAGCTGATAGAAGAGTTTGGCTTAGGACATATTCGTAAAAATCGTGGAGACTTGCTTTCAGGAGGAGAACGTCGTCGTACAGAAATTGCACGTGCTTTGGCTACCAGTCCGAAGTTTATCTTGCTCGACGAGCCTTTTGCAGGGGTAGACCCTATAGCGGTGGAAGATATCCAACGCATTGTAGCACAGCTCAAAGACAAGAATATAGGTATTCTCATCACCGACCACAATGTACAGGAAACACTAGCCATTACCGACCGCACTTATTTGATGTTCGAGGGAGGAATCCTCAAATCAGGAGTGCCTGAAGAATTGGCAGCTGATGAGATGGTAAGAAAAGTATACCTTGGAAGAAACTTTGAATTGAGACGCAAGAAAATATTAGAAGATTAGCCAATTAACAATAAAAAGAAATAACTAAAAACTATAATATAATGAAAAATTTAGTAGACCGTTTTATTAAGTATATAAAAATAGACTCTCAATCCAACCCTGAGAGCGAAACAACTCCTAGCACCGAAAAACAATGGAATATGGCAAACCTATTGGTAGAAGAATTGAAAGCCATTGGTTTGCAAGACGTAACTGTAGATGAAAACGCCTACGTGATGGCTACGTTGCCATCGAATGTAGATTACCCAGTGCCTACCATTGGTTTTATTTCTCACTTCGATACATCACCTGACTTCTCTGGTGAAAACGTAAATCCACAGTTTATAGAAAATTATGATGGGGGAGATATTCTCCTCAACAAAGAACAAAATATAGTGTTATCACCTTCTTATTTTGAGGATTTGTTGCTCTACAAAGGCAATACCATTATCACAACCGATGGTACGACCCTCTTAGGAGCTGACGATAAGGCAGGGATTGCCGAAATCGTAACCGCTATGGAATACCTTGTGCAACACCCCGAAATCAAACACGGAAAAATACGCGTAGGCTTTACCCCTGATGAGGAAATAGGACGTGGAGCACATAAATTCGATGTGAAAAAATTCGCTGCCGACTGGGCTTATACAATGGACGGTGGACAAATAGGCGAACTTGAATATGAGAGTTTCAATGCAGCAGGAGCTAAAATTCACTTCAAAGGAAAGAATGTGCATCCTGGTACTGCAAAAAACAAAATGATAAACTCAATGCTCGTAGCTACTCAGTTTATCAATGCACTACCAGCCGATGAGATTCCAGCACGTACCGAAGGTCGCGAAGGATTCTATCATATTACTGATATTTCTGGAGATGTAGAAAATACGGTAGTACAGCTTATCATCCGCGACCACGACCGCGACCTTTTCAACAAACGCAAAGCCGTAGTACAGCAAATTGTAGACGACCTTAACAAGCAAATTCCTAATGTGGCAGTGGCCGAAATAAAAGACCAATACTACAATATGGGTGAAAAAATCAAACCTGTGATGCATATTGTGGAAGTAGCCGAACGTGCGATGAAAGAATTAGGTATTACTCCTATTACCAAACCTATCCGCGGTGGTACCGATGGTTCTCAACTTAGCTTTATGGGATTGCCTTGTCCCAATATCTTTGCAGGCGGACATAATTTCCACGGTAAATACGAATTTGTACCTGTAGAAAACCTCGAAAAAGCTACCGAAGTGATTATTCGCATTGCTGAATTAGTAGCAAAAAAATAATATAATTAGCCGATTTATCAATTAGCCAATGTGTTAATTGACAAATTGGCTAATTTGCTAATTTTTCATTAATCATTAATAATTAACCATTAATCATTAAAAAAATGCCTACAATATCACATAGAGCGCAAATATTGCCTCAGTCACCCATTAGAAAACTGACCCCTTACGCTGAAAAAGCAGCTAAGGAAGGGAAGACTATTTATCACCTCAATATTGGTCAGCCTGACATTAAAACCCCTGAAATAGCCGTACAAGCCGTAAAAGATTTTACCCCTAAGGTATTGGAATATACAAAAAGTGAGGGAATCGATTCTCTTAGAGAAAAGGTGGTGGAATATTACAAAAAACACGATATTAAGGTAGAAAGTAGTGATATTATCATCACTTGTGGAGGTTCTGAAGCTCTTACCTATGTAATTGCTACTGTTGCCAATGCCGATGATGAAATTATCATTCCAGAACCTTATTATGCGAACTATATTAGCTTTTCAGAAGCCTTTGATGCAGTGTGTGTGCCTATCACTTCTTCTTTTGATGATAACTTTGCCTTACCTTCTATAGAAGAGTTTGAGAAAAAGATAACTCCTAAAACTAAAGCTTTTCTCATTTGTAACCCCGGGAATCCTACAGGCTATCTGTATTCTAAAGAAGAAATTTTGCAATTGGCAGCAATAGCTAAAAAATACGATATTTTCCTTATTTTCGATGAGGTATACCGAGAGTTCGTATATGATGGTGCTACCCATTATTCCATTATGCAAGTAGAAGGCATTGAACAAAATGCTATAATGATAGATTCGGTATCTAAACGTTTTAGTATGTGTGGAGCGCGCATCGGGTGGGTAGTCTCTAAGAATAAGGACGTGATGATGTCTGTTTTGAAGTTCGCTCAAGCACGCTTGTCTCCCCCTACTTATTCACAAATAGGAGCTGAGCGCGCTTTTGATGTACCCGAAACTTATTTTGAAGAGGTATTAAAGGAATATACTCAGCGTAGGAACGTGCTCATTGAAGAACTCCGAAAAGTAGAAGGTGTACGTGTATCGATGCCTAAGGGGGCTTTCTATTGTATAGCCGAATTGCCTGTAGAAAATGCAGAAGACTTCTGTATATGGCTTTTAGGCCATTTTTCAGTAAATAACGAAACGGTAATGTTAGCTCCTGCCGAAGGTTTTTATGCTACCGAAGGTTTAGGGCGCAACCAAGTGCGTATAGCTTATGTACTCGAGAAGGAGAAGATAGTAAAAGCTATTCACATATTAGGTGAAGCTCTAAAGGAATACAACAAACATTAAGATTTAATGAAGATTTTATAAAACTAACTTTTAACACCTATTTTCTAATCCCTAATAAACTAAATAGTTATATTTTTTAGTGTTAAAAAAACACATAAAATTATTGCTATATCAAAAATATTTTGTACTTTTGAGGCGGAAAATTAAAAACAGACAATGTCAGTAAAAAAAATAGCAGTATTAACATCAGGAGGAGACGCTCCTGGTATGAACGCCGCCATTCGTTCAGTGGTACGTACTTGTGCATATCACAACATCGAAGTGGTAGGTGTATATCGTGGCTATCAGGGAATGATAGAAGGCGATTTTGAAGAAATGAACGCACGTAGCGTTCGAGATATTATCAATAGAGGAGGTACTATCTTGAAATCAGCTCGCTCTAAAGATTTTAAAACTCCTGAAGGGCGCAAGGCAGCTTATGAAAAATTAAAAGCTGCAGGGGTAGATTCTTTGGTAGTAATAGGAGGTGATGGCTCTTTCACTGGGGCACTCTTGTTCAACAAAGAATTTGGTTTCCCCGTAATGGGAATCCCTGGTACTATCGATAACGATATCTATGGTACTGATTTTACTTTGGGATATGATACAGCTCTCAACACTGTAATTGAGGCTATCGACAAGATTAGAGATACCGCAAGCTCCCACAATCGCTTGTTTTTCATAGAAGTAATGGGGCGTGACGCAGGACACATCGCCTTGAACTCTGGAGTAGGGGCAGGTGCTGAAGAAATCTTGATTCCAGAAGAGAATATAGGGCTTAAAAAGCTACTTGAATCTTTGGAAAAAAGTCGTAGGACTGGTAAAACTTCCAGCTTGGTAGTGGTTGCTGAAGGCGATAAAATAGGTAAAAACGTATTCGAACTTAAAGAATATGTAGAGCAACACCACCCCGATTACGATGTGCGTGTATCAGTATTAGGGCATATGCAACGTGGAGGTGCTCCTTCTTGCTTCGACCGCGTATTGGCAAGCCGTATGGGGGTAAAAGCAGTAGAATCACTCCTTGAAGGGAAATCTAACTATATGGTAGGAATCCGCAATAATAAAATGGAACTCACTCCGCTTGAAAAAGCTATCAAAGGCAGTTCTAAAATAGATACGGAACTCCTCCGTGTAGCCGAAATAATGGCAACTTAGTAACGTAACAAACTTAAAATTAAATAACGAATAAATTAAATTAAAAGAGAATTATGTCAGTAAAAATTGGAATTAACGGTTTCGGACGTATTGGACGTCTCGTATTCCGTGCTGCTTATGAAAGAGCCGACGTAGAAATCGTTGGTATTAACGACCTTTTGGATGTAGATTACATCGCTTACCTTTTGAAATACGATTCAGTTCACGGAACTTTTAAAGGTGATGTGAAAGTAGAAAATGGTCACTTAGTAGTAGATGGCAAAAAAGTGCGTATCACTGCTGAAAAAGACCCTAACAACCTTAAATGGAACGAAGTACACGCCGATGTAGTTGCTGAATGTACTGGTATCTTCACTACCTTAGAAAAAGCACAAGCTCACATCAATGCTGGGGCTAAAAAAGTAGTTATTTCTGCTCCATCAGCTGATGCTCCTATGTTTGTAATGGGTGTGAACCACAAATCAGTAAAACCTACTGATACTATCGTGTCTAACGCTTCTTGTACTACCAACTGTTTATCTCCTGTTGCTAAAGTATTGAATGATAACTTTGGTATTGAAGAAGCCTTAATGACTACAGTCCACGCTACAACAGCTACTCAATTGACTGTAGACGGTCCTTCTAAAAAAGACTGGAGAGGTGGACGTTCAGCACTTTGCAACATTATCCCTTCTACTACTGGTGCTGCTAAGGCTGTAGGTAAAGTAATCCCTGAATTGAATGGTAAACTTACTGGTATGGCATTCCGTGTGCCTACTGCTGATGTTTCAGTAGTAGATGTTACCGTTCGTACTAAAAAGGCAACTACCTTAGAAGAAATCAATGCTGCTATGAAAAAAGCATCAGAAGGTGAATTGAAAGGTATCCTTGGCTACACTGAAGACATGGTAGTTTCTCAAGATTTTGTAGGTTGCAAACTTACTTCTATTTATGATGCTAAAGCTGGTATCGGTTTGAGTGCTAACTTCTTCAAAGTAGTTTCTTGGTACGATAACGAAACTGGTTATTCAAACAAATTGGTAGATTTAGCACAGCACATTGCTAAATTGTAATTCATAAAGAAAAAAGGTGAGTTGCCTATGGAGGCATACTCACCTTTTTTAATAGTAAACAACTTAATAAAACCGAAACGATATGATTTTAATTGTAGACAGTGGAGCTACTAAGGCCGATTGGACAGCCTTAAATAGCAAAGGTGAAAAAATATTTTTTACTCAAACTTTAGGGTTAAATCCTGAAGTTCTTACAGAAGAAATTCTCGTAGAGCGTATTACCACCAATTATCAATTGTTTGAGAACAGAAATTCAGTATCAGAAGTTTATTTCTATGGTGCTGGTTGTGGTACTGAACGCATTCGTTACTTTGTAGAACGCAGTTTGGCAACTATCTTCAAAAACGCTAAAATAGATGTGAAAGAAGATACTTATGCAGCTGTGTTTGCCACTACAGCTCCCACCGATAAAGCTATTGTATGTATCTTAGGTACAGGTGCTAACTGCTCTTATTGGAATGGTAAAGAATTATACCAAGCAGTAGATTCATTAGGCTATATTTTGATGGACGAATCAAGTGGGAACTTTTATGGTAAACGATTGATTATCGACTATTACTTCAAAAAAATGCCATCAGACCTTGTACAAAAATTTGAAAACCAATATGAATTGGGCTCAGATGTGATTAAAAATCATTTGTACAAGATGCCAAACCCTAACAGTTACTTGGCTACTTTTGCGAAATTCGTAGTAGAAAATAAGAATCACGAATATTGCCGTGAGATGGTGAGAAAAGGTATGCAACTATTTGTAGACCACTGGATTTCTCAGTATGAAGACCGTTACGAAGTGCCTATCAACTTTGTAGGTAGTATTGCTTTCTTCCTCCAAGATATTTTGGAAGAAATATTGACAGAAAACAACCTTAAATTGGGTACAGTGCTAAGAAAACCAATTGATGGTTTGGTTGCTTTCCACGTAAACAAATTCTTTTAATAACGAATAAAAGATAAAATAAAAAAGACACTCACTATTGTGGGTGTCTTTTTTATTTTAGAACAATCCGTAGAGGAGAGCATCTATTTTATTGATGATTTCACCTAAATCTTCAGGGTTGTTTACGAAATCAATATTATCTACTTCTATAATGAGTAGTTTCCCCTTGTCATAACTTTTTATCCACTGTTCGTATCGCTGGTTGAGGCGGTTAAGATAGTCTATTGAGATTGTATTTTCGTAATCTCGACCGCGCTTTTGTATTTGGTTTACCAAGTTGGGTACTGAGCTTCTGAGGTAAATCAGTAGGTCTGGTGGGAGAACAAGACGCTCCATCAGAGCGAATAGTGATTTGTAATTATCGAAATCACGAGAGCTCATCAGTCCCATTTCGTGTAAGTTAGGGGCAAAGATGTGAGCATCTTCGTAAATAGTGCGGTCTTGAATGATGTT
Source organism: Capnocytophaga sp. oral taxon 335 str. F0486 (assembly GCF_000277665.1). Lineage (NCBI taxonomy): Bacteria > Pseudomonadati > Bacteroidota > Flavobacteriia > Flavobacteriales > Flavobacteriaceae > Capnocytophaga > Capnocytophaga sp. oral taxon 335. The sequence goes on along the minus strand of NZ_AKFR01000019.1, from coordinate 22,559 downwards.
ATTCCCTTTCTCTCTAAAATCCAAAATCTGTCGGAAGCGACTGTTTAGAAAGTATATTTGTAAATTAAAACTCCAGCGCTCCATTTGGTGATAAAAATCATCTAAATAAGGGTTATCTACCACATCTTCGAAATGGGCTTCCCATTGGTAGTGTTTGGCTAATAGAGAGGTAAGGGTAGTTTTTCCAGCTCCTATATTTCCTGCAATTGCTATGTGCATTTTTAATTAGTTTTTTCAGCTTCCTCACGTAGACATTTTATCATAGAGGTGTTCTTGATTTCTTGTATTACGAAAGAACTTTGAATGTTAGAGATAATTTCTAATTTAGATATTTTGTGTACTACAAATCTCTGATAATCTTCCATATCGTTGAGCATAACTTTTAGCAGGAAGTCGTAGCCTCCTGCCATATACGAGGCTTCTAACACTTCATCTAAAGTGCTTATATATTTTTCGAACTCATTAAATAATTCGGCACTATGCTTAAGAAGTTTTACTTGACAATAAGCTACCAATTTTTTTCCGAGAGCTTTAGGATTGGCTACCGCTACATATCTTTGAATTATTCCTAGTGATTCTAATCGTTTGATACGTTCGTGAACTGGAGTGATTGATAGGCTTACTTTTTCGGATAATTTTTTAATAGATTGTTTGCTATCTTGTTGTAATTCATCTAAAAGTGCTAAATCAATACGGTCTAATGCATACATACTTTTATAAATTTATTGGGGGTAAAATTAGAAAATATTTTTGATATAGCAGGGGAAAAGACAAAATATTTTTTCTGTTTTTTTTATAAAAGGCTCATAATCATTATTATTTTTAGATGAATAATTGGGTTGCAAAAGGCTAAAACTATAGAAATATTTTCTGAGTAAAGTATATTTTACAGAATAGGTTATTTTCAATAATAGTTTGTATTGTCTTTAAATTGATTATCAATTTAATCAGCTTTGTCAAAGTGTGTGTTGCAAAAAGGACACATTAGCGTTTTTGGAGAGACACAGAATTATCGAAGGAAAACGAAGAATATCAAAAGATGATTGGAGGGGTTTTTGGTGAAAAAAGGCTGTGAGAAGGGTGGGGTTAGCTTATAGAGAGCTTATAGGAAGCTTATACGAATCTTGGACGATTGGTATAGAAAGGGTATATAAGTAATTGATTCATACTGTAATACAGCAAGACTAAAAATGCTAAAAACGGGGTTTCGAGGCGAAAGTAATGGAAAGGTAAAATGAGAATAGAGCGATAGTTTGGTAATTGCCGACAACCCCAATGAGGGTGAATTGTAGCAATGAAAATATAAGATTTTACATTTAATTTTGCTCATTTCGTTTAATTATTGTAGCTTTGCCACTGCTATTAAAACAATATTACATTTAAGATGAACGAAATAGACTACAAATTTGTACATAAAGATTTTAGAATCAATGGATTTCCTATAGATAGAGAACGACTTATTATCTTGGCGGTAGCCTACGTGAAAGATGGTTTGCCTTACCGTAAATCGGTGGGGAGGTTTCTTCTGGATTGGCTTGACGACAGGGATTATATAGAAGCAACAACCTCTGGTTCTACTGGCATTCCTAAGCAAATTCACCTTAAGAAACAAGGTATGGTTAATTCGGCTTTGGCTACTGGTGAATACCTTAATCTTTCACCTAAGAATCGTGCTTTGTTGTGTTTGCCAGCTGACTTTATTGCAGGTAAGATGATGCTTATTCGTGCCATTATTTTAGGTTTACACCTTGATATCATTCGCCCTTCGTCTATGCCTTTATCGCTTACCAGTAAGGATTATGATTTTTGTGCAATGATACCTTTGCAAGCGGCGAAATCTCTTACTGATTTGCCTCGTGTGAAGAAGGTAATATTAGGAGGAGCTTCTATTGATGGAGAATTAGAGGCTAAATTGCAGAATATTCCCACAGAAGTGTATTCGTCTTACGGAATGACTGAAACCATTTCGCATATTGCGATGCGCAGGGTAAATCATACGATGGAGCACGAAACTACCTATAAAGCAATGCCTAATGTTACGTTTACCCAAGACGACCGCAATTGTTTGGTAATAAATGCACCTTTGATTGCCGACCACCCCGTGATTACTAATGATATTGTAAATCTCATATCGCATAGCGAATTCGAGTGGTTAGGGCGTTTTGACAATATTATCAATTCGGGAGGCTTTAAAGTCTTTCCAGAAAGTGTAGAGCACAAGATTAAGAAGTACATCAAAGGTGATTACTTTATTACTAAAGAACCTGATGATGAATTAGGACAACGAGCAGTGCTTTACGTACAGGGTGAGGAGAAGGATTATCCTACTTTGGCACACGATATTTATATGGATAAAGATATGCTGAAATACGAAGTGCCTCGCCAAATCTATTTCGTTCCTAAGTTTGTGTATACCGATAATCAAAAGCTAAGAAGGGACGAAACGGTTAAGAAATACAAGAAATAAGATGAAACTCAAGAGATTTATCCCTTATATATTGCCTTATAAGAAACAGGCAATACTGAACATATTTTTCAATATTTTTTATTCACTCTTTAGTGCACTTTCGTTTGTGGCACTTATCCCAATGCTTGATGTACTTTTTGGCAAAGCGCAAACAGTAGCTGAAGCTCCTGTATATTCGGGTAATTTGTTGGATTTAGGGAGTTATGGTAAAGCCTACTTAAACTACAAAGTAGGAATTCTTGCGGGAGAAAATACTATTTGGGCTCTTGGAATAGTGATTGCTTTGGTAATTTCACTCTTCTTGCTGAAGAATATGTTTAGCTATTTAGCTTCTTTTTTCATTACTTACCTTCGCAATGGTGTATTACGCGATTTGCGTGATGCACTTTACAAAAAAGTTGTAAGCCAACCGATAGCATTTTTCTCAGAACAGCGCAAAGGCGATATTATGTCGCGTATGGTAGGTGATGTAAACGAAGTACAATACTCATTGCTCTCGGGATTGGAGGCTTTTGTGAGAGAACCTCTTACTATTCTCTTTTCTATTTTGGTGATGCTAGGTATTAGCGTGAAACTCACAGTATTTACCTTTGTATTTATTCCTATTGCAGCAGCAGTAATTTCGAGGATAGGCAAATCACTAAAAAAGAATTCAATAGCTTTACAACAAGAGCAAGGGCGATTTCTTTCGCTTATAGAAGAGACTATAGGCGGATTGCGCGTTATAAAGGCATTTAATGCTGAGGGTATTTTCTCTAAGAAATTTAAGGAATCTAGTAATACTTTTAACCGATTGAGCAATAAGGTAATGAACCGTCAGAACTTAGGGTCGCCAATGAGTGAGTTTCTCGGTATCCTAATGATTGCTATTTTGCTGTGGTTTGGAGGCTCGTTAGTGTTGGTAGATAAAACATTAGAGGGCACTCAATTCATTGCCTTTATGGGATTGGCGTACAATATTCTCACCCCCGCAAAGGCTATCAGTAAGGCATCATACGATATGCGAAAAGGGAATGCAGCAGCCGAACGTATTTTGGAAATTCTTGATTACGAGAATCCTATTAAAGAGTGTGAAAATCCTGTTGTAATTTCTGATTTTACCACTGCTGTAGCTCTGAAAGATATTACTTTTGCGTATGCTGAACTGCCCGTACTCAGTCATTTTTCTTTGGAAATACCTAAAGGAAAGACAATTGCCTTAGTAGGACAATCGGGGAGTGGCAAGAGCACTATTGCGAACCTTATTACTCGTTTTTACGATGTAAATCAGGGAGAGGTACTTATTGATGGGGTGAATGTAAAAGATATGCAAACTGCCTCCTTGCGAAAACTCATAGGGGTGGTATCGCAGGATTCTATTCTTTTTAATGATACGGTAAAGAACAATCTGCTGATAGGAAAGCCCGATGCTACTGATGAAGAACTAGTGACAGCGGCTAAGATAGCTAATGCTTATGAATTTATAAAAGACCTTCCCAAGGGTTTCGATACCAACATAGGCGATGCAGGTAGTAAACTGAGTGGCGGACAAAAACAACGCCTTAGTATTGCTCGTGCAGTGCTGAAAAATCCACCTATAATGGTACTCGATGAGGCAACTTCGGCACTTGATACTGAAAGCGAGCGTTTGGTACAGAATGCCTTAGAAAATATGATGAAGAACCGCACTTCGGTAGTGATTGCGCACCGCCTTTCAACAATCCAAAATGCAGACCAAATAGTAGTAATGCAAAAAGGGCAAATAGTAGAGCAGGGTACCCATACTGAACTGATACAAAAGAACGGTATGTATAAAAAGTTAGTGGAAATGCAATCGTTTGAGCAATAAGCTTAGGGTATAGGTGCGAGTCGCACATTCAGTCGTAGCACGACGAACATTTTTTGGTGAAAAGAAAAATTGAGTTAGCTTATAAGAAAGACGAACAAAAGACGAAGGAAAGACGAACAAAGGACGAACAAAGAACGAAGGAAAGACGAACAAAGAACGAACAAAAGACGAACAAAAGACGAACAAAAGACGAACAAAAGACGAACAAAGAACGAAGGAAAGACGAACAAATGATGAATCTAAACCGAAGAAAAAGCGAATAATAAAACAACTACAAACAGATATTTATACTTACTTATTTAGAACTTTAGCAAGAAGGAATGAGTGTTTTTACTTTTTTCGTACCTTTGCACCCAAATAGATTATAAACGAATAAAACTAATGAAGAATTTTATAGAAGAATTGCGTTGGCGTGGTATGATTCAGGATATAATGCCTGAAACCGAACAACACCTTATGGAAGGCTTACGCGCGGCTTATGTGGGATTTGACCCTACAGCCGACTCACTGCATATCGGTCATTTAGTGGGCGTAATGATATTGCGCCACTTCCAAAATTGCGGACATAAACCTTATGCACTCGTAGGAGGAGCAACAGGTATGATAGGCGATCCTTCAGGTAAATCAGTAGAACGCAATTTGCTCACCGAAGAAGTATTAGCACACAATATAGCGGGTATCAAAAAACAATTAGCAAAATTTCTTGATTTTGAAAGCACTGCGCCTAATCGCGCTGAACTCGTGAATAACTACGATTGGATGAAAGAGTTCTCATTCCTTTCATTCATTCGCGATATTGGTAAGCACATCACCGTAAACTATATGATGGCTAAGGATTCGGTAAAAAAACGCTTCGACCCTAATGAAAATACTGATGGAATGTCGTTTACTGAGTTCTCATACCAACTTTTGCAAGGTTACGACTTTTTGCATCTCTATCGCGAGAAAAACCTCACTTTACAAATAGGAGGCTCTGACCAATGGGGAAATATCACTACGGGTACTGAACTTATTCGCCGTATTGCAGGCGGAAAGGCGTATGCCCTTACTTGCCCGCTGATTACCAAAGCCGATGGCACTAAATTTGGTAAAAGTGAAGGTGGTAATGTGTGGCTTGATCCTGAGAAAACCTCGCCTTACAAGTTCTACCAATATTGGATTAATATCTCCGATGCCGATGCCGAGCGTTATATCAAAATCTTTACAATGCTTAGTAAAGAAGAAATCGATAGTCTCATCGTTCAACACGCCGAAGCGCCTCACTTACGCATATTGCAAAACAAATTGGCTGAAGAACTCACCCTATTAGTACACGGGCGCGAAGAGCTTGAGAAAGCTAAAAAAGCCTCACAAATCCTCTTTGGTAACTCTACTTCTGCCGATTTGCGCACTTTAGACGAGAAAACTTTCTTAGAAGTGTTTGACGGCGTACCTCAAGCCGAAGTAAGTGCCGCCGATATCGCTGGCGGACTTGATATGATTGCTATTCTTTCAGCAAAAACAGGCTTTATCAGTTCTAATTCCGAAGCACGTCGTGCCTTGAAAGAGAACTCTATTTCCGTAAATAAAGAGAAAGTAGGTGAAGACTACCAAATAGGGGAAAAAGACCTTGTAGATGGGAAATTTATTTTATTACAACGCGGAAAGAAAAACTACTTTATAGTGAAGAAAGTGTAGCTCTCTATAATATTCAACTTTGTCAAGGGAGCGCGCCGTGCAGATAGAAAAACTTTGGCAAAGTTTTTAACTTCTAGTTCTTAACAATGAAACTCCTCTTACCCTTTATTTTATGCTTCTTACTTATCGCTTGTAAAACAGTAGATATGACTGTGCTAAACGATGTGCCTTTTTATGCTTTTTCTAAAGAAAAGGAAGGAGATAATGAACGTAAATTTCCTTTTGTACCTTTGGAATACCAACAGCAAAAGGCAGTAGTGAACAGCTTTCAGTTGCATTTTAAAAAATAGATAAATAGACAATCAATGAAAGTAAGCACCCAAGAAAAGAAACACCCTAATTTTCTTCTATTATATGTACCCCAAAGAGATTACTAAAAATCTCTTTTACTTTTATAAAATCACTTTGTCGTACGGCTAAATGTAGCACACAGTTTTCAGTGAGCAGTTGATGAGTGATGGTGAGGTTTTGCTCTTTTACTACCCGCATTACTTTGTTCATCAGTGGATATTCAAAACTGATGATAAGTTCTTCGGTAATGAGCTTTTCTACAATTTCTACTTCTTGCAAGGTGAGCTGAGCAGTAGTTTTGTAAGCCTGCACCAATCCGCCTACCCCTAATTTAATCCCTCCGAAATAACGCACTACTACCACCAGTACGTTAGTAAGCTCAAACGACTGTATTTGCCCATAAATAGGAATCCCTGCTGTATTGTTAGGTTCACCGTCGTCGTTAGTGCGATAACGCTGGGTAGTGCCATAACCCAATTGCCATGCATAACACCAATGCCGTGCCGAGAAATGTGCTTTCTTCACAGCTTCGAGATGCACCTTTATCTCCTCTTCAGAAGTAATCGGGAAAGCATAGCCTAAAAACTTACTGCTTTTCTCCTTAAAGATCACCTCTTCTACCGAGGTTGCTATGGTTTTGTAGGTATCCAAATCAGCTAATTATTGAAAGGTATATTTCACTGAAAGTCCTGTGCGAATAGTCGTCATTGGGAAAGCAGTTGAGATAGCCGATTTAGAGAAATTGTATTGGAAATAATACGATGCCAAAAGGTTACGAGTAAGAGCATATTCGGCAGTGAGGTTACCCAACCACGAGGTTTGTCCTGCTGTTACTTGGTTGTTGAATATTTCCATATTGCGTATTACCGTAAACTCATTGAGGTAAGAAAGAGTGCCTTTCAGTACCAAATCGCTCTTCAAGGTAGTGAGATTACCATTTACTCGGGTAACGAAACGCAAATCTTTAAATCGGTATCCTACCCCAAATTTGTATTCGCGTTTGAGAATCTCAGTTAGGTAATCATTATCTAAACTGATAGAAATAGTGCGGTCTCGGTTGAATTCTGCCAAGAAGCTCATAGAGTTTTTGAATTCCATATCTGCCCTAATAAGCGGATTGAACTGCTCAGCGAGCGTAACAGTAGAATAAAGTTTCTCATTGAGAAAATCGCCTGCTACGTTCGTTTTATTAGGGTTAGCCGGTTCATATTCTAAGTTAGTTCGGAACTCACTAAGCGAGTAGCTAGCACGATAACCGTGTGCCAATGAGAAACGACGGAAAGTATTCTTGATAAACTCTACGCGCATTAGTCCGGTATAGCGTATATTCCACTCAGGGATAGGAATATTCTTGAAAGCGTCAAGCGATACGCCACTGGCGCTACTTCCTGAATAGGCTGCAAAGAAAGCAGGTATCATCACTGCTTGACTCTTTTTGCTATAACCTATAGGGTAACCTTCTGCATCTACGCTGGCTGGATTCAAACCGCGCGCCTCAGCCAAACGACGTGCTACGGTAAGTCGGTTTTCTTTGAAACGTTCAAAGGCTTCCGACTTGTATTCATCAATCTTATTAAAGGTAGTAGCTATCAAGTTGGTAGAAATATTGAAGCTACCTACTTGGTTGCCTACTAATGGATTATAAACAAAGTTCCGCACTTCAAAGGTTTCAGTATAGTTCTCGGTATACTGACGATTAGCCTTTAAGTTGATTTGCAAATCAGGGATAGGTTGCAGATTAGCCGTAAGCAATAGTTGTCTTTCTTGTGATCTGATGTATTGGTCGTTGAAATCAGGAAACTCAGTAAGATAACCTCGTTTTGCCATCTCGTAACGCAAGTCAGTTTGGTCGCCAAACATAAAGCCTGCCGATGGTTTAAAGGTGCCTAAGAAGCCCACTTGTTGCGTATATCCTGGTATGGTGCGAGCATTGGTAACTGAGTAGTTCACTCCTACTGTTTTAAGCATTGTCAAAAAAGTTTTAGCTACACTGGCTTTTTCTCCTCTTGGAGTCGCTTTTACGCCTAAGTAACGATACAGCTGGTCGAAAGTAAGGTTTGCTGTAAAGTTATGCGTATTGCCGTTTTGCAAGGTGTTTACTTCTTGGCGTGCCAACTGTAAGAGGGTTTGTGAACCGCGCTGATAGTCAAAATCACCAGAATAAGTATAGTTAGCTTTCATAAATTCAAAGAAAGGAAACTTACTAAAAGGCAAATCGTAGTTCACTTGGAACTTCGAGAAGAAGTGGTCTGGAGTTCCTAAATCCCAGAAATCTGACCAAAGTGATACTTCTTTATTAACGCCTGATATGTCGCCATTGCCATCGTACACATAGTAGTTGCGAATGATACTGTTATTAGTAGCATTAAAGTTCAATCGCAATGATTTAGTCAAATTGTAGTTGATAGCGTATTGGTGATTCATCTGGTAATTGCGCTGTTGTAGCTCAGGGAGTGCTTTTTGCTGATTTGCATTCACACCATCAAAATGTACATCGCGGAACAATTGCTTGGTAAAAGAACGATTGATATCAGTAGTGAACATAATGCTGGTAGGCAGAATGTTCAAGTTTATATCTGCTAACCATTGCCAATAGCGCTTATTAGCAAACTTACTACTTTTCTTGAAAGGCTCTACCGCAGTAGGTTTGAAAGTATAGTTGTACATAAAGCCTGCGCGCACTTGTTGTTCATCTTCGTAACGCAACTCGTAATCGCGGTGGTTCTTCTCGTTGTAAGCGTAGTTAAAAGTAAAGTTCTCTATGTTGTAAATACGGTTTTTCTGTCCTTCGCCTAAGTTTTTCTTCACCCCGATGAGGTTAATACCGCGTCTTAGTGTATAATCTTCCGCTTGTTCTTTAATAATTTCTCGCTCGCGTGCGTTTTGTGCTACGTCCAATCGGTCTTCTAATTTGATGTCTTGATATACGGGGTCGTACTCTGGGGTCGAGAGTTTCTGCGAGTGATTCAAGCCTACCGGTATTTGCATATTCCACTTAGGAGGGAGCAGTTTCCCCGCATTGATGTTCATCATTACATCGTATTCGCGGGTACTTTCTAAGGCGCGCTGATTAGGAGCTTGGTCTACCGCTCCAAAACCTACGGTATGCATACGCCCTGTAGCCGAGATGTTCATTAGTTCAGAGGCATTCGCATCAAGAGAGCCTACGGCTGCCCAACCGCCGTGGTTTTCCAATTCGGCTACACGCAATTCGTTGAACCAATATTCCCCACTCAGTCCATTACTACCCGATACGTTTTTCACCCCTATCATTACGGCTCTTACACTACCGAGCGATGGATTCCCTTTGATTACATAACGGTTTTGTCCCGCTACGTGTGGTGCACTCTCAGGTACTACATTGAAGTTTGCATCGTAGTATACCGCATCGCTCATTGTTTGGTTGCGTATGCTGATAGCTTTTAACTTGGTGAGCACGTCCATTGGAATAACCAATTGGTTGTTTTGTGGCCATATCAGTTGCTCTGTCGAAGCACCCGCAGGCGTTACCTGTAAGGGTACTTCCACTTGGTAATAGTTGTCGTTAAAGTCAGTACCTACCCGCAAGAAAGCCACTGCCTGATTATCGCTCAGCGGTTTGTTCTTATAGGCTTCAGCGTGTACAAACATCTTGATATACTTGTATTGTCGAAGGTCAAAGCGCATTGCCTTGTATACCGCCCTACTATCGTTGTTTTCAAGGTTATCCACTATGTAAGATAAAGCCTGCTCGTTTTGTTCTACCAAGGTGTTGTTGGTATTAATACGCTCACGGCGTACCCCTGGTGGCATACGGTAAGGAATAGGCTGACGGGTTTCGTTCTCAATTAAGTTTACTGAATTGATTTCTACTTTGGTGCCGTCATCACTGGGGTCGTCCTTATCGGTGCTGAGGGTATAGTTGTAATAACGCCAATCACCGCGAATAAGGTCAAGTGTACCAAAGCGTAATAGCATTTCTTGAGGGAAGCCTGTAAGGTACATACGCATATGGGTCATCGAGTTGATGATATCCATTTTGTCGTTGTTGTTCAATGGGTATTGGAACCCTTCTCGCCACATCTCACCGCTGGCAATCGGTATTTTAAACTGTATCCAGCGGGCACTTACTTGTTGCCCGTTAGGTGCTTCTACCGATACCACGCGAATATCATTCACATAAGGGTCAGCAGTGGTGATATTAGGTTTAATACGCACTCTGTATTCAAGGTAGTTGTTGGCGGTGTTCATCGTATAATCACCGTTGATATCTTCATAATCAGGAATTGTAGTCGAACCTCTGTTCGTATTAGTCACTGCCACAGGCGAGTTTCCTTGCGTACCATTGTAGTTGTAATAACGGTTTAAAATACCACCACTACGCGCCAAAAAGTATTCGTAGTTATCCATCGCAGGGTCGTTAGGTGAGGTAGCTACGTTATTGTTGTATATTCTCGATTCTTCGGCGTCGTTGAGTCCATCTAATCCTATATCTTGCAAAGCACGGTTAGATGAGTTGTCATCAAAAGCATATATCAGCGATTGTGCCGCAGGTACTTTACCCCAAGAAGAGGTATTAACACTTGAGGTAGAAGAAAGTCCTGGTAAGCCGTTTTCGTATTGTTTTCTACCGTCTTTAAGCACGTCTTCTGATATATTTCCTAAGTTGAATACCAATTCTCCATCACCACTGTATTCACCTGAATAATAAGGATCCATCACCCAGAACTGCAAGAACTCTATGTTACTTTCTTGAAAATCCGAATAGCTCATACCGCGCATAATTCCTGCCCATTTGTCGTTTTTAGTACGAGAAGCAAAACTTGGGTCGTTGTTATAAGGCCCTTTTACATTAGGGTAATAAGCTAAGTCTAAGGTAGTTTGTACTAACGATTGTCCTTGGGCTAATTGCTGTTGTGGGAAGATTTCTTCTATAAAAATACGACGCGTACTATTCTTAGAGATTTCGCTACTGTTTATCTCCGAAGGCTTTTGGTTTGAATAGAACACAGGGTCTATGGTATACCACGACAGTTTGGCACGCCCATAACCATTGCGTAAGTTATTGGGGTCATCAGGCCCATTACCGTATAGGGTGCGTGAAGCTGTACCACTGCCTTGTCCAAATTCCAAAGGCGTACTCGCCAATTTCCACGCAAGAGGCGAACGCATATCAATAGTGGCTTGCGCTGCCTCAAAGTCGTCTAAGTACACGGTAGTTTCTCCGTCAAAATCATCTGCCTTAGGGGTACCGGCTCTTAGGTAAGCAAATTCACCTCGTATAGATAGATTCGACGGCGCATCGCTCTTAATCGTAGGAATACGGTTTACCCACCGAGTGAGGAAAGGTAGCTCAGTAGAGTAAGTTCCTCCAAAACCGAAGATAGTATTGTTTACGGCTTCTTGTCCGTAGCTGGTCTTTTGGGTATAAGGTCGTTCGCGTAGGTTCACGATAGAACCTCCAATGATAAACTTATCGTTGAATTTGTGTTCTACATTTACGCCCATAAAGCGGGTGGTTTGCCCTCCAAAAATCAGGTTGTTCTCTACTGAAACCTGTATAGGCAAGTTGCTCGCTTCAAGACTCGGATTGATAATCTCCACAATTCCTGATTGATAGTCTACTAAATAGTCTAACCCTTCTACCAGTATGCGCCCACCTGCAATCACGGTTACTGAACCACGAGGCACATTGAAAGCCCCTAACGAAATCCCCCTTCTTCCCGATGACTTATAGCGTCCTTTCATTTGGAACTTATTCTTATCACCGTCCATCTGGGCTTGGGTTTTCGTATTTTTGTATAGTGAAGTATATACGTATTTTCGTTGGTTGTCATTATAAGTTGCAGGGTCGTCGTAATTTGCACCACCACCTAAGGTGTTGTAGAGGTATTCACCAAAAGGCTCTACTTTGGTAAAGAATATTTTTCCGTATTGTTCGTCTACAGTAATGCCCGGAACAAAATCAAAGAACCCGTCACCACCTGGCTGAGGGTCGTTGTATTTGTTGAGGCGGTCGAAGTTGAAGAGATTTAACAAAATGCGGTCTTCCAATCCTGTAGGCCAACCGTTATTGTTTACTTTTTCGATATAGTTAATAGGGGAGGGGTTGGAGTAGAAGATATTCATACGGAAATCTTCTGGTGAAAGCTGTGCCGAACCTACTGAATACACGTTCTTCATCATCAAATCCCAAATAGGGTCTTTCACATTTAGGCGGTTACTTTTAAGCATCTTCAACACCAAAAGGTTGTTGGTAATCGCATTGTTACCACCTCCGTAGAACTGATTGGTAGTTGCCGAAATACCGTCGTTGGCAAACTCACCCACTTGATACACTTGGCTGCCGTAGGTATATTGATAAGCTACCGCCAATACCTCATCGCTACTAAGGGCTGTGTTCAGCGAGATATAACCGAGTTTGGTATCTACTTTATAGTCCACTCCCTCTTCAAGTTTACGAGCGTTCTCTATAACGGCGTAGTCGTAACCCTGACTCACGTAGGAGCTGTTCGTGCCAAAACCTTGTTGTACCGTAGCCACATCGCGAATAGCGCTGGTAAGTACCGAATTTGGTGTGCCCAAACGTGTAGGGTCGTATTTGTTAGCCCCATTGGCAGGCATATTATTGGTGGTAGCATTAAAGAAGCTGGCTCCTGCTTTATTTCCCAAACGTGTATTCTCCATTTTGGGTTCACCTAAGTCTTGTACAGCCAAGATATTGCGGATATTCCCCATACGGCTATTGCGGTTGGTTACCCACACCTCCAAACGGGTAATTTGCACTTTACTATTGATAAATGGGTAGTTTTCTAAAGCGCGGTCGTAGTTATCACGGAAGAACTGTGCGAGGAAGTAGTTGCGGTTTTCGTCGTAGTCAAGAGCCGAAAATTCAAACTCTGTAATAGTGCCACTGCCTTGGGCACTTACGGTCTTTCGCTCCGATTTCTGTTCAGAGAAAACACCCGTGATAGTAGTACGCCCAAATTTAAGTTCTGTCTTCACCCCGAAAAGGCTCTGCGAACCTGTGATGAGTGAGTTAGACATCGGCATTGAGATATTACCCAATTCTATTTTTTGTACGATATCGTCTTCATCAGGGGTATATTCTAATTTAAATACATTTTGGAAATCAAAAGAGGCTTGTGTGTCGTACTGAGCGTTAAGTGTTAGGCGTGTACCTATCTTACCGGTAAGCCCTAAGCTGATGCGCTGTTCAAAATCTAAGCCCCACGAACTGCGGTAACGCGGACTCACTACGGGGTTGTCGTTGCGCGTATAGCGTACGCCTAAATCTACCCCTACACTTCCCTGCGGAACCAGTTCTATATTGCGCCCCCCGAACACGCTTTCAAAAAAGTCAGAATTTACGTATAATTCCGGCAAGAGGTCGCGTTGCGTTTTTTTCTTATCGGCAGTATTGCTTTGGGTATCGCCTATGGCGTCCAATTTAGTTCGGTAGTATTCCTTCATACGCTCACGCAACACCAAGTTTTCATATTGTTGTACCGTGAGAAACATAGGGGTAGAAAGGTCGTAATTCCCTAATTTCTCAGTGTATACATAGCGGTCGAGCGTCGGGTTATAGGTGTACTGATACACAATACTTTTAGGTTGCTCTAACCCTATACGCCCAATGCCATTCCGCACAGTCGTCTCAGTTTGAGTACTCGTAGCGGTTTGGGTCGTAGGGGTTACTTGTGCTTGAACACTGAATCCTGCTAAAAGTAGTAGAAATAAGGTTAAACGTTGCTTTACTGACATCTTATAAGAAATAATTAAACACCTATAAACCAAATTATTGCTATAACGTTATAACCTCTTTTTTGGCAGATAGGTACATTATGAGATAATGTAATTTGGTGCAAAAATATAAAATAAAGTATAATTGGCAAAGGATATCACTTTTTTTCTACACCAAATGTGTAAATTATTTTTTTTAATATACTTCACCTTCACCCTATCTTATCATTATCCTACCTTCGCCTTTCAAACGGATAACCACCCCAGTTGAAATCATCTTCCCCCTCCTAATGCGCTCTTCACTTTCGTTTTTTCCCTCTTCACTCTTCGCTTAATTAACATTTTTTAACTTTTTAATATCTGCTCTTACCCTCTCATTATTAACCATTTGTATACCATTTCTATACCAATCGTCCAAGATTCGTATAAGCTTCCTATAAGCTTTCTATAAGCTAACTATACCATAACCCTATCTTCGATATCTTCCGTGTATATCCGAAATACTCCGATAATGCACTTTTGTAAATCCCTCTCTTTTGCAAAAAATAAGGCAATGGTTTTTCATACCATTGCCTTATAGCAGTTACTCTTTATATTTCTTTTTTACGTTTATCTATTAACTCTCACCTGCCCTTGTGGCTCGCATTTTTACATCAAACTACCGTCAAAAAGGAAAGGTAGTAAATCTTTGATAGAAGCTGTTCTGATGATATTCCCTTCTGCTCCCATAAAATAAACAGGTATTAGCTTTTTCTGCTTAGTCTCGTATTCTGAAAGTGATTGCCTACACGCTCCACACGGAGAAACAGGGTAACAAGTAGGGTCTTCGGCAGTGCCCGAAATAGCAATCATCTCTATTTCTTCATCAGGACATTGGGTAGAAGCCTGATAAATAGCCACTCTTTCAGCACATAACCCCGACGGATAAGCGGCATTCTCCTGATTAGAACCTATGAAAATCTGTCCGTTTTTAAGACGAACCGCCGCACCTACTTTAAATTTCGAGTAAGGAGCATAAGCATTTTCTCTAGCCATAATGGCTTGTTGCATTAGTTCTTGTGCTTTTTTTGGCAGGTCAGTAACCCCCTCAAAAACGCTATATTTAATATTTAATTGTTTTTCCGTTTTCATAAGTGAATATTCAATATTTGATTTATGGGGCAAATATACAGAAAATAATCAAAACTAATACACTTTTGTTATGGTTTCAGCATTTTAAAATCTTCTCTACTCTCAATAGGCGTATTTTGGTACTCTAACGTCCAGCCCACAGCTCGGGTAGCAAAAATAAGGTTAGAAAGTTCGGTAAGCAATCGATTTTCGGCATTGCTCCTTAGGGTTGAAGCATTCACTTTGCGTTCCAACTCGGCTTTTACCTTCTTTTGTATCTTCTCTACATCGGCAGGAGTAAAAGGATTCACCTGACTCTGGCTCACGTCGTAATATTTCATCGTTGGGTATATCTTTACCTCTGCCTCTGGTAACGATTTAATGATGACTTTCTTTTGCTCTTCGTTTACCTCATAGCTGATTTTGTGCAGGTCGTAAGCTACCGTTACATCAGCATTTACTACTGTGAGGATTTTCTTGTCAAACGAAAGTAAATCCATAAAGTATTTTTGAGTATCGGTATACGAGAGTACTTCTGCAAAATGTCCTTCAGTAACTACCAACTTGCTCACGTTGGCTATTTGCGTTTGTATCAGAGCCGTATCAGCCTCCAATCTCTCTTTGTCTTCTTTCTTATCAGTAAAATACTTTATTAATAGCAAGGCTACTACAGCCACAGCTACTCCTAACAAAAATTTCTTCATTGTCGTATATATTTTTTAATGTAAAAACTTCTTATTTAAATACCAGCTATCGCAGGCTTTATCTTTTATCTTTTACCTGTTGCCTATAAAGTATCCCAAAAAGCACGCCAAAATTCCTAATCCTACACTTCCTACTACATAAAAAGTAGCTTTTAGTAGTTCTTTTTGCTGAAATAATTGCAGTACTTCCAATGAAAAAGTAGAGAACGTGGTGAAGCCTCCCAAAACGCCTGTCATTAGTAATAAAATTAGATAGCTATCTACTTCTCTATTCTTGAAATAACCATAGAGTATTCCTATCAAGAAACACCCCAATATATTTACCATAAAAATACTTATTGGGAAGGACAATATTTTACCCCATCTGCTCAATCCTACTGAAAGCACATAACGAAAAACTCCGCCCATAAAGCTCCCAAGTCCTACTATTAAAACTGATTTTATCATACTTACAATTGTTTGGTAATACTGTTAGATTTGTTTATCGCCTGCCCAACTCACAAAAACCCTCATTAAATGAGTTTCGAGGGCTTCGCAATAGCCTACAAAGAAGAAATCTTCTCTGTACACTAGCTCTTCGGAGAGCTTTATATTTTCCACTTGTTTTATTTTTATCTTCTTTTGATAGTTCGTTGTGATGTTGTTTGTTTACTTGTAATAATAATACCAATTTCCGTTCCACTCCTTGTCGCAATCTTCCTGAGAGGCAAAAGTACAGTCCTTTATACCTTCCTCAGGGTATTGTTGCTCACGCAATAGTTTTTGGTGATAGTCGTTTATCTTTTGCAGTAAGCCTGTTTCCTTTGCTTTGCTCAATTCTTCCTCTGTTTTAAAGATGTAAGACACAAAGTAATCTTGTGGGGCTATATAAGCTCCGAAATCCACAGAAGCGTATAATTCTTGAAAAGTTGCCTTTACCTCTTCTTGTGTACTCGCAATGATATTTTTCCATATTTTGCTCATAATTTTTCTATGTTTATTATTCTAATAACCACTGTTCATCGGTAAAACCTTTGCGGTAAGCCTTGCCGTGTACATCAATCACAGCGTGCCATTCTTGGCAGGTTTCTAAGGGAATTTCAGCCACTAAGGGCATACACTCTTCACGGAGGGCTTTATAGGTTTGTGCGGTAGAAAGGTTCAGGCGGTTCAAAAGTCGTATAGCGTACTGGTCAGCTATGAACACCTTTCGCTCAAAAATGTACAACAACATAGCATCGGCAGTTTCCTCGCCCACACCTTTGATAGAGAGCAGTTCCTTGCGAAGCTCCTCAGTAGGGATAGCCTCAAACTTTTGTAAGGAAGCTCCGTGCGACACGTACCATCCCATCAGGGCTTTGATGTAAGTGCTTTTCTGCTTGTAGAAGCCTGCCGGACGTATATATTCCTGTAAAGTGTTCAATTCCATAGCGTGTAAAGCCTCTACCGATAGGTTGCCCTCTAAGTTTGCAAGGGCTTTTTCGGTATTCTGTTGGGTGGTTTGCTGAATGAGAATCATCGAAATCCAGTCGGTAATGCGATTGGGGTCATTCCACCAACATTGCTTGCCGTAATGGGCTAATAATTTATTGAAAACTTTGATTTTTTGAGACATAAAATAATTTTCTGATGAGCAAAGGTACAAAACAATTGACAATTGGCAATTGATAATTGATAAAACCCTCCCTACTAGTAGTATTTCCTACTAGTGAGGAGGGTGTTTTCTTATCCTAATTTGTGTGTTATTTCAGCAAAGAAAGAAATGCTAACAATCGCTGGGCTTGCGCTTTGGCTTTTGCTTCTATATCCTCTTTGGTATAACCTGCATTTACTGATGTCCCGTGAAAATATAGAGGCTCTACATACTTCATCTGCGCATAATAAGCCGTTTGCGCTAAGTTCTTGCAAAACTCGTATACTTTGAAATGGTGTTCTCCCAAAGTGTGATATTCACTTTCGGGTGCCCCAACGGTAAAACTTGGGATAAAATATTTCCCTTTGAGCTTATCTCCTTGTGAACCATAAGCAAACTGATACGTGAAAACCTCATCAAACCAATGCTTGAGTATCGCTGGCATATTATACCAATAAAAAGGATATTGAAAGATAACCTCTTGATGCTTGAGTAAGGCTTCTTGCTCTGCTTTTACATCTATTTGAAAGGTAGGGTATAGCGCTGATAAATTTCTGATTTCAAAATCTATATCACTACGAGAAAGTTCCTCTATGATAGCCTTATTGGCTATCGATTGGTCAAAATGGGGGTGTGCTAAAATTACTAATGCCATATCGAAATTATTTTTTAATTTTGGCGCAAAATTATAGTACAACTTTCAATCTGGCAATAACTATCTAAATAGATACTTTATAATTTCAACTATTATGGAAACAAAAATAGAGTGTACAGCCCCCAGCGTTCGCTTAGGAGAAAAGACCTATCCTTGTACCATTGCCGTAGCGATGGATTTGATAGGAGGAAAATGGAAAGCCGTGATTTTATACCACCTTAAAGAAGGTGAAAAGCGATTTAGCGAACTGAGAAAAGACCTCTATTCGGTAACCGAAACTACGCTGAGTATCCAGCTAAAACAATTGGAAAACGACGGGCTTATTTCTAAAGTTGTCTATGGCGAAAAACCTCCTTTGGTGGCTATCTACTCACTCACCGACTTAGGAAAATCTTTTTTGCCCATACTCGATGCCCTTACCCAATGGGGAAATAAAATTGTGCTTGAAAAAGGAACTTTCCTAACGGAATAAAACACAATTATTAATTTCCAAATTTTCTAATTTGCTAATTGCTCAATTATTCTCCGCTTCCTTCTTCAAAGCATTCACTCTATTAATACCCAAAGGAAAACCTATATAAAGGATAGCAAGGAGCAAAACGATTCTGCTAATTTGTCAAAAGTTTGTGCAGTTGAGCGTTGAACGAGGACTGTTCGGTTGCCAAAATACTGAAAAATTCATCATCGAAAGCCTCGACCTTAGCGACAGCTTGCGCGATGAGTTCGGCTCCTTTATCGGTGATAGCAACTACTTTGGCGCGGGTGTCGGTCTTGTGCTCTTCCCTTGTGATAAGGTCTTTGCTCTGCAAAGTACGCACCACTTGCGAGGTAGTCATTGGGTCTATCTTGGTGAAATTTGCCAAAGACACCTGCGTGATTTCCTTTCCTTGTTGGGCGAACCACTGGGCACTCGCCAAGAGTACAAACTGGGGATGTGTGAGGTCGAAAGGTTGCAACACTTTTTTGATTCCGCGTTGCCATAACATACTTACCTGCCAAAGTAAAAGCCCTGAGCTTTCTTCGGCTCTTAAACTAAAAATTGAGTGCTGAGAGGTCATTGTGTAACATTTTAGAGGCTATAAGTTTAAAATCGTTCTCGGATATTTCCAAAATACCAAAGCGAAAAGGATATCCCCACGCTTTTTTGTTAGGGATAAAGTCCAATAGCTCGATAAGGTCGGCTATGGGCGTTTCTTCACAGTCTACAAAAATAATATTTCTCCTAAACGGACAGAAATTTTCACTCATCTGAAAGGCATAGACTTCCTCGTCTTTCACTCTGCCAATAGCCGTGAAGGCTTGGCATTTGTCTTCCTTTCCAAAATAGCGTTTGGAAGAGTAATAGAGAATACCATCTCCCTCCTGCATACGTTTCAAAGGCTGTGCCTTGCCGTGGCAAGCTTGGGCAAATCCTCCCGCAACGCCCATTTGTACGTGGTCTCTACTCGCCACGATAATCCAATATTTGATAGGTCTGTTTTTCATTTATAAATGGAATAAAAACCGTGTGACACACTGCCACACGGCGATTTTTATCAATTGCAAAATTAGTTTAATTCTTTGATTTGCGCAACCAATCGAACGGCGTGCTCTTTGGCTCTTTGTTGTAGGGTTGTAAGTGCTTCTTTGGGCATTACCTCTGGAATGTACTTCATTCCATAAGAGATTACAGGCTCTTGGAATAGCAGTTTGCAATGATTGGCAGTTTGGCGGTGAATGTTGAGAAAATCGGTAAACGGATAGTTCTGTGCGCCACCGTGTTGGTAAGCCTCTTCAGGTGCTCCGGTAGTGAAAGAAAGGATGAGTTTCTTGCCCATCAGCTTGTTGTCGCCATAAGCAAAGCCGTGTGAAAACACGTTGTCTAACCATTTTTTCAGCAAGGCAGGAAGCGAATACCAATTCACGGGGAATTGCCATACAATTACATCTGCTTTTACAAGTTTAGCTTGCTCGGCAGTTACATCAATTTGATAGTTAGGGTAGAGAGCTTGCAAGTTACTTATTTCAGCCTCAGGGAGCAAGCGTTTTACTTCTTCTAAAATAGCCTTATTGGCGTTAGACGTCTCCATAGTAGGATGCCCGTTGATAATTAAAACTTTCATATATAATTTAAATTTACTTCTTTATTCGGGCGCAAAGGTAATATGTTTTTATATAATAAGCAAACTTACTATATATTATTTTATAAATATTTTTTTGAGGTGTAGGTATTACTGTGAGTTAGGGATATAAAAACTCCCCGCCAGTAGATTTCTTTACAAGCGGGGAGGGCGTTTGTATTTTATTTTCAATATCTTATTCAGGGGCTGAATAGGTTACTATGTCAATGCCGATGCCGTTGGGGTCTATAATGGCAAAATGGCGGTCGCCCCAAGGCTCTTCGCGTAAGTCTATGGTAATGGGTACTCCCTGCTTTTTTAACTTGTGGTAATACTCATCTACATTCTCTACTTCAATAGTGAGGTATACGCCCTGTTGGGTAAAAGGTTTTTGGAAGAGAGGCTGTTGCGAAGGGTGATTAGGTAATAAAAAACTGATTTCTGCCTCGTGATTAGGGGTGTGCAACAGCAAATAAAAGTCGTTTTCAAAAGTAATGCCAAATTGTAATACTTGGGTGTAGAAAGCCTTACTCTCGGCTAATTTCTCGGTGATAATACCTGCGTTTAATTTCATTCTGATAATGTATTTGTTATTTGGGGGCAAAAGTACCGCAAGCGCAGGAAATACGATTGTAAAAAACGGACATTCTTCAGCCTAACACCTTGCTCGGGGTATCTCCATAGAATGTTTTAAACGATTTGATAAAATGGGCTTGGTCGTAATAAGAGTCTAAAAAAGAATGGTTGTGGTAGGATTTTGTACTTAGTATATGTTGGAAGCGCACAATATTGCTAAAAGTCTTAGGACTATCGCCTATGTAGTAGTCGAAAAGGCGGCGCAACTGTCGGGCACTGATACCCATATCTAACTGACTGATGTGCATCGTGCCTTTGCTCTGTAATATCTGCAAAAGTGCCGAGAAAAAGCGCTTGTCCATCTGCAAAGGGCGTTGTGATAGGTGGCGGAGAAAATAGTTGTCCAAATGTTGTGCAATGGTAGCTAACGAAAGGGGAGTTTCTAACTGCTGAGTGATAAAAGTAGCTAGTGCGGGAACTACCTCACGCAAAGGGATTTCTTGTGCGCTGATTTCAAAAGCATCCTGACCAAAAAGTAGCGGAAAGACACTGGGTAGAAAGCGCACTCCCACATAGTGAAAAGCACCCATTATGGGAAACTCTATGTATGTATTGCAATAGCCCATAACGGAACTCATCTGAGGGTTGTTACAGTCAAAAAATAGGTCTATACAACCATCGGCAACTACTCGGTAGCAAAAAGGTGTATTACGCGGAGGAGATTTCAGTTCCCAATAGCAATAGATAAACGAACGCAAAGCCTCGCACGGAAGAAACTCGGTATAGGTAACCTCTTTTTCTTCCGCAGGAATAACCGATTGCATAGGGTGATAATAGGAGCGAAGTGATAACACGTTGTTTGCTATTGATGAAGTGCAAAAATAGGAATAATTAGCAATTAGACAATGTGTAAATTATAAAAAACTCCCCGCTCGTATAATTTACGAGCGGGGAGTTGTTGTTTTACGCTTTCAATCTTTTTAAGCGTGAATACCGTGGAGCTTATTTCTTGATATACAACCAACCTACTTTGCTTTGTTGTTGGTTATGCTCATCGGTGTATTCAATTACATAATAGTAAGTTCCTTGTGGAAGTTTGTTAGGAGCTTCTACAGTTACACGTCCGTTAGAAATGCCTTTGAATACATTTCGAATGTTGTCGTAATGTTCAGCTTCCCATACTTTCACACCCCAACGGTTGTAAATACGTACCACATTGTTAGGGTAACTTTCAATACCTGCTATGTGGAAGTGGTCGTTCTTGTCACTACTTAACGATATAGCGTTGTAGATAACAATACTTTTAATTATCTCCACTGTTACAGTTGCAGTTGCACAACCACTGGCATTGCAAAGTTCGTATACAAAGGTATCAGTGCCTGCAAAGTCGGTGTGAGGGCGGTATTCAATAGAACCATCACTATTTACTGATACAGAACCATTCGCAGGGTTTGTGGTAACATTAGGTGTAGCACCTTCAGGGGTGTCATTGCCTAATACATTGATAGTTACTGGCGTATTGAGTGGTGTAGTTGCTCTGTCATCAACTGCTACAGGAACTGGAGCTGTAGGTGTTGTTGTACCCACTACAACAGTAGCTGTGGTAGTAGCACAATTTCCGCTATTTAACTTATCACAGATTTGATAAACAATAGTGTAAGTACCTGCTGGTGTATTGTTAGGAACAGTTACTTTACCATCGCTATCCAAAGTAGGTGTGTTAGTACCTGGTTGTTTAGGAGTAGCGCCTGTAACTACTGAAATACTTACGGTATTAGTAGTAGCTGTTGCCGTACCAATCTTATCGTTATCAAGTAC
>NZ_AKFR01000018.1:0-26538 GCF_000277665.1 Capnocytophaga sp. oral taxon 335 str. F0486 | reverse complement strand
ATCATCTGAGTTACCCACGCAAAAGGTTCAAAATACCAAAAAACACCTTCTTTAAAGAAAGTTTTGTCCTGTCCGCTTAGTTTATTGGTGAGTACATTCCAAAAATCATAGGTAGTTTTGAATACTTTTTCTATATGCTGTAAGGACTGTTGTATTTGTGAGGATGAGTAGTTGGGATAGTGATACTTAAAATAAGCTTTAGCATCTTCCTTTATACGCTCACCACTATACGACCATTCGCTTTGGTGCTTGCAAACCATCTTGGAAAGAATATGATAAGTGTTAGGGCTGTTGTACTTTGCTCTGAGTTCTTTGTTGTCGATAATTCTATCTCCATTTTCATCAAGTAAACTTATCATTTTCTTGATAAACTCTGAAGTGCCTCCGTAATGGTTTACTCCTTCTATAGGGTATATTCTATGGTCTTCGGCATCTTGGCAACTGAATCCAAATTTATTCCAGCAATGAGCACTAAAAAGCTCTTCTTCTTTGGGGTGTTCTATCCAACCATAATTGTATATAATTTTGTTCCCTTCGTAGTAATAGCTTTTTACATAGAGCCATTTTTTACCTTCATAAGTTATTTCTTTACACTTACTTTTGTCTATCAAAACCATTCGGGATAGCGTATTTTTAAACTCACAAATTCTTTTTTGTTGTTCGTTATCGCGATATTTTGTTTCCTCATCTGGATTGGTGAGGTAAAGACAAGGGGTATCGGCTTTTAGTTTATAGTCTACTTTATTCTTTTCCCATTTGCGAGGTACTTTTTCTATATAGTTATTCCTTACCCAAAACGATTTCCGATTTTTAGTAACTATATCTCTGTAATGAAAATTTTTACCGTTGCGTTTACCTATTGAGGGTATATAACTATTTTCAGGGAGTTCTTCTATGATTTGGGTAGGTGTTACTTGTGTGTAATTCTCTGTTTTTGTATTGGAGTTTATAGTTACAATTACTCCTTTGTAATCTTCAGACGATACTTTTAGATAGGGTTTTAAAACGGTTTCTTTTTTTAGTTCAAAGTATCGTTTTTGTCCTGCTCCTTCTATATACTTTTTATCTTTAGTGTTATGGATAAATTGATACATTCCCATTCTGTCTATAATCTCTCCTTTTTCGTTTACTTTGTTGTAATTGCCAGGAGTAAAGACTTCGAGATGGGCGGCGTAGTAATCGGGCTGGTTGTAAATGCCTTGTTTGCCTACATAGCCTATAAGTTCTCCAGCCTTTACGGCTATATCACAAGTTTGTACGCCTTCTATAAGTTTTTGGTTTTGTAGGAAAGGAGGAAAATTGTTGTTTTTATTAGGTTTAGATGGCGTTTTTGCGCTATCTGTTGTTACTTCTTGTAGTTTTCCGTCCTTTAATTCCCCCTTTTTGAGAAAACAAACTTCTCCTTCATAGAGAATCTCTATCCATTCTGCATCAGAGTCATTTTTCACAGTAACAGCACTTTCTACAGCAATTGCTTTTCGAGCGATTTTGCTTTCGCCTTCAGTGTAATATAACAAAATTCCTTTTTGGTCTTTATAGGCAATACTTGTCCATCGTACTTTGTCTTTATTTACAGTTGGTTTCTTTTCATTGCCATAAGTCTTAGGTATACGTATCTCTTTTTGTGGAACATTATTGATATCTTTCCCGTTTACCACATAATAATCTTCTTTTTCTTCTTTTATGTTTAAAGCAGCGTGAGTCGGGAAAAACACTGTTTTATCGACACTCCATATACCACTTAGTTTATATCCACCATTAACTGCTGGTACAGCCTTGTATTTTTTCTCTTGTGGAGGTGCTGGTTTTTCTTCTCCAAAAAATAGATGGTAATACAAACTATAAAGCGTGAGTGTGTGGCTACCACTTTTATAATCGTGGCGCATCAGTACAAAATTATTATAAAGGGAGATAGGTTTACCGTCTTTTGTACCTACTTCTATTTCGTTCTTGCTGTAGCGAAAGGCTATAATCTTCCCGTCGGCTATTGCTTTTACTTTTTTGCCTTTACCTTCTATATGTACCCCACCGTGCCAACAGTGGTAGAAGCCAATAGGGAAAAATCCGTTTTGTAGGCTGGTACCAAAAGGGTAGTCTTTACTTATTATATTATCTGTAGGATAAGATACGTTCATAAGGAATAGTTTTTAGATGTTTAGGTCAAAAAAAGGTATATCAAGTGTTGTTTCAAGTTCTTCTATAGCTTCTATTTCGGTAACTTCTCCATCGTTAGTGCCTATCAAAACGGTAGGCACTCCACTTATAATCACACCGCCGTGAGCGGTAGCATCTCCCACTGTTGCTGCGGGTTTACCGCTTATCAGTACGCTACTTACGCCCTGCACAATGGTATCAGCTCCTCCTGCCTCGCAGGTGCATATACAACTGGCGGTAGTAGCAGGTTGTCCTCCTATGAGCACACTGTTTTCCCCTTGAACCACTGGACCTCCTACGTGAGGCGTATTGCCTGTAGTCATAGGGCAGGTGTGCATACTATTAATGGTTGCTGCTTGTCCTGGCATTTTGTATGTGTTTTTAGTTAATTTTCACTAATCGAGCCATTAGTTCGGCTAAGCTTTTACCTTTTAGTTTGATTCTCTCTCCACTGAGTTCGGTGAGAGAAGTACCTTGTAAAAGAGCGGTGTCAGCTCTAAGAGTTGCTTTGTTTTGAGCTTCTATTGCCAAAGTATTATCACTTCTGAGGGTCATTCTTTCTTCTGACTGCAAAGATATATTTTTTTGACTTACCAAATCAATATCCACTTCAGAATTTATCACTGTTTCTGATTTAGAATGGGTGATAATATCTTTTTCAGCTGTGATTTCTACGTTTTCTTGGGCATTTATCTTTACATTTTTAGCTGAAATATTAATAGTTTCGGGAGATTGTAAGGAAAGAGATTTGTCTTTGGAATCAAAAGTGATGATATTCCCTTTCTTATCCTTGATAGTTATTTTTTCGGCGCTTTCAGTATCGTCAAACACAATAGTACTCCCGCTTTTGGTAGTAATACTCCTTATGTTGTTGCTTACTTCTTTGGTGTTCTTGCCGTGGTACATACTGCCACTCACATAAGGTCGGTGGGGGTTACCTTGCTCAAAGCTCACCATCACCTGGTCGCCTACCTCAGGAATAAACTGAAACCCACGGTTGCTACTATTGTCAGTAAGCACGCCCGCATCGGGGGTTTGTACTCGCAACCAAGAGGTCTGCTCGCCTAAGTGTCTTTGCCAGAAGAAACGCACTTGCACGCGCCCTTGTTTCTTAGGGTCGTCGTTGGCTACTACTTCGGCTATTTCAGGGTAGGCAATGGTTCGTGGCTCGTAAAGAGGGTACTCCATTCCCAAAGGTACTGCCACAAAACGGTTGTAATAATCGTCACGGTCTACACAGTGTTCTACCGAAATCACTCGGTATTCCCCCATATTTTCTTTTTCAAATCCCGAAGGGAATTTTACGTAAATGAGGCTACCCAAGCGCACCAAGCTATTGTGGGTTTTACCCTCAACGCAGTGCATTTTGCCCAATGCCTGTTGGTATTTGCTCTGTTGCAGTCTTGCCGTATCACCTGCCAATGGGGTGGGTACTTCGGCAGAAAGCATTCCTCTTTGTGAATATAAATTTTCAGGGTCTTGAAAAACGTTTTGGGTATAGGTATTGCGCGGTCTTACTTCCTCTTCGGTGTCCGAATGAATATATTCATCGTCCTCCGCATTGTAGTTGTAAAGGGTGTATTTAAAAGGAAGTGTTTTGGAAGAAACTTTAAATTCGGTAATATCTTCGTCTATGGTTAGGTCTTCGGATTGTTCACCAGCTACCTCTCCAAACACGAGCTTACTACCGTCAAAATACAGTAGTTCGTTGTAAATATCCGAAAGCCTATTCAAAAAATTCCAACGGCTTTCTTTATACTGCATCGCATACGGAATAATCCCTTTAAACTTAGGATTACAAGTCAAGTCGAAATATTTATTTTTAAAAACGGTCTCTACAATATTTTTAAGGTCATTCTCTACAAACGAGTTCATCGAAGGAGCATCGTCCAATACCACGGGGCTTCCCTTACCTATAAAGCTTATTTTGTTTTCACTTCCTCCTTGGGTAGGGGTATCCGAGTCTATCAATACCTCAGTAATAAAGCCCGAAAATTGGAAAGTGTTTTCTCCTCTGGGGAAGGAAAGGCGTATAATCACATTTTTACCCACTTGTTTTAAGAGTTCTTGTGACTGCTCTTGCCAAAGGGTTTTGCGGGTAGCAATGGTCTCTACCAGCTCAAAATCACAGCAAGAGTTTAATGATTGTTTTAACGATAGACTATTGAAGCGTGAAGTCTTGTCTTTGCCATCTATATGCACCGAATGGAAGATAGGACGGAGTTTAGAGAATGTACTTTGCATAATACAATTGTTTTTTAAAAATTAATATGGGCGCAAGGTAATAAAAAGAAATGAAATGACAAAGAGAATAAATTACTTTTTTAAATTTTCTATTCGGTAGAAACTTGTTTTGCTTATTTTTGCTTGTTTGCAGGCTTTATCAATAGAGATATTTTTATTTTTATAGAGATGTAATGCAAATTGGTATTTTTCTAAAATCTCTTGGCTTACTCCTGCAGGGCGACCTAAGTGTTTATTTCTTTTGCGAGCACCTTCCAATCCTGCTTTAGTGCGTTCGGCAATAAGGTTTCTTTCAAATTCGGCAACAGCCCCAAATATTTGGATAATAAAGCGACCATTGACAGAAGTAGTATCAAAAGCAGGCTCAGTAAGACTTTTAAAAGACACCTTTTTTTGATTGAAAACCTCAATAAGGTCTATCATATTTTTCATGGAACGAAATATTCTATCGGTTTTGTATACGATAACAATATCGCCTTCACGTAGGAAAGCGAGCATTTCATTAAGCCCTTTTCGGTCTTCACGAACGCCACTGGCAATATCAGTATATATTTTTTCACATCCGTTTTCTTTTAGAAGAGTTACTTGTGTGGAAATATTCTGGTCAGAGGTAGAGACACGAGCATATCCAAAAATCATAGTTCTAAAAAATATTAATTTATGTTACTATTAAAAAAGACGATATTTGGAACTGTTTTAACAAGACATATCAGTGTTACAGTAAAGGGTTTAAAAAACGAAGGTTAAATGGAACTGTTACAGGCTGATAATTATAATTTGTTTATTCTGTATTTTTTGTATAAGTAAGAAGATTTTTCTTCTATAAAGTTAATAATATCAATAAAGAAATAGCTAGTAGAATATTCACTCATACGTTGCATATTTTCTTTTTTAGCTAGTGAATAGCAAACATCGTCATACAATTGTAGAGTATCATCGTCATAACCTCCAAAGATAATGAAAGAAAGTTCTTTTGAAGAAATAGTTCTTTCTCCCCACCTACGACCAGCACGCTTTATAAATTCTTTGAAGGAGGTATCTTTTGCAGGATAAAAACTATTAGTTTGATTAAATTCATTAATCATTTCAAGAAGGATCATACGTAAGAAATCTTTTCTTTGCATATAATGAATATTTCCTGTTTTAATGATGAACATATTCAACAGATATTTAAACTTTTCGCTTTTCTCTTTGCTAAGACTGATACGTATATTTTGTTTTTTATTTTTTATCGAAAAATCTTCATTCAACTTTGATGCAATAACATCAAAGTTTTCGGGGATGAACTCCCCTACTCTTTCTATTTTTTTAGTTTTTGCCATTCTCTATTTTTGTTAAAATTTCGGTTACTAAATGTTTAAAGTCTTCAGCAGCTCTACATTTGTCATTATACTCAAAGATAGTCATACCTTCGAGGGCAGCTTCTACTACTTTCACGTCTTTACGAATATAGGTTGTGAATACATAATTGGGGTTTTCTTCTTTCAGTTTATTGAAACAATCGGTGAATACATTCGTATTATCGATAGCATTAGAAAAATATATACCGAGTAGTTTGAGGCGATTATTGAACTTTTTCAAGTCTAACATTTTTTTTGAAAAAGGAAATACGTTTTTAATAGAATATAAATCGGCTTGTATGGGAATGATTACATAATCTACAGAACAGATAGCTAATTCAGCAGAAGTTACGAAGTGAGGATTAATACCCGTGGGGGGACAATCTATTAATATAAAGTCATATAAGTCATCAAAGTGGGAGTTTTCTAATGCTTTTTGTAGTTCTTGGCGATGGTATTTATCAGCATACAATTCGGGTGAACCAGCTAATAGATGGAAGTCTTTAGCTATACTTGAAAGACGTACATTTTTTCCCTTGTTGTCTAAAAAGTCTTTGATGGTATAGGTTGAGTTTTTAATTCCTACACCGCCTGTTAGGTCGCATTGATTATCGGCATCTATGAGGAGGACTTTGTATCCTCGATTATGGAGTTCAGCACCTATATGAATAGTATTGGTAGTTTTGCCAACCCCTCCTTTGTGATTGATATTTACGATTCTCATATTGTTATGGTGAATAAAATATTTTAGGCAAAGATACAATTAATTATTTATATAAACAAATAATATTGTATATTTGATTGTTTTTTTTTGATTATAAACTAAATAAATATCATAAAAAGTTAGATTAAATATTCTTTTGAGAGAAAAGGATTCTTTGATGAATTTATAAAAGAGAAAAATAACTTGATAGTCAATCTAATATTTTTTATTTTTTGTTTGTATTTGATAAATTTAATGTAAATTTGTAGCCTTTATGTAGGTAAGTGAATTTTAAAAAATGACAATAAACGAACCTAAAAATAATTATAAAATTCCGTTAGATTTTTCCTCCTTTTTTGATGAAAAAAAAGGAGGCTTAGGTAAATGTACAGAAGTAGAATCAATAGACACTCATATAGAGCTTCTTATCACTACTTACCAAGGAGAATGTAGTTTTGATAAACAATATGGTACTACTATTGGAGAATTAGATTTTGAACAAGTAAAAACCGTAGAAGGTTGGAAAGAAGAAGTTTCTGAAAGTTTAAAAAAATCTATCTCTTTATATGAACATAGGATTACGATATTAGATTTCCAAATGAATATAGACGAACTTTTGGAAGAAGATTCTCTATATGGAAATGTAAACATACGAAAACGAGTGAATATTCTAATCAAAACAAAACTAAAAAGCAATGGAAATTATTGTGCCTTTCAGTATAAATTATATTTAAGTCCTTTATCTAAAAATTAGCAACTATGACCCAAGGGAAAAAAGAAGAAATACAAGAGAGTATGATACGGAGTGCCTTGCACTTTTGGAATATAAAAAATGTAGAAAATTTAGACCCCTTAGTACGTCTCCTTATAGAAGGACTATCTGAGCAATTATATGTACTTTCTGGAGAGATGTATGATATGGAAAATAGAGTCATTCAGCGTATTTGTGAAGTGCTTTTGCCAGAATCTGTATCCAAAGCCAAGCCTTCTCATGCTATTGCTTACATTGCCCCTCAATGGAATGAGGTAAAAACTGGATTGGAGATGAGATTTGTAGTAAAAAATCCATTTATAAGAAATGATGTAAGGCAAGAGTTTTCTTTCTTTCCCGTTGCTAGTATTCCTCTTTATCAGGCAAACATAAAGAAAATTATACACCCACAAGGTATTGTACAAATAGACGAACAGTTAAATAAAAAAGAATTATACTCCTCTCCCTTATTCTCTGATAAAAAAATATGGATAGGACTCTTTTTAGATGAAGATATAAAAGACTTAGAACATCTGTCTTTTTTCTTCAACTTCCCTAATGTTATTAAAAAAGAAGATTATCTTAATCTTCTACAATACACACAATGGGAATGTAAAG
Organism: Capnocytophaga sp. oral taxon 335 str. F0486; assembly: GCF_000277665.1. Classification (NCBI taxonomy): domain Bacteria; kingdom Pseudomonadati; phylum Bacteroidota; class Flavobacteriia; order Flavobacteriales; family Flavobacteriaceae; genus Capnocytophaga; species Capnocytophaga sp. oral taxon 335. The sequence goes on along the minus strand of NZ_AKFR01000018.1, from coordinate 18,728 downwards.
GCAAGATTTTAAAAGTAAGAAATCGCTTATATGTAGAAGAGCATATAGAAAAAAACAATTTAGTAGAATATTTTTTTGATAACCAAGAATTTAATCACCGTGTAAACAGAGAAATTTTAGAACACTATACACCTCATTATCTTGCTATAGATCAAAAATTTTCTATACAAAAAGAAGATAAACAGTTAGTACCCTCTTCTAATATAGGAGAGTCCATACTCACCAATGAAGAGGCTGTAGCTGTATGTGATGAAAAATTACTGTGGATAGGTATTAGCTTCCCAGAACAATTCTCCTACCAAATCTTATCAGAAATGGAGATTGCCATCAACGCGGTGCCTGTTGCCAACAAAGAGCTCAAAGAAATTACACATAACAACGAAAGAGAACTGGGAATTATACCTATGAACTTAGACAAAAAAGAATCTTTTTTAGGAATAATATCAGTAACCGATGATAAAAATCATTCGTACACACGTTCCCACGGTTTTAAAACTGATACTATACAAAGAACTTACGCCTTGAGACAAGGAGGAAGTGAAAGTTTCGACAATAGAAGCACTAAAGATTTCTTAGCTAAATTAGAAAATATATTAGAAGATGAAGGAAATAGGGTTTTCTTGCAAAAAGAATACAAGGATATTAAAGAAATGGTGAAAGAAACCATAAAAAGAATCCAACTAATGGCGCGTACTTTACAAAATCAAGGTGATAATGAATCTCTTCATTATATATTCTTAGACTCCTCCCCTGAAAATTTGTTCTTTGTTAAGTATTGGGCAACTTTAGGAGAACTTGCAAATGGTATACGTATCCACACTCCTTTATCACCTACTTCAGTAGGTGCTCATTCTTATGTAAAACAAGCTTTTTTACTCACCTCTTCTTCTGGGGGTTTAGGCATGCCTACCGAAAGAGAAAGAATCGCTCAGTTCAAGTATTTACTCAATGGAAGAGGGCGTATTGTAACTAATTATGACATCAAGACTTTCTTATTGGCCGAATATCCCAATACAATCAGAGATGTCTATATAGAACACGGAATAAGCAAAGGAGGAACTTCCTTACAAGGACTTGTTCGTACCATAGATGTATACCTAAAAACATTTTCAATAATAGACGAAAAAGAGGTACTTATAGAAAATATTTATAAAAAATTAGTACATATCTCACCTATGACTTTTCAGTATCGCATCTTTATAGATGAAAATTAAAAACCTTTTAGTAAAATGAATTATTCTTTTATACAAACTCTGCTCACAGCACAACTCATACTCCCTATTATTGCTATTTTAATAGGATTTATAGCTGTTTTTGTCGCAAAAAAGCAACAACTTCTCAGTGATAAGAAAGCAGTTCTTTATGTTGTATTATCAAGTTTGATGTTTTCAGTTTTTGGTTGGTTAGGCTTTTTGCAAGTTGATTTTATGCCTATAGTATATGTGTTATTGCAATTATTCTATCTTGTAATGGGTTATTTCAACTATATATACTTAAAAGAGTTTTGTAAATTCTTAAACGACAGCCCCTTTTGGAAGAATTTCTTAGTGATTTTAATACAATTGCTTATTAGCATAGCTCTTTTTTCATTGTTTTTCAATATAAGCAATGATTTTAAATATGGTTTTGGGGCAAGCACTTGTTTGTTGCCTATTGTGGTAAGCCCACTCTTTGTACAAACATTCCAATCGTATTTAAAAATACCAATCGAAATATACAAAATACGCACTTATGATGGCAACACGCTCAATAATTCATCTTCATCAATCGAAAATGAAAATCTTTTAGTATTCGAAATAGAATTTTATAAAAACTTGACTGATGAAAAACCTATCCGAATAAAAGCTAAAGCTACGAAAGAAATGATTTTTAGCGATTGGTTTGAACTCATTGTCTCTGATTACAATGCGAGAAAGACTTCTTCTCTCATAGAATACTACGATAAAAAAGAAGAATATGGTTGGGTTTTTTATACCAAACCTTCTCTACTTTCACCTAAAAAGTATATTGACCCAGATTTATCCTTTCAAGAAAATAAACTCCTTGAAAAGAATATGATTATTGGTAGTCGCATTTTCAAAATAGCAGAAAATGAAGGATAATAAAGAACCCTCAGATGATAATTCTGAGGGTTCTTTTTGTATATCATTCTATTGTTCATCGTATGCCGTATCCCAAGAGGTCCCGTCATCTCCTTTGGTACCATCAAGTCTAATAATAAAACTTTTGGTATGGAAAAACGGAGTGATGTGCATATCTAAATATACCCTATCTTTTTGATTAGGATCTTGCTCCAAACGAATTATTTTGTAATCTTGAATCAATCTGCCAGGTCCTTTGATACTATCAAAATAACGTACCAATTGTCCTCTTAGATCCTGTGCTATTTTTGAGTTCCAATTCTCGAAAGCACGACGGTTGAGAAAATCGATATTTACTTTTGCTAAGTGGTCAAATACTCGCACTACGGAATAGGATTGCAATCCTAAATCATCTCCATTGAAAAGTGTTTTTCCTGAAAAAGCCATAACTTTTCCATACTCATTCACCATAGGTACCAATCCCATTGCTTCTAATTGTGATATTTCACTTTTCTTTAAAGGAAAAGAAACGGCATCTACTTCGTTAATACCTCCATATTTCTTACCTGCTACTACTTGTGCAATAGGCTGTGCATAAACTCTACCTGCAAGTGCTGTAGAAGGAGGAACTCGTAAATCTTCCTCCTCTCCTATCTCCTGATAAGCGCCTCTGCCTATATTCCAATTGCAAGACATTACTACATTACTTCTGTAGATATCTCCACCTGTTAAATTTGATGATGAAAATAAGTCTACTACATCATCAGGTCTTTCTAAATCGGCAAAATCGGTAAACAATAGTACTTTATTAGCGTAAGCTATTTTAGCCCATTTTTCAAGAACTTTGTTAGAGCCTAAATAACCAGGAAGAACTAATATAGAGTAATTCTCTCTCAAATCTAAACGATCGTAATTCTTATTGATTTCATCTGCTATATAATCAATAAAAACAGAATTGTCAAGATCTGTAATTTGTTCAGGAGAAGCATTTACAATAGTGATGTTAGTTATTTTATCACTTTCTGTATTTTTGTAAAATGCTTGAACAGAACGGTATGATTTTTCTAATTCTCGAACCGTTTCAACCGCTGTAAGTTGATTCTTAGCTAATAAATCAGAAGTTTCATTGGCTTGCTGCTGACTTTTTTCTACCATATCAGCAATAGATGTATTATTAGAAATCAAATCTAACCATAAATCTATCTTCTTTGCTAAATCTTTTCTTTCTTGAGCACTTTGTTCTTCTACTAAGAACATTTTTTTACGCGCTTTTCTCTCAGGATTCAAATTTTGAATTCCCTCTATAGCCGATTCTAAAAAACTAAACCCTCCAAGACGAGAAAGTCCTGTTAAGGCTTCGTTTAAAGCTGTTTGAGAAAAAGACTCTGAACTCTTCTGGCGTTCTTGAAGTGCTGGCTCAGATTTTAATTGTTCATTAAGTTGTTGTTCTGACATATTCAATTACAATTTAAACATTTTCATTAAGCTCATTCTTAAGCTGGGTAAGAGCACTAATAAAGGCTTGTTTTGTTTCTGGATTCTCCAATGCTCGTTGAAGAATTTTATTAGAACGAAGCTGTTTCACCAATTTGGTATAGAAATCTCTTTGTATCTCTAAATTCTTCAAAAACGGACTTTGAGAAGTGAGATTCTTCACCTGGAAGTCTCCTGTATTTTTGAATACAAAATTCTCCTGAACAGGCTCTCCATCGTCTGTTTCAAAAGTTACATCTATATTAGGATTAAATGCTTCAAAAACAGCTTCAATTGTTGTAAGTCCTTCCACTGTTTGTGGAACAACAGGTTCTTCTGCAGTAAGTTTTTCTACTAATAAGGTGCGATTAGATGGAATATTAGCAATAGCTTCTGAGGCTTCGTTTTCTACCATATTCCCCCCTACACCATAATCTACTATACTCATTTTATGATGGGATTTTAGTTATTATAAAACAAAAGTGCCTAACGATAAGGTCAGGCACTTACTCTTTTTAGTAATTAGCCTAACTTTTAGGCCAATTTTCGTGGTGTTCTGCATTACCTATTTTCAAAACTTGAGCTGAAATTGTAAATGAAAGAGACATAGGTTTTTCTCCTTCTGCTCTAAGTCCTTCTTCAAATTCTACAATATATGCATTTTCAAAGGTAAGTTCTTTCATTTTAGCATCTTCATCAATTTTTTTGAAGACAATACTACCTGAAAAAGGTTTGTACAAATTTACCATTTGCTCAATAATTGTAGTATCCGAAGTGGACTCCACAGTTACAGTTATGCGACCTCCATAGATATTAGAAGAAGGTCTTCCTTTTGAATCTACGTCTCTTTTTAGAGAGTATTTGCAGTCAAGAACATCAAATTCTTTACCACCTAAATTTAATGTAGAGCTAAATGCCATAATACAACATTTTTAGTGTGAAACAATAAAATTATTTTTCTATTTTTAGAAAACGGGTGCAAGTTAATACTTTTATACATAAAAACAAAATTTTAGGAATAATTTTTTTGTTTTTTTATTTTATTTCTCTTTGAGGAATGTTTACAAAATAAAAACATATACAAACAATCTTATACAATATATTATATTATAATTATAATGGTTTTTACATAATTATAAAAATTGGGCTTCAATATTTTATTATAATATATATAATATATATTTATGTTGAAATAAAAAAATACAGACAAATTATATACTAATTTATACCATTCTTATATTCTTATAATGCTATCAGTAAATCAAATCAATTTTTAATATGTGTACTATTTTATAATTTTTTCATAGAGATCAAAAATTGACAAAGAGTTATATTCTATAAAACTATTGTAACGTTTCTATAACCTTGTAAAGAAAAACTTAATAAGAAATTATTTTTTGTTTAAATAAGATTAATCCCATAGATAAGGCTCTGGATTTAATAATATATAATTATTATAAAATTATCTATATTTGATTATAGACTTCTTATAACGAGCATATTAATTATTTTTAAAACAAAACAATTAAATACATATATGTGAGTTATATTTGATCAAAAACAATTCTATTTTCTAAGGCAAATATTCCCTACTTATTTTATAGAAGATTTCACCGTTAGATTTGAGTTGGTTTTCTTCGTTAATAGCTTTATCGAAGGTTTCTTTTTTGTGTAAGAAGTAGGTAATGAGTTTGTCTAATTGTGCATCTGAAACTGTTTTTCTATCTCCTACATCTATCACTGTGAACTTTTTGGTAATAGTATTGCTTGAGGGCATCCATATGCATAGTTCTGTAGCTTTTGAGAGGGATATTTTTTTTATTTGCCGTTTTTTGAGAGGGTGTAGTTTGTTATTTCTTACCCATTTGTAATAACTTCTTTGCACTGATCTTCGTACTTTTCGGGTATTATCGTATTCTGGGGTTTCTTGAGTTTTTTCTTTAATGGTATCGCCATCGTCTTCTAAGAAAGATTTTTTGTGTTTTATATCTTTCTTAGCATTGTATTTGTAATCTACTTGTTTTTGTGTGATATCAGACAAGAAATTGTGTACTACTTCTATCTCATCTTCAGAAAGTAACAAAAAACGATTGCCTTTTTCCCAATCTGTCTCTTTAATTTCTACTAAAGCAGGGAAAAGAGTATGAGGTTCAGCTCCTGCAAAAGTCTTTGCAAAGTTTGCATTAGTGGTATATTCGTTGGGCAAGTTTTGTAAAGAAGCCCATTGTGAACTGATTTTACTTCTTGGCATTCCAGAAGCAGCAAACGATTTCTGTAACTCATCGGTTATGTTCTTGCTGTCAGATTGTACTTCTTTTACAAGAGAAGTGAGAGAGGATACTAGTAAATCTTGTGACATAAATTCTTTTTTCTTAGGGAAGATCACCCACCCTTGCCACATACTTTGCCCAGGGAAGTCTAAACTATATTGGTTATCTCCTTTCTCTACAAAAAGGTTTTCAGCTCTTAGTTGATTAGAATTTACTAGAAAATCCTTTTTCTTTGTTGCAATTTCTTTAGCTGTTCTCAATATGATATCTTGTATCTGCAGAACAAAATTGTTGAAGGAATTCCCAGTATCAGCATATACTTGATAACCTAATACTCTCGCCTGTACATTTGTAATACTTTGTATAAGGGGGGCTTCTACTTTTTCGTTGTTGTTGCCACTCTCTCCTATACTTACTATGACGTTGTTTTCATCCTTATATTTTGTAAGTATTTGTGAGGCTTTTAATGTAGCTTTCCAAGAACCTTCTTTGGAATCAGAAATTTGGTTTTTAATATCGGCTAATTTATCCAATTCTTTTAAGGTAGTGTCTAAATCTTTAGATAAGGAAATTTCCAACAGAGTATTGTTATCCATTCCAAACCCTATAACAGCTCCTATTCGATAGATAACATTTCCTTTGCGAGGTAATTGGTTTTTAAATTGATTGATAGAAATAACTAATTGTTCAAAATTACTTTTTACATTCGGGTGGTTTTCAAAAGCAAAAACAATATTGATATGCTTTAAATTATCTTTTATTTTTTTGAACTGTTTGTAAGTAATAGGGTTTCCAGAGAGACCATATACATAGTTCTCATTGTTGTCAATTGCATTGATAGGAGCATACGTGTCTAAAGCTACTACATTCCCCTCTTGTTTAGTTGAAGTGATAGGATTTAGTCCCATAAAATCGCCTTCCGATTGAAAAATAGAAGTAGGTTCTTGTGTAATAGCTTTCTTAGAAGCATCAATAATTGTCAGCTTTTGTAAAGGTATTTGTGAAAGCTGACTATAAAACAGGTTGCCATAAGGAGCTATAAGAGACGAAGATGTCCACCCCGAAATAACTTCTTTGGCATTTTCTGGATTGATTTTTGTTTTTACAAAAACCAAAGACTTTCTTCTATCGTCATTCTTTTTATATAAATAAACCAATGAGTGAAGAGCTATTTTTTTGATAGGATTCAGTAGCTCAGGTTCTTTGTATAGAATTAAAGAATCTTTTGAAAATAACAATTCAGTATCTATCAGTGCTTTGTCATTTTTCATTGTAGCAATCATCTTATAGCTTCTTCCCGAATTGATATCGGTGATAGCGTGTGAGGAAAGTAATAAATTATCTCGATGTACCCACCCGTAATAAACTATTTGTTTTCTGTTTTTTAGTGAGTTATTTTCGATAATATTAGGGTCATATTTTACCAAACGCAAGTAATTTCCCTTTTTTCCTATCACTAAAAAGGATTCCATATAAGAGGCTCTTTTTAGCACTACTTTCCCTCCCGCATTGTAATAAGTAGGATTTTCATCTCTATCAGAATACACAATCCAAGGAGTTCTTTTCTCTAAAGATTTCTTTACTTTTTCTTCGCAACAAAAGTTCTGGGTATATATTTTAGGTGTTTTTTTTGCCCGAGTAAGTGGAGTAATAGGAGAGCACCCTATTAAACTCAAAAAAATTATATTAATGATAATAGAGAAAATTTTTTTCATTGTTTCTTATTTTGTAGCAGTTGATGGACTTTGTTTTACTAAAATACGCTTTACACAATTTGACCCCTTATCGGTTTCTATTACTACGTCTTGAATGTTTGCAGTGGATTGGCTTCCTATAAATTTTAGATCGTAACAATATGAATAGAAATCGGTCTGTTTGGCACCATTGGTAATTACTAATTGATTAGGATTATTACACAAATACTTGCTTAAGATATAATTGTAATTTTCATTAAAGGATTCTCCATCTATAATATTTTGTAAGTGTTCTTGTATATCTTTAGCAATAAGTGAAAAAACATCTGAATCGTCTGATTCGGTGTACTCAGGTAATATTTCGATGTAATGTACAATAGGGAAAGCCAAATCTTCCGACATCAATTTTATTTGATAAGATCCAGGTAGTTTATAAGCATAAGTAGGATTTTTCTCATAAGAATCCACTTCCCCTGTTTCACCAAATTCCCAACGCCATTCTTTAGAGTAACCATCGGCAAAGAAAGAAATATATTCATTTTGAATGGCTGTTTGTGGGGCAATGATTTTTATAGGTTGATACCCAGAAGGTCTATTACTCTCCTTTACGGTAACAATAAAGTGCTTTTCAACGGAATTGTTTACTCTCAAACGCACTTGGTACTTTCCTGTTTGCGGGAATAAATATACGCCATTTCTTTCTTTAGAAGAGTCTCCATTGCCAAACTCCCATAATACATCAGTAGCATTAGAAGTACTGTCTATAAAACGAATAGGGTACCCCAATTCTACTTCTCTAGGAGATACCCAAGCTCTGATTTCCGTTTTTACAATACTTCCTCTTAAAAACCACATAACAGTTAGAACAATTCCTATGAAAGCTATGATAATAAGAGTCCAACGGTTGAAAACTTTATCCATAAATTAAACTTGTTATTGAAAATTATTACGTCTATTTTCTGTGTTTGCACGACAGCGCTCTAGATCCGATTTGAATTTTTCAATGTTTTGTTGGATATTCCACAACCGGTCTTTATCTAAAAGTTGTAGTTCATAAAAGATTGCCATTTGTTCAAATATTTTATAACGATTGTCCCACTTGTGCTGTACGTAAACATTACGAACTTCTCCTAAAAGAAGTGTTATCTCCTGCTTTTCATAGAAGGCTTTTAGTGAAGGGTCAAACTGAGCTATTTTTGTATTGATAAGCTCAACCTTGTCCATCTGTTCTGCCTGTTCTTTTTCAAAAACTCTCACACGCTGTATTTGCTCTAAAATAGCCTTCTTCCCTTTTAGGGTTTGGTAATTATTGGTACTGAAAAATAGAATATACCCACAAAGTCCTGTGGATAGTAAGAAAATAGCAACTACATACACTAGTCCTATTATCTTTTCTTGTGAACGCGTAACCTTATGTCTTTCTTTTCTGTATTCCATAGCTTTTATCTATCATATGAAAGATTTCCTACTCTCATTTTCCGAGTAATTACCCTGCTTTCTTCTGAACAACGTATAACGTCATTCTTATAAGTATTTTCCTTTATTTTTAGCGCATTGATAGAGTCTCTTGTGCGTAAAAAAGATTCTGATTTTTCAATAATATAATTATAACTAAGCGCATCTTTCTTAGGTATTTTTTGCAAAGAACTCTTTATTTTAATCTTTTTGGTTGCAATGTTATTCATTAAAAAAGGAACATTGTTTTCTTGTACCAAATCTATGCTTTGGTAAGTCTTAAAGAAATCCTCAAACTGGTTACTTAAGAGCATTTGTTCATCGAATATCTGTTGATTTTCATTCCCAACAGTTTGTATTTTACTAATTTCTACAGAAGATGTTTTGAAGAAAGCAAACACACAAACAAGTGATGCTATCACCAAAAAAATCATATATTTAGTGAATGTAATATAAGAAATTAATGCTTCTTTTCTATTTAAAGCTTTCATTTAACATAAGTTTTTTTAACTTAAAATTGTTGAATATCCTAATATTGCTGGCTTTTCAGTATCCGAAAGTATAAAAACACCCCCTTTTGTATTTCCATTTATATGAAATTCTATTTCAGCATCTGCAGGAATAAGCATCTCTAATAGAGAGTTTACTTGTTTTCGTTCTTCACTATTTTGGAAAATAAAGTTCTTGTATTTCCAAGGCAAATTATTAACTCGTATGATTATTACAGGTAACATTTCTACAAGTTTATTTCCTATAATTGAACTTCTCCCTAATTTTTCTTTCCCCAATTTCCAATGATGAGAGGTTCTCAAACGGAAATGTTTAAAAGTATTCTCTACGGTTACTTCACATTCTAAAAAAAAGGACAATATAGAGGCAATTTGTTCACTATCAGTAATACGATATCCTTGTGATAAAAATTTTATAATAAAAAACGCCTTGTCTAACGGCATTCCCTTCAAGAAAGGCCAGTGAACAACAAATAAATTTACAAAGTCATCATATTCAAAAGGTTTTTCCAAACGCCTCTCATATAACTGAGTAAAAATAAATGCTTGGTCTATAAATTGTTCAAAAGGTTTGAAAAAAAGTCGAGCATAAGCTTCCTCCTTTTCTCCTTGCTTGATGATTTTTAATAAAGTTGTTTTCTCTTTATTCTTTTGGGCTATAGAATTTGTATTGTGAAAAAGGCCTTTTGGGAGCGATTCATATAAATCTCTTCGGTGAATATGGATAGAATAAAAATCTCCCTTATACGTATGCTCTTCAATTATTTTATCTACTTCCTTACGAACCCCTCTATAAGATTTCCCTTTGCGAATGATCTTGATATTTTCTTTATCAACCCCTTTTTCAATAAGTGCACAAGCAAACACTTCGGCTTTGAAATTTGTAGCCAAAGTGTTCTTTAATAAATTGTGATTTATTGTAGACTTATTTTTCATAGTCAGAAGTATATTCTTATGCTCTACTTTCAGATATAACTATACTTTCTCTGTGCTGACCGACAAATTCTAATTGGGAGAGGTTACTAAACAATTCTTTCAGATTTTCCAAAATAGAATTGATGTTATACATAGAAAGCTGAATGCGATTGTGATTATATATTGTAGCATAAGAATCTGAAAGCATTTGTTCAAAAGAAGAAGGCAAAACACCATTCCATTCTTGGAAGTACTTCAAAAGCTCCTCTTTGTCTTTCTTTGATAAAAAAACAAAAGAAGATAAAATGCTACCTATTAATCCATTTATTTTCTCACAAACCGTGAAAGGAGATAATCGATAAGGATCATTTTTAAAACTATAGTTGTTAGAGGCAATATATCTAAGCGTTTCTTTACAAAGAACAGAAAGACTTTCGGTTATGGAATTGTGATTGGGTTGTGTCTGTATCTTTAATAAGATACTTTTCAATTTACTATCAATATCATTTATACTACCTAAAAAATCACTCATATTCTCCTTAAGAGATTCGTGAGCATCCATTGATAAAGAAGGAGGAATATAATTATAGTCTATAATGTATTCAGAATTATTACTCTTTTTAAGAACCCCAACAATTACACTACAAGAGTCGTAAGTAATATTTTCTTCTGTAGAGATTATTCCTAATTGAAATTTAGGTTGAATATTAGGATAACGCAAAGGCATTTCATTGGGGTCAGGAGTCCCTACTGGTTTTCTTTGATAAGGGAAAACGGTTAATACAATATCCCAATTTTGGTTGTCTTTCCCTTCCTGGATGTCAAAGGTAACACGTATGTCAGCATTATCTTTTTCATCTATAAAAATAGGGAAACCATTAGGGCAAATACCATAATAAGTTTTCAAATGAATATCCAATTTATTGCCTATCTTCTCTATCTCAATGTTTGAATGGGAAAGATTACTACCGGGCAAAATACCATATTGACCAAAAAAAGCAATAGAAGTGGCTTTAAGGATTCTCTCCAAAAGAAAGTTCTCTGTATTTATAAAATGAGAAGCATTAATGTGCATCCCTTCTACCCAATTGATAGGGAAATATTCAAAATTACTCATAAACAAAACAAATGCTGTAATACAAGCGACAAAAGTATGTGTTTTTTTCTAAATATAAAAATTTTTGGGGTTATTTTTCTCACCTGCTCATTTTGTAATTTCTCAATCTGCCTCACTACGGTGGATTATCTCGGTATAACTTTTCTCTTTCTTTTGTCTCGAAACTATTTCTTGACATTTTTGACATTATTGTATTACAATATGAGTCAAATGCTTATATACCCTTTCTATATCAATCGTTCGTCATTCGTTCATCATTTCTATATCCTTTTTATAACTTATGCATATCTTCCTAAGAGCCTTTTCTCACCAAAATCCTCTCCAACTCTTTTTTGATATTTTTCGTTTTTCTCCGATAACTCCACAAGTCTTCCCAAATTTTCTAATTCTCTATTTTTTTCTCTCCCCACATAGCCAGCTGTGAGCTCTCGCTGGCTTTAGCTCGTACCCTTTTTACCAATTACGTACCCGTGTGAGCACACGTGTACACAACTAATTACATAAAACATAAATAGTATAATATAAATAATATTTTTTGTTTATATTTGATTATTAATAGGTGTGTACAAGTTGTTTATAAAACTTTTTTTCATTCTCTAAAGATCTTTTACTTCCCATACTATTTCCTCTTGGTCATTTACATTGCCTACCAATAGTTGTCCTTTTTTGAGTGTCCCTGAAAGTATCATTCGTGAAATAGGTCGGCGCAAGTAGTTGCGTATAGTGCCTGCTACTTGTCGGGCACCGTACTTAGGGGTGAACCCTTTGAAAGCAAGGGTCTTTTTAGCCTCATCAGTAAGTGTAATATCCATATTTTGGGCTTGTAGGAGTTTCCTAAAACCTTTGAACTGTATGTCGAATATTTTTAAGAGCATTTCTTCTTTAATAGGCGAGAAAGGTACTATTTCCGAAAGACGTGCCAAGAACTCAGGACGGAAGTAACGCCCCATTATTTCCATCATTTGTATAGTAGTAGGGTGTCGTCCTTCGCTCATTTCTTGCGCTATCCAATCACTTCCTACATTCGAGGTGAAAATAATAATAGCATTGGAAAAATCGCCCTCTTTGCCTAATCGATCATGTAGTTTTCCCTCGTCCATTATCTGCAAAAAGATATCATATACCGAGGCGTGTGCCTTCTCAATCTCATCAAAAAGCACTACCGAGTAAGGTTGTTCTCGTATTTTGTTTACTAAAAGACCCCCTTCTTCATACCCCACATACCCTGGAGGAGCTCCATAGAGCAAAGCCGCTGAGTGTTCTTCTTTAAACTCCGACATATCGAAGCGTATCATTGCCTTTTCGTCGTTAAAAAGGGCTTCTGCCAATGATTTGGTAAGTTCCGTCTTCCCTGTACCTGTAGGGCCTAAGAAAAAGAACGAGCCAATCGGTTGCCCTTGTTTGTTCATTCCGCTACGCGATTCCAAAATAGCATCAGTTAGCGATTTTATCGCGTGGTCTTGCCCCACAACTCGCTGTTGTAAGACCTGTTCCATTTGTAGTAGTTTCTCTTTTTCTCCCTCTTGTATTTTTCCTACGGGTATATTGGTTTTTGCTGCTACCACACTTGCCAAGTGTTCTTCTTCTACTTTTTGTATGGGATTTTTTGCAAACGTTTCAAGTTGAGAAGTTATTGTGTTAAGCGCTTCCCAAACGCTATCACTATTAGTGTTTTCGTCTATTTTTACATCTTGGTTTAAGAAACCTCTTACAATAGGGTTTAACCCTACTGAAAAATCTCTCCACACCTCCGATAATTTGTTTAAGAAATCTTCTTCTGTGAGGTCTATGCGCTTTTCTTCCAAATCTTTGAGCTGTTGCAATAGCGAAAGATGGTCAGTTGCAACAGCTTCATTAGTCATTTTTACAGCTGACATTGTTCGGTCGAGTAAATCGATGGCTGAGTCTGGTAAACGGCGATCTTTCACATAGCGTTTAGCCATAGTTACGCATTTGTTTAGGGCTTCATCACTTACGTCTAATTTGTGAAATGTTTTGTATTTTTCAAGAGAAAAATGCAACATAGCAGTAGCGTTTTCGGCAGTAGGTTCTTCAATCGATAGGACTTCAAACCTACGACTAAAAGCGTGGTCGGGTTCAATGAGTTTGCGGTACTCATCGGTGGTAGTTGCCCCTATGACAGTGAGGTTGCCTTTGGAAAGTTCTGGTTTTAGAATATTGGCAGCCCCTGCATTACCTTGTTTAGGGTCTAATAAAGTGTGTATTTCATCTATAAAAAGGATTACCCTATCCATTTGCCGGAGTTCTTTGATAATGTTCTTTAATCGGTCTTCTATTTCTCCTTTGTAGGTTGCTCCTGCTATCAAAGCTCCATTGTCCAATTCCCAAACAGTTGTTTCTGATAGGAAAGAAGGTACTTTTTCGTTGATGATATCATACACAAGCCCATCAACAATAGCCGTTTTTCCCACTCCTGAATCGCCTATAATCATTACATTAGGCTTGCTATGCCTACCTAATATTTCAAGCATTTGTCTTGTTTCTCTATTTCTTCCTACAATGGGTGATAAGTTTTGCTCTCGTGCTTGCGCAGTTTTATCAATACAATAATTTAGTAAGTTTGTAAGTGGTTGTGAGGTAGTGTGAGTATTATCCTGACCTTCTGCTTGTTGAAGTGTTTGCAGAGGAATATGGTCTCCTTGAAGGAAGAAGTCTAATATTTCTTTTTCACGGATAGGAAAGGACTTGAGCTGGTCGGCAGAGAAGCCTTTTTCGGGTTTAGCTAAAGCACAAAGAGTACAAATAGGGTTGATTTGCAAGAGTCCTAATTTGAGGCGTACATTATCTGCTTCTTCAAATACTTTAGGGATTTTTTCATCGGCTTCTACTTCGGTAACACCTGCTAGTCGTTCACATTCTTCTATTCTTATTTCAGCCCATTCCTCTAAGAAAAGGGCATCTTTACCTAAGGAAACTACAAAACTGCCTAAGCCTATCTCCTTATGTAATAAGGCTTTGAGTAAATGAGCAGGAGTATAGCATTTATTGCCATACTCTCTAGCGATAGATTTAGCTATTCTAATAGCCGATTGTACTGATTCGTCTAAGTTTAAAAAATCCATTGTTTTTCTATTTTATACAGAAGCAAATGTACAAAAAAAATTAAAATACATTATAAAACTCCTACTAAAAGAATTATAAATACATTATAAAACTCCTACTATAAAATGTATTTTGTTGATTTATATGTTTTTATTAGCTTCTGAAACTATTTTTCCTACCTTCTTTTTAAGGGCATTTATTAAATACCCTTTTCTGTTGCTAATAATTTTACCTCTTCTTTCATATTCATTCATTTTTGCTTTTATACTTGCACACTCATTCAATAAATCAGAAACAGCATTTATATTTTTAAAAGTTTCTATATTTTTTCGTAATTCTATTTCTGTAAAACCAAAATTGTGGTTCAAGTAATTTACCTCTTCTTTTGATAGAGAGAATCTTGAAGATATCTTTTGGTTTAAACTACGGCGTTCCAAATCTGAATCTATATATTGAGGTTGGTATTTAGGAGTAAAAGTTATAGAAACAATCTTTCCCCCTCTTCCTTTTCTATTAAGTTCAAAATCAAACGTATAAGGGCTATATTTATCAAGCTCTTTTTTAGCAGCACTTATAACATCTCTTATAAAATCTTTTGTATACTTATACTTATCTGTAATATTGAACATTTCCTTAATTTGCTCAACTGTAAAAGTTATAGGTTTTTTTTGATTACTAAATATCTCATAGAAACGCATTGCATAAACACTTTCAAAACTCATAGCTGTTTGAAGTTCATATTTTCTATATCCTTTTGAAAAGTCCATAAATACTGACGCTATGAAAGGAGATAACCTAAAACTAACCATTCCTGCCTTTTTATCTATAACAGGACGCTCAATAAGATTAAATGCTCTAAAAACATTATTGTCCTCTGTTTTTATTTGCTTTTGGTTAAGTGCTAACAAAGCTTTCTTAGCGATACTATGATTGTTATCTTTTTCGTCTTTTAAAAAACTCTTTGTTGGCATTTGTATATCAACATCCCCAAAAAGATTGTTCTGAACGTTATAACGTTCATTTAATTTCTTCCCTTCAGTTAGTTCTTGCATAAGCTCTATAATACGGTATAAAATACGTTTTTCATATACGTTATAATCATACTTAGCCGTAGTAAGAATATATGATTGTACTAGCTCTTTATTATTATTTTCTTCCATATTATTTATAGGTTATTTTGCATTATAAAACTCCTATTTTACTAATAGATGGGGCAAAGATATATAAAAAGTAGGAGTTATAAAAATAATTCTCCTACTTTTTGAAAAATACATTATAAAACTCCTACTAAAAGAATATGTCTACATTATAAAACTCCTACTATTCATTATAAAACTCCTACTATTCATTTTTAATTACTCTCTAAATCCTTCCGTAGAAAAGGCTTAAAGGTGTTTTTGTTTTTCGTTGATAAACATCATAATAAGCTATGATATTTTTTAATACAATCAAGAGAGTTTTTAAGAAGTAAGACGAATTTTTTCACTTTCATTTGAAAAAAATCATCTCATCAAGAGACAAAAGCAAACTGGCCGGGTGAATTTTAACATTTTCTTAATATTTATAGAATTAAATCCAACATTTTAGAAATTAATTCCTTCAAAAGTATCCAAAATATTTTTTAATAGATTTTTTAAATGGTTCTAACCTGAACTAATTATATTTAAATTTTATTTTCATGATGAAAATTTTTATGCAAAATAATATAGAACGCTTTTTTTTCCAAAAAGATAAATTTGAAATTTATTTTAGACAGACTTTAAGCTGTCTATTTATATTATAATAGCAAATATAAGAAATGCGCTTGCTGATTACAAATAGATAAATTTTGAATAGTACTTTGTTTTTTCTTTCACCCTTTAAGGAGATATGGGGAGGTAATTGTTAGGGGAGAATATTGCGGTTTCAATATTATTTATTACTTTTGCCGATAGTATAGCACGTATCAAAATGGGTTATGGGTGTTTTATTAGTGTTATAGGTCAAGATGTGTTTTTGTTAGCACAAAAAACCTCTCGCCCGCCCTCCCGTTGGTCGGTTGGGGGTTGCCCTCACGGGCACGGGGGGTGACCTCCCCCCCGAACCCCCCCGCAGGTAAAAGCGACGCAAATATGGTAGAAGAAAAAGACATCAAACCAGGTTGGCATAACGCCACCAAAGAGAAAGGCACTAAAGGGGGGCGACCTCCCAAGCAGGTAAAGGCGGAAGAACGTATTACTATCAGAGTTACCAGCTTTGAGAAGTTAGCTATTGCCAAGAAAGCCGAAGCGGTAGGGCTTAGTTCCTCCGAGTACTGCCGTAGGGCAGCCTTAGAAAGACACATCACCCCTGCACTCACAGCAGAGGAGACAGAAGCCTATTTGACTTTAAAGAAATTCGCTACCGACTTTGCCAGGTTACGTAATGCCTTCAAAGTTGGTGCGCCTACACTGGTCGAGGAAATACGCCAGGTTATTTATAAATTAAACGCTGAATTAGATTATATACGCAATGGTAAGCAAAGCAAAGGCAGTTAAAGGCAGTGCGCAGGCTATTAATTATATTCTTAACGACAAAGGGCAAGCCCAAGAGTTAGGGCGTAACCTGGTCAGTGGTGAGAATGGGGAGGAAATTCTTGCAGAGATGAGGGAAATCCAAGAAATGAATGCCAGGTGCGAAAACAATACGTATAGCATAGTTTTGAGCCCATCAAATGAACGTGAATTTACCAATAGGGAACTTTACGAAATAGGGGTAAAGCACTTGCAGAACTTGAATTTTGACCTAAACAAAACGCAGTTTCTTATGACAGTTCACAAGAGTACCGACCAGCCCCATATTCATATCATAGCGAACCGCATAGGTATAGACGGCAAGGCGCATAGTGATAACTTTATAGGGAAGAGAGCGCAGGAGAGCGCGGAGAAGATAGCCAAGAGTATGGGGCTAAAGACAGCGCGGGAAATCCAAGCAGAGAAAACGCCCGATATAAAGACACAGATACGCCAGGCATACGAGCAGAGCGCCAAGAAAGGTTATACTTTTGAGGACTTCAGCAAGGCGATGAATAGTAAAGGCATAGAGGTAAAGCCAACGATTAATAGCAAGGGCGAAATGCAGGGAATGCGATTTTTGCATAAGTCGAGCGGGACCGACTTAAAAGCCTCCGAACTCGGAAAAGCATTTGGAACGCGAAATTTAATAGATAGGGGGGTGAACCTTACTAAAATGCCTTTGCCTGCAAATATGGCTGAAATAGCCCGAAAAGCGGTCAAAATTGTAGTGCAAACAATCGACAGAGGTCGAGGAATGAGTATGGGATTTTAATATTTTTCTTTCAACATTAAAAAACAATATGGCACAGAGACTTTCAAATGAAATTATAGCGCAGGTTCTTACTGATGTAGTAACTAAACTTGACAAGAGTATTAACAATTTTAGGGCGGAGATGTCCGAGATAAAACAAGACCTTACAGCGCACAGAGAAGCAACGCAAAAGGTATTAAGCAGGGCAATATCCGTAGATGTAAAGCCTATCGAGGAGGAGCGGTCAAAGCTATTGCAGGAAGTGCAGAAAGAGAAAGAGGCTATAAAAAACACGTTCAAAAATATATCTTTTGTAAAGTACGTGGTATATATAGCTATTGGGACTATACTGGTTAATGCTTTCCTATTTGGATACTTCATTTATTCAGCATCAAATTCAGATGCTGACGAGGTTAGGAGTTTCAAAGAATATAGAGAAAAATTTCCTACTATTAAAAATCATTATCAAGAGTGGAAAAAGAACCCAAAAGAAATAGAAGAACGTTTTAAAAAGAATACACAGATGTAGGAGAGTTTAATAGGCCATCCATCTTCTTCAGTTTTGAAATCCCATTTAAATATTTTCATCATCTGAGTTACCCACGCAAAAGGTTCAAAATACCAAAAAACACCTTCTTTAAAGAAAGTTTTGTCCTGTCCGCTTAGTTTATTGGTGAGTACATTCCAAAAATCATAGGTAGTTTTGAATACTTTTTCTATATGCTGTAAGGACTGTTGTATTTGTGAGGATGAGTAGTTGGGATAGTGATACTTAAAATAAGCTTTAGCATCTTCCTTTATACGCTCACCACTATACGACCATTCGCTTTGGTGCTTGCAAACCATCTTGGAAAGAATATGATAGG
>NZ_AKFR01000017.1:0-27849 GCF_000277665.1 Capnocytophaga sp. oral taxon 335 str. F0486 | reverse complement strand
CAGCGTAGGTTCAGCTAGCCTTACAGTAGTGCCAGAAACACTTACAGTAACGCCAAGCACCAGCACTCAAACAACGCCAAGCATTTTCGATAACGATAGCATAGGCGGAGTAACAACGCCAACAGCAGGCCCTGGTGGTAATGTAACAATGACGGTTCATAATCCAAGTGGTAGCAAAGTACCGACTATGGATCCAAACACAGGTAAAGTAACCGTACCGGGCAATATCCCAGCAGGTAACTATACAATTACGTATAATTACTGCGAAGTGTTGAATCCAACTAACTGTACAGGAACGCGCACTGTAGTAGTAACTGTAGGAACCCCTGAATTAGTAGTACCTTCTAAAGTATATCCTTTAGCACCAGGAACTACTTCAACAGAAACTGTAATAGATACGGCAACTTTAGGTGGAAACCCAGTAAGTTCAACAGCTGTAACTATAGCAGTAGTAACTCCGGCAACAAGCTTAGGAGGTACACCTACACCTACTTTAAACACCACTACAGGTAAGATAACTGTACCAACAGGTACTAAGTCAGGTACTTATAATATTGTATACAGAGTGTGTGAAGTATTGAATCCTTCTAACTGTAAAACAGCAACCGCTACAGTAGTAGTAGGCGAGGTTCCAGTAATCACACCAGATAATTTACCAATAGTACCATCAACACCTACAAGTACAACAACCCGTACTATAGGTAATATATTGACAAACGATACAGTAGGTACTCAGTCAGCAACGGCAGGTACAGGTGGAAATGTAACCATTAATATAACAAGTCCTATCACACCTAATACACCAGTGATAGATCCAACTACAGGTAATGTACAAATACCACCTACCACACCTCCAGGTGTATATACTATCACTTATGATGTATGTACAACAGCTATACCTGTAGCTTGTACAAGTGGTACCCTTACAGTTACTGTAAGTCAGCCATCACCTATTATCCGTCCTGAAAACCTTACAGTAACGCAAACAGGTACTAGTACAACGCCAAGTATCTTGAACAATGATGATATAGTGAAACCAGACGGTACCACTGCTTCTGCAACAGGAAGTAATGTAACTATTACCAATGTAGTAGTAACACCAGGTGCAGCACCTGGAGCTCCTACTCCTACATTGAATCCTGATGGTACTATTACAGTCCCAGGCACATTGCCTCCAGGAGTCTACACAATTACTTACGATGTTTGTACAACAGCAACACCAAGTACTTGTGTAAGTGGTACAACAGTACTCACTGTATCACCTACAGCAACAGCTACACCTACAGCAGGTGATAATACTTACGATGTGCCAACGAGCGGTACAGCAACAGTAGTAGGAACTATATTGAGTAATGATACTGTCGATGGAGTTGCATCAGCAACAGCTACTAATGTAACAGTAAGTGTAACTACTGCGCCAACAGGTACAGGAGTACCTACAATAGGAAGCAACGGTTCGGTAACAGTACCAGCTAATGCAATTCCAGGAGTTTACACATATACATATCATATCTGTTCAGTAGCAACACCTACAGCTTGCAGTACAGAAGCAACAGTAACAGTAACGGTGAGACAACCAGTACCAGTATTGCCAAACAACAATATGGTATACACCGATACAACCACAACTACAGCTGGAAATATCACCATAGGAGGAACTGTAGGAACTCAGTCAGTTACTACAGGCCCAACAGGTAACGTTACTATCACCGTAGTAACTCCAGCAACACCACAAGTACCAGGAGGAACCGTTCCAACCTTGAGTCCTGATGGAACAGTAACCGTTCCAACCGGCACAGCAAGTGGTACATACACTATTACTTATCAAGTATGTACAACGGCAACCCCTACAAGTTGTGTAACAGGTGTAGTAACAATCACTGTATCACCTACAACAGTAACTCCTACAGTATTGCCAGTAGCGGTCGATGATAGAGCTTCTACAGCAGTGAATACACCTGTAAATATTGCAGTATTGCCAAACGATACCCTCAACGGAGCAACTACCCCTAATGTAGTAACCTCTCCAGCAAATGGTACAGTGATGGTAAATAGCGATAACACAATAGAGTACCGTCCTCACACAGGATTTACAGGAACCGATACTTTTGTGTACGAAATCTGTAACTCGGCAGGCTGTAGCAGTGCTACTGTAACGGTTGATATAGTGAATAAGCTCATACCTTACAACGGTATGTCAGTAAATGGCGACGGTAAAAACGACCACTTCCATATTGGTGGCATAGAAAACTATCCGAACAATGTGGTACGTATCTACAACCGTTGGGGCGTGAAAGTATTTGAGGTAAGTGGCTACGACAACGTAACCCGCGTGTTTAGAGGTATCTCTGACGCCCGTGCAACCGTCGAAGCTGCCGATAAACTCCCACAAGGTACTTACTATTATGTGATTGAATACTACGATCAGAATAATAATAAACAATCTGAAGTAGGCTGGTTATATATCAAAAAATAGTACTTTTATAATAAACTAAAAAGGGCTGTCCAGAAACTCTCTGGCAGTCCTTTTTGTTTTTAAGCCTATTTCCTCATTTTCTTTACCCCTATCTCCCCAAACTTCTATCACTCTTCTTCACCTGCTCGTATGGCACGCACCGTCTTACCGCCGCCACAATTCCCCTTTAAAGAAAGTCCATATTCGTCATTCGTCACTGGTCATTCGTCATTTCTTCTCTTTTCCATCATATTCCCCCCTAGTGCCTATGGCCTAAGGCCTAGTACCTTTTCCCTTTCTTTCGCCTCAAAACCCCGATTTTAACATTTTTAGCGCTGTTGTATTATATTATGAATCAACTATTTATACACCCTTTCTATACCAATCGTCCAAGATTCGTATAAGCTTCCTATAAGCTCTCTATAAGCTACCCCCACCCTTCTCATAGCCTTTTTTCACCAAAATTCCTCTCAGCTCTCTTTCGTTCTCCTCCGCTATATTTCGAACTCCTCAACCCTCCACATTTGCTAATCTTTTCTCTGCCCGTGTGGCTCACACTGCCTGTGCGGCTCGCACCTCATTTGCTAATTTTCTACCTCCGTGCGGCTCACACTTCTTATTGCTAATTAAAAAATGTTTCGTACCTTTGTCGCCATAAAAGTATATAACCAATGAAAAAAACATTATTATTAGCCATAGGTCTTACACTTATCTTTCTTTCTTGTAAAAAAGATAACAATGATGAAACTACCCCTGGCGGTGCTTTTCCTAAAACAATAGTAGAGGAAACTATTGGTAGTATAGGCACTGTTAAAACCACTGAAACCTATACGTTAAGTGGTAATAAAATTACTGCTTTTGAAAGAAAAGTAGTCGATAACGGTACCCCCACTACTGATGAAGTCTATACCATCACTTATAACGGCGAGTTGATAACTGCTATCAGTATTAAAAGCAATTCTCAAAGCAACAGAAACTATACCTATAACTTTACTTATAACGGAAATCATTTACAATCTATCATTCGTAGTGATAATGTTCAAAAAATTACTTATGAATATCTTAATAACAAAGTAGCGAGTAAAACAACGGTTGATGGAACTGAAACAAAAAAATATAGTTATACTTATGATAAAAATAAAATAACAATGATAGCTCATAGCTCATTCGCTGGTTTTAACGACTATTATATTTATTCCCTCAATCCCGATGGTACAGTAGCTTCTCTTGAAAAAGCAACTTATGTAGGGGCTGTTCCTGACCAAAATACCAAAGGCACTTGTACTTACCAATACGATAATAAACCGAATATCTATCAGCGAGACCTCTTTAAATATTTAGCTGAAATAGAGTTGATAAGTAATTACAACTACTATGGCGATTATTACAGAGACCCTCTTATAAGAACAGTCGCTCACAATGTAGTTTCTTATACTAAAAACCTCCATAATAACACCCAAGTTGACTATAAAGATTTAGAGAATGCCACTCGTACTTTTAGCTATCAATGGAATAGCAACAATACACCTAAGTCCGCAGAATATAAGAAAAACAACGCTCATAAAGCTACCTATACCTATACTTATTAGAAAAGCTAATCGCTGATGTTTATAGATTACCTCCTTTCGGCAGTGCTTATGCTTATCACCTTTGCGATAGGCAGTTCGTTGCGCTTCTCCGATTTCGAAAACATATTCAAAAAATCAAAGCCCTTGTACTTAGGGCTTTTCTTGCAGATGGTCTTCTTGCCTATCTGTGCTTTTATCATTGCCGAGTTTTCTAATTTACCCCCTGCCGAAAAAGTAGGACTCATCATCGTATCAATATGTCCTGGAGGTACTACCTCCAATTTCATTAGTTATCTCATCAAAGCCGATACCGCTTTGGCAGTAGCTCTTACCGCTATCAATAGCTTGCTCATACTGTTTACCATTCCGGTGTTGTCTAATTGGGCAGTAGGAGTTTTTATGGGGGGTCATACCGAAGTGTCGCTCCCTATATTCAATATGGTCTGGGAAGTAGCCAAAATCATTATAATACCAGCTTTGTTGGGCTTATTCTTCAACCGGTTTTTCCCTAATGTATCTCTTAAAATCCGTTTTCCTTTAAAAGTAACTAATACCATATTGTTGGGAATTGTATTCTTTATCAAGTTTTTCGGTGATAAACAATCAGGAGGAAGTGGTATTTCAGTAGATGAAATATTCCGTCTCTTGCCTGCTACGCTCCTAATGCACCTCAGCGCGATGACACTTAGTTATTTTATAGCTCTGAAATCTTTTAAATTACCGGGCGTACAAGCAACGACTATCAGTATAGAAGTAGGTCTACAAAACACTGCTTTGGCGATATTGGTAGCAGGTACCCTTATGGGCAATACCGATATGACCAAACCTGCCCTTGTGTATGCTATATTCTCCTTTTTCACCACTTTTATCTTTGCTCTTATCACCATCAGAATTAGAAGATAACAACAATTAATAATTGACAATTAACAATTAAAAAAGCGCGATGTTTACTATTCAAACATCGCGCTTTTTTAATCTTTTATCTTTTATTCACATACCCAGCTGTGAGCCCTCGCTGGCTTTACTTTTTATCTTTTACCTTATTAAATCTTGCTCGCCAACAAATAAATCACTGCCATTCGTATGGCTACCCCATTTTCTACTTGTTGTAAAATAATCGATTGGGAGCTATCAGCAACTTCGCTGGTAATTTCTACCCCTCGATTGATAGGTCCTGGGTGCATAATCACTATTTCTTTGTCAAGGCTATCCAATAGCTCTTTGGTGAGTCCGTATTGTTGTACATATTCACGGGTAGAAGGAAAATAACTGATGTCGAGTCGTTCGTTTTGTATACGCAACATATTAGCCACATCACACCAGTTCAAAGCCTTGCGCAAATTGGTTTCTACCTTCACGTCCAATTTATGAATGTATTTAGGAATAAGTGTTTGAGGTCCGCATAGCATCACTTCAGCTCCTTGCTTGTGGAGTGCAAAGATGTTCGAAAGTGCCACGCGCGAGTGTAGTATATCCCCCACTATCACTACTTTTTTACCTGCTACATCTCCCAAGCGTTCGCGTATAGAATATGAGTCTAAAAGTGCTTGTGTAGGGTGTTCGTGAGCTCCATCGCCAGCGTTTACAATTGAGGCTTTCACGTGTTGTGAGAGGAAGACTCCCGCACCTGGGTTCGGGTGACGCATCACTACCATATCCACTTTCATCGAGAGGATATTATTCACGGTATCTACTAAGGTTTCCCCTTTGGCTACCGATGATTGAGAAGCCGAAAAGTTAATCACATCGGCAGAAAGACGTTTTTCTGCCAATTCAAAGGAAAGACGAGTGCGCGTACTATTCTCGAAGAAGAGATTGGCAATAGTAATATCGCGCAACGAAGGCACTTTTTTAATAGGACGGTTAATAACCTCCTTGAAGTGGTCAGCTGTTTCAAATATTAACTGTATATCCTTTTCGGTGATATACTTAATGCCCAACAGGTGATTAACGCTCAATGCACTCATTTCTTTTTCTTTTTAAGTGGTTGTGCAAAAGTACAAAATAATTAGAAACTACGAGTTACGATTGAAGATTTTTTTAGCTGTTAGCCGTTAGCAGTCAAAATAGAAATTAACTAATTGTCTACTCCGATAATCCCAAATCCTCCATTGCCATTTCCTCGTCGTCGTGAGTATCTTCTGTCTTTTTAGCAACTATTTTCTCCATTCTGCGGTCATTGAGATGATATTTTGCAAATAGAGCGTCTAAATCATCTAAAAAAGATTTAGTAATCGCCACCTTTAAATTACCATTTTCCATATTTAGGTGAATATTTTCATTGTGATGGTGCACAACAAAGTAAATAGACTGTTTTCCTTTGTGCTTTTGTAGTAAATCTTTGTATTTTGCAATCAAATCTTGGTTAATCTCCTCTATATTCACGTGCAAAGTAAGTTTTTTAGAGAGGGTTTCCATCACATCTTGCAACTGCATCATCTGTAGAAACTGTATTCGAGGTTCGCCTCTTTGGTTGGTTTCTCTATTCAAAAATCCCTCCACTACCTTAAATTTGATATACAAAAACGCCCCTGGTACCATATATTTCTGATAGTTCAAATAATCATCTCCAAAGAGTTTAAACTCGTAAGAGCCGTCGTAATCCTCAAGAGTAAAAAAGCCGTAACCTTTTCCGTTCTTAGCCGTACGATGTTGCAGGTCAGCTACCATACCCGCTACTGTAAGTTCACGGTTAATAAAAGGTTGTAAGTCTTGCAATTCCGATAGACTGATATTGCAAAAGTTTTGTAACTCGTGCTTAAAATCGTCGAGCGGGTGCCCTGAGATATAGATACCTACCACCTCCTTCTCACGGCGCAACTGCTCGAGGTTACCCCACGTTTCACATTTAGGCACAGCAGGTTCAGGGATATCTACTTCACTCTCACCACCAAACAGACTCATTTGGGCGGAGTTCTTGCTCTCTTGGTATTTAGTACCAAAGCGAATAGCTTTTTCGAGAAAGGGAACGCCGTCAGCTTCGGCGTGGAAGTACTGTGCGCGGTGTACATTGGTGAACGAGTCAAAACCTCCTGCCAAGGCTATACTTTCAAAGGCTTTTTTGTTGATACTCTTATAATCTACACGTTTTGCCAAATCGAAAATAGAGGTATAAGGACGCTCTTGGCGTTGTTCTACAATCGTATCGACTGCTGCTTTTCCTACCCCTTTCACAGCCCCCATACCGAAACGTATATCACCGTTTTTATTTACGGTAAATTTGTACAACGATTCATTTACATCAGGAGGTAACACCTTGATACCCATTCGGTGGCACTCTTCTAGGAAGAAGGTAATCGTTTTGATGTCGTTCATATTGTTAGAGAGTACTGCTGCCATATACTCGGCAGGGTAATTGGCTTTAAGGTAAGCTGTTTGATACCCCACCCACGCATAACAGGTAGAGTGCGATTTGTTGAACGCATAAGCGGCAAACTTCTCCCAGTCTGCCCATATCTTTTCGAGTTTTTGGGCATCGTGACCTTTTTCAGAGGCTTGGGTAATGAACTTAGGTTTCATCTTGGCTAGCACGGCTATTTGTTTCTTACCCATCGCCTTACGGAGCACGTCAGCTTCACCTTTGGTAAAACCTGCCAATTTCTGCGATAGCAACATCACCTGCTCTTGATATACGGTAATTCCATAAGTCTCCTTGAGGTATTCCTCCATATCGGGGAGGTCGTACTCAATGGGCTCAATACCGTGTTTTCGCTTGATAAAGCTCGGTATATATTCCAATGGGCCTGGACGGTAGAGCGCATTCATCGCTATCAGGTCGGCAAAGACCGTAGGTTTAAGCTCTCGCATATATTTCTGCATACCGGTGGACTCGTATTGGAAAATCCCGACCGTTTCACCGCGTTGGAAGAGTTCGTAAGTCTTTTTATCGTCGAGCGGGAAAGTCTCTGCATCGAGCTCTATATTATGTGTTTGTTTGATATTTTCAATAGTATCTTTGATAAGTGTGAGGGTACTGAGCCCCAAGAAGTCCATTTTCAGCAACCCTGCGCTCTCTACTACCGAGTTATCGAACTGAGTCACAAATAAGTCGGAGTCTTTGG
This sequence comes from Capnocytophaga sp. oral taxon 335 str. F0486, assembly GCF_000277665.1. Classification (NCBI taxonomy): domain Bacteria; kingdom Pseudomonadati; phylum Bacteroidota; class Flavobacteriia; order Flavobacteriales; family Flavobacteriaceae; genus Capnocytophaga; species Capnocytophaga sp. oral taxon 335. The sequence continues at coordinate 19,765 of NZ_AKFR01000017.1, read as the reverse complement.
CTAAAGCTACGGGCACAAAGTTGGTGATATCATCGGGTGTAATAATCACCCCGCAAGCGTGAATACCTGTGTTACGCACTGAACCTTCAATAATATTTGCCTGCTGAATGGTTTGGGTACTGTCCTCCTCCCCTTCTCCTGCCAAAAGGCGTTTCAGTTCGTCTACTTTTGGCAGTTCTTCACTACGCACTTTTTCTTTGAGGGTTTTATCGTCCCAACCGAACATCTTCCCTAAAGACGACACTCCATTAGGTACCAATCCTGCTAATCTATTCGACTCTTGTAAAGGCACATCCAGCACACGAGCTGTATCTTTGATTGCCGATTTGGCAGCCATTTTACCATAGGTGATAATCCGTGCGACCTGACTCTCGCCATACTTATCAATCACATAGTTGATGACATCTTGGCGACCAGAGTCCTCGAAATCGATATCGATATCGGGCATAGACACACGGTCGGGGTTGAGGAAACGCTCAAAGAGCAGGTCGTACTTAATTGGATCCATATTGGTAATATCCAAACAGAACGCCACTGCCGAACCCGCAGCCGAACCCCGTCCAGGTCCTACTGATACGTTCATACGTCGCGCTGCGGCTATAAAATCTTGTACGATAAGGAAGTAACCTGGGTAACCTGTTTTTTCAATAATAGAAAGCTCAAAATCCAAACGCTCCCGCACCTCATCGGTAATTTCGGGGTATTTGCGTTTAGCCCCTTCATAAGTAAGATGACGCAAATAATTGTTTTCACCTTTTTTGCCCGTAGGGTCGTCTTCTACCTGAAATTCTTCGGGGATATCAAACTTAGGCAAGAGGATATCACGCGCCAAGCCATAGGGCTCTACCTTGTCGATAATTTCTTGAATATTGAGAATCGCCTCAGGAATATCCTTGAAGAGCGCCTTCATTTCGGCTGAAGTTTTGAAATAATACTCGTTGTTAGGCATTCCAAAACGATAGCCACGACCGCGCCCGATAGGTGTTTTCTGCTTTTCGCCGTCTTTCACACACAACAGAATATCGTGGGCATTGGCATCTTTTTTATGGAGATAAAAGGTATTGTTAGTAGCAATGAGCTTGACCCCATATTTTCTAGAGAACTCTACAAGGGTTTCGTTTACGCGGTTTTCATCTTCTTGGTTGTGGCGCATCACCTCTAAATAGAAATCCTCGCCGAACTGCTCTTTCCACCACAAGAGTGCCTCTTCCGCCTGCTTGGTACCAATGTTTAATATTTTAGACGGCACTTCGCCATTCATACCTCCAGAAAGCACTATTAAATCGCTTTTGTACTGCTCTACAATCGCCTTATCTATACGAGGCACATAGTAAAAGCCTTTGGTAGAAGCGATAGAAGCCATCTTGGTAAGATTGTGATAGCCCTGTTTGTTTTTAGCTAAAATCACCACTTGGTAGCCGTTGTCTTGTCGGGTTCTATCTAAGTGATTTTCGCAAATATTGAACTCACAACCTATAATAGGCTTGATGAGTGTTTCGGTAGGGGTTTCGCCCTTTTCTTCAGCCTCTTTGTTTTTAGCTTCCGCTTCTTTGTTATGCCCTTGTACGGCTTGCACAAAGTGGAAGGCAGCCATCATATTGCCACTATCGGTAAGTGCCACAGCAGGCATCTTTTCTTTAGCGGTGATTTTTACGAGGTCTTTTATAGACGTAGTAGATTGTAATATAGAGTGTTGTGTATGGTTATGGAGGTGGGCAAACACCGCATTTTCTAACAGTGAAGCATCGACGTGAGGTTCTGTAGTTTGCGCAGTGCTACTGCTTTTTCGCAAGGCATCGGAAGCCTCTTTGAGGTTCACGTGCTTGAGTCCGATAAGAGCTATAGGCGAGGTGTGATGCCCTTGAAATTCTTTGATATAGTCGCTACTGAAAGTACCTTCTTGAAAGCCTTCACCACGACGTATCAATTCAAAGAAACAGCGTGTAGTTGCTTCCACGTCGGCAGTGGCATTGTGCGCCTCGGTAAATGGTACGCCAAAGAGAAAAGAGTGCAACTCGGTGAGGGTAGGCAGCTTATAACGTCCTCCTTTTCCGCCTGCTATCTGGCAGAGGTTGGCAGTTGCCTCAGTACAAGTGTCGATTACAGGCATCTGAGTAAGTGGACTCTCCACCCCATAGCGGTAAAACTCAGCCCCCATAATATTGATATCAAAGCCTATATTTTGTCCCACTACATATTGCGCTTTGCTGAGTGCTTCGTTGAACGCTTTGAACACCTCAGCGATAGGTACCCCTTGCGCTTCTGCTAATTGGGTAGAGATACCGTGTACTTTTTCGGCATCATAAGGCACATCGAAACCATCGGGCTTTATCAAAAAGTCCTGATGTTCTATGAGTGTACCCCACTCATCGTGCAATTGCCAAGCAATCTGCACGGCGCGAGGCCAGTTGTCACTATCAGTAAGGGGAGCGTCCCAACGGCGGGGTAAACCCGTAGTTTCAGTATCAAATATTAAGTACATTTTTTTAGGTAAAGCCAGCGTTAGCTGGATATATATGTAAGAGTTTTTTTGAGATTTAAAGTGAGAGGGCAAAGATACAAAACAATTCACAATTAGCAATTAACCATTGATAATTTTAACACGACGCCATTTCCACCATCAAGTACAATTTTTTAGTTGCCTTTTAATAGAATAAGTCTTTTAGTTTTTCAAAATCTAATACTTTTCTTGGACTCAGATTCACCTTAGCTTCACTCCCCTATAGTTCATTGCCCGTTATATCGTATAAGACTTGTGTAAACTAACCGTAATATCCAAATCCACCAATCTACTAATAATTTATCTGTGTGTCTTACACCGTTTTTCTTTCGCTCAAAACCCTTTTCACTCTCCACTATTAACTCTTAACTTTTACCTTAAAAAATCCTCTTTGGCACGGTTGTTGTACTATTTATAACCGTAAAAACAAACTTATATTTTTAATTTTTTATACTATGAAAAAGTTTTTAACATTTGTATTTTTAGCATTTTTTGGTGTAATGGCTTATGCCCAAGACGCTGAGATTTCTTTTAAATCTGAAGAAATTGATTACGGTAACATCAAACAAGGTGCAGACGGTGTGCGTGTGTTCGAGTTTACTAACACTGGTAAAGCACCCCTCGTGATTACTAACGTAGCTTCTTCTTGCGGTTGTACCGTTCCTTCTTGGACAAACCAACCCGTAGCACCAGGAGCTAAAGGAAAAATTGAAGTAAAATACGATACTAATCGTGTTGGACCTATCAGCAAGACTATTACTGTTACCTCCAATGCCAAATCAAGCCCTGTAAAAGGCTTACGTATCAGAGGAAATGTTCAATAATCCATAACTATTTATATTTTAATTTACTCCTTAGTCGCCTGCGTTTCTTTCCTTTGCAGGCGACTTTTTTGGTGTTAAACTTTTGTAAAAATGCAAATAGTAAGCATATTTTTCTTACCTTTGCACCCTATAAGAAAACTAAATAATTTAACAGATATGAAATTACACACACTCACTTTGTTCGCTGGGCTATTTGTAGCTCAAGTGTCATTCGCTCAAGTAGACGAAATGGGAACTATGACCGATACCACTACTCCGGTAGTTGCTCCCGCTCCTGTTGAAGCTACTCAAGCTCAGTCTCAAGCAGAACTTAAAGCTCAAAAAGAGCAGTTAAAGGCTCAAAAAAAATTACAAAAAGAGCAGGAAAAGGCTGTGAAAGCTGAACAAAAAGCTGCTAAGGAGCAAGAAAAAGCCGCTAAAGAACAACAAAAAGCTGCTGCTCGTGCTAAAAAGAACCAAGAACGCTTGTCCAAAGCTAACTCTGAGGTTTCTAAAATAGAGGCTAAAATTACCAAAGCTAAAACTGATTTAGCTAAGGAACAAAACAAGTATAATTTAAAGAAAGCCAAAGGAGCTCTGTCTCCTCAAGACGATGCTAAGTTCAAAGGAAGAATCCTCAACAAAGAGCAAAAGATTAACAGCTTGAATCTCGACCTTATCAAGGCTAAAGAAAAAGTAAACAAATACCAAATGGCAACTTAGTCATTGTTTTATTTTTTAAAATTACACAAGAAAACCGAGTTACTTTCGTAACTCGGTTTTTATATTTCCTGATGTAACTTACATTAAAACTCTGCGCTCTGTGGCGTGCGTGGGTAAGGTATCACATCACGGATATTAGCCATTCCAGTAGCAAAGAGTACCAAGCGCTCAAAACCTAAACCAAAGCCACTGTGTACTGCTGTACCGAACTTACGGAGGTCTAAGTACCACCAAAGAGTTGCCTCGTCCATATGAAGGTCGGCTATTTTTTGTTTGAGCACATCGTAACGTTCTTCACGTTGCGAGCCTCCTACAATTTCACCTATTCCTGGGAAGAGAATATCCATTGCGCGCACCGTTTTACCGTCTTCATTTAAGCGCATATAGAACGCTTTGATATTTGCTGGATAGTCGTATAGAATTACAGGGCACTCAAAGTGTTTTTCCACCAAATAGCGCTCGTGTTCGCTTTGCAAATCTACACCCCATTCGTTTACGGGGTATTGAAATTTCTTCTTTTTATTGTAATTGCTATTCTTTAAAATATCTATTGCCTCGGTGTAACTCACCCTCTTAAACTGATTGTGAATTACAAATTCAAGTTTTTCGATGAGTGACATTGTGCTACGCTCGTTCTGTGGTTTAGTCTTCTCTTCTTCTAAAAATCTTTTGTTCAAGAACTCAAGGTCGTCACGACGTACTTCCAAGGTGTATTGCAATACGTATTTAATAAAATCTTCCGCCAAATTCATATTGTCGATAAGGTCATAGAACGCCATTTCGGGCTCTATCATCCAGAACTCAGCTAAGTGGCGTGAGGTATTGGAGTTTTCAGCACGGAAGGTAGGTCCAAAGGTGTAAATCTTACCAAGCGCCATCGCAAAAGTCTCACCTTCTAACTGACCTGATACGGTAAGGTTTGTCTCCCTACCGAAGAAGTCTTTCTTGTAGTCTACTTCGCCGTTTTCATTAAGTGGTGGATTTTTAGCATCTAAGGTCGTTACACGAAACATCTCTCCAGCCCCTTCGGCATCACTACCCGTGATAATAGGCGTATTCACGTAGAAAAAGCCATTGTCTTGAAAGTATTTGTGAATAGCAAAAGCTAAAGTAGAACGCACGCGCATCACCGCACTAAAAGTACTAGAGCGTACACGCAAGTGAGCGTTTTCTCTCAAGAATTCAAGTGAGTGTTTTTTAGGTTGGATAGGGTATTCTTCAGGGTTACTATCACCTAATATACTGATATTACTTGCTTGTAACTCTACGTTTTGCCCTTTACCTTGACTCTCCACAAGTCGTCCTTTTACTTCAATAGCTGCTCCCGTAGTAATGCGTTTAAGCAATTCAGGGTCGGTATTTTCAAAATCTACTACTACTTGTAAATTGTCGATTGTAGAACCATCGTTCAGGGCAATAAAGCGGTTGCTGCGGAAGGTGCGCACCCAACCTTTAAGGGTGATTTCTCCTTGTATGTTTTTTCCGTCTTGTAATATTTTTTTAATCGAATACATAACGCGTCTTATTTCTTATCTAATTCTGACGGCAAAAGTAATAACTTTTCAATAAATAACAAAGGAGTTTGGCTAAATCTCTAATTGTTTTTCACTTCTTACACTGTTCTGTCATAAACTTTTCATAGGTTTCCATCGTCTTACTTTCGCCTCAGATTCGCTCATCTTTCAAACAGCTCTTAATTATTAAACTCTTCTCTTTCCTATAAAAACTTTTCAAGATTCACTTCCCTTTTGCTAATTCTCAAATCTGCTAATTACATCTACTCGTGTGGCTTGTGTCTTTTGCCTATAAAAAAGTTTTTTTAACTTGCAGTATAAATTCTTTGTTGTATATTTGTGGCATTAAAATCGAGTATTTATTGTTTAATAAAGATGGAAGAATTCAAGCAAAATACCTCAAACGATTGGTCGTTTATTCACAATAGGCAATATAACGATAACAACCTAAATAACAATCCCATAGGTCTGGTGGGGTTCATAACGTCTGTAGTGGCAATATTCCTCGTATTGCTCCCTATCGTGAACCTTATCATATGGCTCACCGGATTGATATTATCTATTATCGGAATGGGCAAGAAGCCTAAAACATTAGCCGTCGCAGGGCTTATTATTTCTGGAGTAACTTTTTTGGTGCTTATAGTCATTATTGCTTGTATCGTATTCTTAGCTACTAATTCCCAATAGTTTTTCTCCCCCTTTTATCTTTTACTCCTACCTTTTACCTAACTAAAATTGGAAGTAAATAAACGGCTGAATATCGGTAGAATAAGCCTGATAGCAAATAAGCACTACTACTAAGGCTATCGCTATTTTCACAGCGTAATGGCTCTCGGCAAACACGTGTTCCACATAGTCTTTCCAATGCTGTGGTAGCCAATGGGTAATATAACCAATCAAGATAACGCCTAATGGAATATTGTTATGCCTAATCACTTCGGTAGCAGTATCCCAACTCATATTGTTCGCCACTTGTGCGAACCATAAGTTTATGCTCTCCATATCATTACCTCGGAAGAATATACGTGTAAAGGTAATAAAAGCAAAGGTAAAAGCTATCTTCCAAGCGCGAGTAATCCACAGCTTGCTCTGCTCGTACGGACTCACCTTGCGCCAATACTTATAAGCTACCACACCCAAACCGTTCAATCCACCCCATATAACAAACTTCCACGAAGCTCCGTGCCACAATCCTCCAATGAGCATCGTGAGCATAATGTTGATATTGGTAGTCAAGTAACGCTCAAAAGGTTTGTAATAAAAAGCTACTACCGCACCTGCTATTAGCAATCCCCCTGTGATAAAAGTAAAAGCGAGGTTACCAATCGCTACTACCAATATCACTACAAAAAGCAAGGAAAACACAAAAGTTCCTAAGGTGCTATTGCGGTTACCTCCTAACGGAATGTACAAATAGTCCTTCAACCAAGTAGAAAGCGAGATGTGCCAGCGTTTCCAAAAGTCCCCACAGTTCAAAGCCTTATAAGGTGAATTGAAGTTTACAGGCAAATGGAAGCCCATCAATAGCGCTACCCCTATGGCTATATCGGTATAGCCAGAAAAATCACCGTATATTTGGAGCGAGTAACCTATCAGAGCTAATAAGTTAGAAAAGCCCGAGTGCATTTCAGGAGCATCAAATACCTTATCCAAAAAGTGCAACGCGATAAAATCAGCAAATATCATCTTCTTGATAAGTCCTTTAAGAATAAGGAATATTGCCTTATTAAACTCTTCTTTGCTAATCTCTGTTTTTTTGAGAATTTGAGGTACAAACTCTTCTGCACGTACAATAGGACCTGCTACTAACTGAGGGAAGAAACTCACATAAAAACCAAAGTCTAATATCGATTTCAGTGGTGCAACCTTTCTGCGGTAAATATCCACTGTATAGCTAATGGTCTGAAAAGTGTAGAAAGAAATACCTACGGGCAATATAATTTTATCAACTGAAAAGTATCCGTTATAGTCAAACCCATTTGCCCAATAGGCTAAATAGTTAAAGGTTTGGTGATGAGTGTGAAACAGCGCATTGTAAGTATCAGTAAAGAAATAAGCATACTTAAAATAACTAAGTACCAATAAGTTCACACAAACGCTAATAGTAACCCCTATTTTGCGTCTTCGCTCTTCTTGTTGATTATAGATATAATGCCCCAAATAAAAGTCAGTAACAGTACTAAATACCAATAACAATACAAAAAGCCCACTTGCCTTGTAATAGAAGTAAAAGCTGGCAAGCAACAAAAACAAGTTGCGCACGTGCTTACGCTTATAGATGAGCACAAACACCGCATATACTAAAGCAAAGAATATCCAAAAGTCTATCCGTACAAAAGTAAGTGGGTGAGCCGACTCAAAGGTAAAGAAGTTTTTAAAGAAATCTATCATAGCTATTATTGCACCGTCGCAAGGTCGTTAAGTAGGCATTGGTAAAACACTTCCGAAATTAGTTTAGTCCCTTGTGGCGTAAAGTGTACGTAATCCGAAACAGCCATTCCTTTTTTCACCCACGCTGTCATCGAGTTTTCTCCTCCCATTGCTTCAAAGATACTAAAATAAGCAATCCCATTTTTCAAGGCTTCTTCCTTCATCAGCTTGTTCATTTTCGGTACAAAAGAGTAAGTAATAAGTTGCCCGTTATGCGAAGTTGTCATATCTCCAGGACCTAAAAGCATAAACATTGCATTGGGGTTGGCTCGCTTTACCCATTTAATATTAAATATCAACGCGTTTACATACTCCTGAAGCTGTTGGTCTGTTTTCATATAGGGGATTGTATTTCCTCCGTACTGAAAGATAAATATATCGGGTTTGCGGTCAGCACTCATCTGTCTGAAATGCTCGTAATTCATACGTGTAAATATACGTCCTGCTTCCCCTCGCATCGCTACGTTATCCATTCGTACCCCTGACGACGCATCAAGAGTAATCCCATAAAAATCCGGGCTTATCTTGCCTTCCAATTCCACTTTTAGCTCCTTAGGAGTAGATGCGAAATTGAGCTTATAATTATGGTATTTACCATCTGAGATAAGAGTATCTATTCTTAGAATATTCCCGTCCTGATACACACGTATCTTCACTTTTGCCATCGCATTGCCATAATGTAACCCAAAGCGCGTGTAGTTTCTTAAACGTGCATACGATTTGTCCGAAGGCTTAATCGTAAAGCTGGCTTTTGCTACGGGTAAGGCAGTTGTATCAGCAGTATTGCTCACATAATTAGTAAAACGTGAGAAAGTAGAGAACAAACCATACTTATCGTGCGCTACCGTTTTGCGTTGTTTGCGGTCGAAGAAAGCGTAGCGAGTCCAGTTAGGCGAAGCAATAATGTCCACACTGTTCTGGCTGTACACTACTTTTATAGGGATAAACCCCGGTCCTCCGCCAGTATATGCCAATTGTAATCGGTTGCGCACATAGCCGGTGATACGGTCTCCTTCTATTTGCGAATCACCATAATGCACTATTTGGCAGGTAGGCTGACACAGTTTCTCTTTAAGTCTTCTGATATAATCCGTATGATTCCCCGGATAATATATTTTACCTTCTATATTGGTTTCCGAAGTTTGTACCGTATCCTTAACAATAGTATCCTTTTTTGCTAAATTTTCGGTTTTTTCGTCTACAATGGTTTTAGTATCTTTAATAAGTTCGTCTACTTTATTATTTTCCTCTTCCCCTTTAAAGAGCATTCCCAATATATCAGGGGTCGGATAGCGCAACATCGCGTCACCAAACACTATACCCTCCCGCACCATTCCTTTGGCGGTGGTGTGATAACTGCTGAAAAGGGTCATTGTAAAGAGGGCTACCAGCACCCCCACAATAAAGAGTAAGATTTTTTTAGGTTGCATAACTTAACTCATTAATAATTCCCACTCGGTCATTAAATCTTCCAACTGCTGTTTTTTCTGTTCGTATTCCTTGTAAAAAGCATCGTTCTGTACGCCTTGTCCCATCTGCTCATTCATCGCTTTAAGCGCTTCTTCAAGAGCGGTAATGTTCTTCTCTATCTTGTTGAGCTTATTCTGAATGGCTTTCTGCTGTTTCTGTTCCTCAAACGAGAGTTTTTCTTCTTTCTGCGGTTCTTTTTCTACCTGCACAGGAGTGCTTTTGCTCTGCTGTTCTATCTCTCTAAAATTAACGGCAGCACGTTGTTCGAGGAAGAAATCGATGTCCCCAAGATATTCTTTCAGGTGTTTGTTTTTAAACTCGTATACCTTATCGGTAAGCCCTTGCAAGAAATCGCGGTCGTGCGACACAATGATGAGCGTCCCTTCAAACTGCTGTAAGGCTTGTTTGAGTACGTTCTTCGATTTGATATCCAAGTGGTTCGTAGGCTCGTCCATCACCATTACATTAAAGTCCGAAAGAAGCATCTTTGCCAATGCCAAACGGTTGCGCTCCCCTCCCGAAAGCACTTTCACTTTCTTATCTACCTCATCGCCACGGAAAAGAAAAGCCCCAAGTATGTCGCGTATTTTAGTGCGATTGCTGTCATTAGCTGCATTAAACATCGTATCAAGCACGGTGAGTTCTCCATCTAAGTAGTCGGCTTGGTTCTGAGCAAAGTAAGCCAACTGTACATTGTGCCCCAGCTTGATAGTTCCTTCATAGGGTATTTCGCCCACTATCATCTTGGCGAGGGTCGTTTTTCCCTGTCCGTTTTGTCCCACAAAAGCTACTTTGCTGCCTCGTTCTATAAGCAAACTCACGTGGCTGAGCACCTCTTTTTCACCATAACTTTTCGATACATCGTCTATTTCCAGCACCACCTTCCCTGGCGTTACCGATACAGGGAAACGCACGTTCATCACCGCGTTGTCTTCTTCGTCTACCTCTATGCGCTCTATCTTGTCCAACTTCTTCATAAGCGACTGTGCCATTGAGGCTTTGGTAGCTTTGGCGCGGAATTTTTCGATGAGCTTTTCAGTGTGTTGTATCTTCTTTTCTTGGTTCTTTTGTGAGGCGAGTTGCAGTTCGCGCATCTCTTTTCTGAGCTCCAAAAACTGAGTGTAAGGCTTCGGGTAATCGTATATTTTGCCTACCGAAATCTCAATCGTCCGATTGGTCACATTGTCTAAAAACATTCTGTCGTGCGACACAATTACCACCGCCCCGCTATAAGTAGAGAGGAACTGTTCTAACCAAATAATCGACTCTATATCCAAGTGGTTCGTAGGCTCGTCCAATAGCAATATATCGTTGTTCTGCAACAGCAGTTTTGCCAACTCTATACGCATACGCCACCCGCCCGAAAAGCTGTCGGTGAGCTTGTCGAAATCACTGCGCTCAAAGCCCAACCCCAATAGCACTTTCTCAGTTTCTCCTTGGTATTGGTATCCCCCTATAAGGTCAAAACGATGCGTATAGTCGCTGAGTTTATCAAGCAAATCGTGGTACGCCTCGCTCTCGTAATCAGTGCGGGTTTCTATCTGGTGATGAATATCGTCCAACTGACGTTCCAAAGCCTTAATCTCAGTAAATGCCTGATAGGCTTCTTCCAAAATGGTACGTCCTTTCACAAAATCAATATCCTGTTTCAAAAATCCGATGCGTACATCTTTATCGGTAGCAATGCCTCCGGTATCGGGTTTAAGTTCGCGTGAAAGCAATTTAAGCATCGTCGATTTCCCCGCTCCGTTCTTGCCAATAAGCCCCACACGGTCGCCCGCATTCAGCATAAAAGCAACGTCCTCAAAGAGGTACTCGCCCTGAAAAGAAACAGATAGGTTGTGAACGTTCAGCATATGATATTCGTTATTTCGGGCGCAAAAGTACAAAACTATAAGTAATTAGCAATAAATAATGCCTAATTATTAGGTAAAATCAGTACAACCCTTCGCAAAAAATCCCCAATCACTAAAATCAAATCTCAAAATTCACAGCATTTTTCACTGCCTTACCCTCACCCACCGCTCATTATCTCTTCATTCATCAACCTCTTTTTCTCCGCCTTTCCGTCACCACATTCCCCTTTAAAGGAGTATATTTTCGTCCCAAATTCCCCCTTTTCCGTCATACTCCCCCCTAGTGCCTATGGCCTAAGGCCTATCACCTATTCCTTTTTCTTTCGCCTCGAAACCCCGTTTTTAACATTTTTAGCGTTGTTGTATGATATTATGAATCAACTTTTTACATACCCTTCCTATACCAATCGTCCAAGATTCGTATAAGCTTCCTATAAGCTCTCTATAAGCTACCCCCACCCTTCTCATAGCATTTTTTCACCAAAACTTCTCTCGGCTCTCTTCCGTTCTCCTCCGTTATATTTCGAACTCCTCAACCTTCCACATTTGCTAATTTTCTCATTTCCTAATTTGCTAATTTTTTCCCTGCCCGTGTGGCTCACACTGCCCGTGCGGCTCGCACCTTTGGCAAAGTTGAATAAACTGACAATCTTTTCGCTGGCGTTTCTTGTAGCTCGCGCCCCATTCTCCAATTCTCTCATTTTCTAATTCTCCCATTTTCTCATTTCCAAATTTCCAAATTTGTCCATTTGCTAATTACTTCGTACCTTTGCACTTTCATTACCTGTCACCTAATTAAAATGAACACTCTTAAACAATATAACACGGTTATTGAACGATGCCGTACGCTCTTTATCAACAAGATGAAAGACTATGGCTGTGCCTGGCGTATCTTGCGCCTCCCTTCTCTTACTGACCAGATTCTCATCAAAGCACAACGCATTCGAGGGCTACAAGAGAATATCGAGCATAAAATCGATGAAGACGAGACAGCCGAGTTTATAGGCATCATCAACTATGCCCTGATGGCTCTTATTCAAATAGATAAAGGAGTGGCTACCCAACCCGACCTTAGTCTCGAAGAGGCAACGGCTCTATACGACGCTAAAGTTGCCGAAGCACGCTCCCTTATGGAAGCTAAAAACCACGATTATGGCGAGGTATGGCGGGAAATGCGGGTGAGCTCTCTTACCGACCTTATCCTGCAAAAGCTCTTGCGTGTAAAACAAATTGAAGATAATAAAGGAAAAACATTAGTTAGTGAAGGCATTGATGCTAATTATCAAGATATGATAAACTATGCAGTGTTTGCTCTCATACATTTAAACAATCAACATAACAACTAAATAACAACTTATATGAAATATCTTATCCAGCTTTGTCGCATATTATTAGGCGTTACTTTTATCATCAGTGGAATGATAAAACTCAATGACCCTATGGGTTTTTCATTTAAATTGGAGGACTATTTTGCTCCCGATGTGCTCAATATGCCTTTTTTTGTACCATACACTTTAACTTTTGCCATTTTGGTATGTATTTTCGAAGTAGTTTTGGGGGTAACCTTATTGGTAGGCTATAAAAAGAAGCTCACTTTGTGGCTTTTGCTGGCTATGTTAGTATTCTTCGGCTTCCTTACCTTCTATTCGGCTTATTTTCACAAAGTAACTGATTGTGGTTGTTTTGGTGATGCTATCAAATTTACACCTTGGCAATCGTTTACCAAAGATATGGTACTATTAGTTTTAGCTCTCATCGTCTTTTGGGGGCAAAAATATGTACAACCCATTACCAAAGGCAATTTACCTTTATTAATTACAGTAATCTCTGTGCTTTTCTGCATAAGCTTTGTATATTACGTCTACAATCACTTACCCATAAAAGATTTTCGCCCATATAAGATAGGAACAAATATCCCCAAAGGTATGGAATTACCGCCCAATGCCGTTACTTATTATTGGACTTTCAAAGTAAACGGCAAAGAAAAAGTGATTGTAACTAAAGATGCAAGTTTCCCAAAAGTAGATGGTGAATATGTAAGCTCTACCTCTACTACCGAATTGCCTCCTATACACGATTTTTATATTCAAGATAAAGATAGAGAAACAGACTATTTGCCACAATTTATGGCAGAAGAAAAGCTCTTGATGGTAGTTTCTTATCGCCTCGACCTTGCTAACCAAGAGGCTTTTAAGGCAATCAAAACAGTAACCGATAAAGCTCTTAAAAATGGTTATACCGTGATAGGTCTTACCTCGCAAATGGAGAAAGCTCCTTATATTGTAAAGAAATACGAACTCAATTTCAACTTTTATTATAACGATGCTACTACCCTCAAAACAATGATACGTTCTAATCCTGGACTTATAGTGCTTTCCAAGGGTACTATTATCGATAAAAAGCATTATAACGACAGCGAAAAATTATCAATTGATAAATAACATACCTTTTACTCACATTTCCAGCTATCGCTGGTTTTACCTTTTATCTCTTATCTTTTACCTAAAAACGTGTGGCGTAAAGTAAATACCGATTATCAGAATTATTTGCGATTACAACGTGGTTTATCGCAGAATACTGTTGTATCTTATGGCTTAGATATTGAGAAACTCATAGGGTATTTGGAAAAATACAATATCACTGAACCCCCCGATACTATTCAAGTAGATACCTTGCGCCAGTTCGTATACGAAGTCTCCAAAGAACTCAATGCACGTTCACAAGCCCGACTCATATCGGCTTTAAAGAGTTTTTTTAAGTTTATGATTTCTGAGAAAGGACGTGAAGACTTTCCTATGAGCCTTATCGACAGCCCTAAAATAGGTGTAAAACTCCCCGATACACTTTCCTTAAAAGAAATAGATGCTATGCTCGCCTCCATAGACCTCAGCACCGATGAGGGGCATCGGAATAAAGCTATTATAGAAACGCTTTACGGTTGTGGGTTGCGAGTGTCGGAATTGGTTTCTCTCCGTCTATCCGACTTGTTTTTTGAAGAAGATTTCATTAGAATAATGGGGAAAGGTAGCAAACAGCGCTTAGTGCCTATCGAAAGCTATACGCAGAAACAAATTAACAATTATATCAATAACCAGCGCAAACAGCTGAAGATAGCAAAAGGTCACGAAGATTACGTCTTCCTAAACAGAAGAGGGAAACAACTTACTCGCGCAATGATATTTACTATTGTAAGACAAGTAGCTGAAAACATAGGATTACAGAAGACTATTAGCCCTCATACTTTCAGACATTCTTTTGCAACACACCTATTGGAGAACGGTGCGAATCTGCGTGCCATACAGATGATGTTAGGTCACGAGAATATTACTACCACAGAAATATACGTACACGTAGAGAAGTCATATTTGAGGGAAGCTTTGGTGAAATACCACCCACGCCATAAAATGAGCTTTACCCAATAGCCTATTACGTCATCACTCTATTACAAACAGATGAGTGAAGTTTTACCTTATTAGTTTTTTAGCTATAGATCTTCAAAATCAAGGTCTTTGTAAACACCATTACTATTGCTTACGCCTTCCAAGCGTTCATTGTAATAGTTCTTTTTAAAGTCTTTTTGATGACGTTCAGAAATTACCTCCTCTCCTCTTTCATCAAAAACATAGTTAGTCATTTCGTTTAAAATATCTTTAAACATTTCAAAATCCTCTTTATACAGATAGATTTTGTGCTTTTTGTAGTGAAATGAGCCATCATCGTGAGTAAACTTCTTACTTTCGGTAATAGTCAAGTAATAATCATTAGCACGCGTTGCTCTTACATCAAAAAAATAGGTGCGTCTGCCTGCTCTTAAAACTTTTGAGAATATCTCCTCATTGTCCAATATTTCTTTTTCTTCCATCGTTATGTACGTATTTTTAAATTATTCTGTCGGCAAAAGTCTTCATTTTTTATAGTAAGTGCAAATATTTATAGTATGAATTTTACTTTATTTCCTTATTTTAGTATAATTTTAAGGTTTCACACTTGAAAAACACTACTAACCATAATTTTATCAAAAGAATATCACTTAAAATTTACCAATTAACTTCGCCAACACCTTCTCCTTCATCTTAGCTTCGCTTTACCTTCGTCTTAGGTTCGAATAAGCCTTATCTTTCAACCTAATTAAGCGCTACTTCCTTATCCTATTACGATTTCTCTCCCTTCAACTACTATTTCAAAATCTCCTTCTGGACGCTCTTTCACGTATTGTATTTTGCGAATTTTGGTGAGGTAACTATGTTGTGCAATGGCGCGCTTCTCGTCATCGGCGATAACGGATACTATTTCACGCTCAGGATAAGTGAGCAATAACAAGAAATCTAACTGACCATAATCATTGGTGATATGCAAAATACGCGCTTTTTCGGGTAGTGAATGCACAAGCTCGTGATAGTGTTCGCGATGCTGCTGGTAATCTTCTTTTACAGCGCGCACTACGTAATTTTCCTTGTATAAATAGTTTAAAAACAGTTTCTTCTTTAGGTAATCCACTCCTTCCAATCGTTTGCGCAAGGCGAGGAATTGCTGGCGGTAGAAAGCGCCTATCTGTTTGGCACGCTCGCGTGGAGTATTGCCAAAACGCTCATCGTTAGGAGCTATGGGTTCGCCTACTACTACCGTAATAGCACCATCATAAACAATTATATCGCCTTTGGGTTGCACTTCCGAACAACCGTGAATATACACGGGCAAGAGAGGCGTTTGGAAATGTTCGGCTATTAGGAAAGCGCCTTTGTGAAAACGGTGTATCTGGTTACTTTCGGAACGTTTGCCCTCTGGAAAAATCATTACTGAAATACCGTTTTTTAAGTTCTTTTCAAATAAGGGCATTCCTTTTTCTATACCTTCAGAAACAGGAAAAAAGCCCATTGACTGTATGTAACGCCCAAATACTACTGAATTATACACCCAATCGTTTACCATATAACTGACGCGATGTGTGAAAAGCCCTATTGCCAAAGTATCGAGCCACGAGGTATGATTAGAAATTACTACCGAAGGGGTTGTGAGCTGTATATGGCGTGGGTTCTCTACCCTTTTGCGCACAAAAGGATTGACATAAAGCACCGAAGTGGTAAGCCAAGTAGCTAAATGCCTGAGCCACATAGTACGTTTAGGAGTAAATTTGGCAAGTAGCCAACCTATATTGGAGAGAATAATAGACAATAGTCCGTAATAGGTAATTAGCAGTATGGATTGCACTAAAAGACGCAAACTCACCGGAGAACGACCTCTATTAGGGCGACGGAATATAAAAAACTTAAATATAGTAGGGTAAAACACAAAAGTCATTGCCAAAGCAGTGAAAATACCTATCACCGATACCGATGCAATTGACTTTAAGGCGGGGTGTTTGGCAAAAATAAGCGTTCCAATAGCCAAAAAAGTAGTAATAGATGCTAAAAGCACCGACACTTTGTACACGGGAAGTTCGTTTTTACCATCGGTATAGTCTTTTTGCAATGCGCAGGTCATAAAAATACTAAAATCTACCGAATGCCCTAATACCAAAGTGCAAACAATCATACTAAACACATTAAACTCTATGCCAAAAAAGTTCATTAAAGCGGAAGTAACTATCCCTGTAACCCCAATAGGAATAAGGGTAAGCAAAACTAATTCTATACACCTAAAAAACAAGAGCAGTATGAGAAAAATAGCGATAGACGAATAGTTTACTAACAGTAATATATCGTCTTTGAGTTTACCTAAAAATGTTTCGCTCAAATTCTTACGGTCGATAACAACAGTAGGCGTGTGTTTTTCTACTGAATGAATAAAAGAGTCTCGTTCGGTGGGAGTGAGTTTTACGAGATTGGCAATGGTATAAAAACCTTCTTTTTCGGTAATAAAATCTTCTAACGGAATGGCTGAAAGCACTTTATAAGTATCGAGGTTGTTTATTACTTCAAAATCACCTGTTATACTTTGGTAGAAAGGTGCGTAGGTTTCTTCTTTAAAACCAACCTCATTTCCTTTTCCTATCAGTTGTTGTTTTAGAAATTGCTGTCTTTCGGCATTCCAAAAATCTTTCCATCGTTGCAATCGTGCTTCTTGTTCTTTTTTAGGCAATACAATCCCTCCGATAGAACTGAATTGCTTGATACTATCGTGTGCTTTATAACTTTGCAACTGCTGATATAGAGCATAATTGCGTTCTAGGGCTTCCTCTAACGAGTTGCCATAAGCAGCAGCATAGAGCGATTTATATTCGCTATCGGTGATGTTCTCTAATTGATGTTCAGCTGCCTTATAACGTTCGTTGATATAGTTGATATTGGCAATATCGCCATTGAAACGGACATTATGAAAAGTAAAACAACTCACCACTATCAGCAGTAAGCAAGCCCCTACTACCCACTTGTTGTGATGAAATGGATAAGCCCCTATACGGTCTAAAAAGGTTTTGCGCACCTCGATATTACGATTGCCACGGTAGAAATGAGGCACTAGTACCAACGATAATATGGCTGATACCATTATGCCCACGAAAGCAAACACACCTAAATCTTGCATCACCTCAGAATGCACAAAGAGCAAGCAGAGGAATGAAATAGCGGTAGTGATACTGCTGAGCAAGATAGGCACGGTTACAGCACGGTACAATTCGGCGGTGTTTTTAGCTACCTTGTAATGTGTGAGGATATGTAGTGAATAGTCGATAGTAACTCCTAAGAGTACCGCTCCTAAACTGATAGAAATTGCAGAAATACTGCCTTTGAGCACATAGAGTGTTGCCAAAGCTGAGAGCACCCCAAAAGCAGAAGGGATAAAGGCGATAAATGGGATATACACACTGCGGTAGAAGAAGACTAACAGCAAATAGAGCAATGATAATGAAATGAGTACCGTGGTGAGGATATCGGTTTTGATTTGAGAAGCATTGCTCACTGAGATAAAAGGAGCTCCAAAGAAATCTACACGCGCTTTTCCTTGATACTGGGCATTGAGATGGTCTTGCAACTCGTCTAAACCTGCGACAAAAGCAGCATTGTGCTCGCTGTCGTTACCATCGAATTTAGGGTTGATAAAGAAGAGTATATGTTGCTCGTCGTTAGTAGTGAGGAAACCATTGGCAATCTTAAAATCATTGCCTGTATTGAGCTCTTGAAGTTTGCGCAAACCGCGAAAAGTGAGACCAAAAGGGTCTTTACGGATAAACTGTTGTGCCACCATACCCGCAGGCGTGAGCATCGTTTTGTACTGACTCTCCACCATTGATTTGAGACTATCGGGGGCTAAACGGCGTTCTAAATAAGCGTAATCTTCATCGTTTAGAAAAAGAGGTAGGTGGTCGTTTACAAACTGCCAAGTCTCGTCTATCTCTTCTTCGTTTATAATCCCCTGAATACTGGTGATATACTTCGTCATAGAAGCATTGAGTGTATCGCGCAAAGTTTCGGCTAATGCCTGCATATCGGTGAGCGTTCCGCCTTTTTCGGCTGTTACCATTACCGAGATTTTATCGGCGAAGTTGAGTTGTTTGAGTACCTTGGAAGTGAGGTTCGTTTTGTCGTTTTGAGGGAGTACTTTGGTGATATCCTCTTCAAACCGCAACTGACTCAAACCATAAATAGCAATGAGTGCCCAAGCGGTGAAGAATGAGAAGGTTGCGAGTTTATGAGTGGTAATATATTGGTAAATTCTGTTTAGCATCTGCGTTTATTTATCGGACAAAAGTATAGAATAATTAGCAAATAGACAAATTAGAAAATTAGAAAATTTGGAAATTAGAAAATTAGAAAATGAGAGAATTAGGAAATTAGCAAATGAGGTAAATACCAATAATGCCAGAAATGCCAATAATACCAAACAATCAACTTTGCCAAAGTTTGAAACTTTGGCAAAGTGTGTACCTCTAAAAGGAACACTTCTGAGCTATCGGAAGGAAACAAAGAAAAACGGAAGAGAGCTGAGAGGAATTTTGATGAAAAAATGCTATGAGGAGGGTGGGGGTAGCTTATAGAGAGCTTATAGGAAGCTTATACGAATCTTGGACGATTGGTATAGAAAGGGTATATAAATAGTTGATTCATAATATCATACAACAGCACTAAAAATGTTAAAATCGGGGTTTCGAGGCGAAAGAAAAGGAATCCTCACCCCTGCCCTCTCCCAAGGAGAAAAGGAATGTAGCGACGGAAAAAATGATGAAAACTTCTTTCTATTCAGAATCTCCGCTCTCGCGGGGCACATACCCAGCTGTCGCTGGCTACCTTCAAAGGGGGAGTGTAGCGATGGAAAAGGGGGAGTGTAGCGATGGAAAAGGGGGAATGTAGCGATGGAAAAGGGAAGAAATGAGGAATGACAAAGGACGAATGACGAGTGATAAATGACAAATGGCAGATTTTTAAATGAACAATACATAAAGATAAAAGGAAGATAACTTGCGAGAGTTATTGGAGGAAGGAGATATAAGGGCAGTGTCACGTCCTAAAAAAGGTTGTCATAATTAATTATTGT
>NZ_AKFR01000016.1:0-22450 GCF_000277665.1 Capnocytophaga sp. oral taxon 335 str. F0486 | reverse complement strand
CCCAGTGAAAGGCAGATTGTATACGCGTTACGCACCCGTACGCCGGTCTCTGTTACCCGAAAGTAACTTCCCCCTCGACTTGCATGTGTTAGGCCTGCCGCTAGCGTTCATCCTGAGCCAGGATCAAACTCTTCATCGTTAAAATCTTTTATATCTTCTAACCGATCTTCAAGTTATTGACTTCAGGTTTCACTCAATCCTTTAAATCTTTCTTTGTGCTGTACAACATTATGTCAAGGTACGTGTTGTTTCTTTCCGCTCCAGAGGCATTACTATCCTCTTTTGCGGGTGCAAAGGTATAACCTTTTTATTTACCTACAAAATTTTTATACAATTTTTTTCTAAAAAGTTTTATGTGCTTCGGTAAGTGGTTGATTATTAATACTAATATTATAATCATTTTTGGGCTTCTTAGTGCTTTCTAACACGCTTTTCTTCTCTTACAACTAACTACCAACAGTTAAACATACATTCACATTTTTATCTCTAACATCTATAAGTAGTTTCCAAACTATCCTATCATAATAATTTTAGTACTCAAGTGTGATATAATACATAATCTGCTAATTTACCAAAAGACATATATTTTTTTGCATATTAGAAAAATATTGTATTTTTGTTCTCATAAGAACTTATTAAAATGAAGACACCTTACTTACTAATAGCCTTCCGTTTTTTATTAGCCCCTACCATACTGATCTTTTCTTATTACACTGAAGAATCAATAGCAAGGCTATGGATTATAGTTTTCATCATCCTTGGCTTACTCTCCGATATTTTCGATGGGATTATCGCAAGGCAAATGGGTATTAGTACAGTAAAAATGCGACGAATGGATAGCCAAACAGATTTAGTATTCTGGCTCTCTATAGGAATAGCGTGTTATCATCTCAACCCTGAACTCATAAAGACGTATCGGTATGAAGTAATCGCTATTTTTATAATGGAAGGGTTATGTTATACTATTAGTTTTCTGAAGTTTGGCAAAGAAACCTGTACTCACGCTTTTCTCTCCAAGTTGTGGGGTTTGTGCTTACTTACAGCATTTATCTCCCTCATAGGCTTTGGTCACGGAGGATTTCCCTTGCAATTAGCTATTTATTGGGGGCTCTTCTCACAATTAGATGTGATTCTCATCTTGCTTTTGTTGCCCAAATGGCAAAACGATATCCCTAGTGCCTATCACGCCTACTTAATAAGAAGAGGCAAAAACTTTAAGAAGAGCAAATGGCTTAATAGCTAAATACTCTTCTTTAATAAAAAATAAGGTTACCCTACTGATACTAATTCTACATCAAAAATAAGAGGTGCATTAGGTGGTATTACGCCTCCCGCACCACGACCGCCATAGGCAAGTTCTGATGGGATTACCAATCGGGCTTTATCTCCTTCGTGAAGAAGTAATATTCCTTCATCCCAACCTGCAATCACTTGTCCAACACCTACAGTAAACTGTAGTGGTTCTTTCCTGCGATAAGAACTATCAAACACGGTCTTGTCAAGCAACATACCTGTATAGTGCACGGCTACTTTTTGCCCTGCTTCTGCTTTTTTACCATTACCCTTGTGGGTAATTTGGTAATATAAACCACTATTCGTTTTCTCAAAGCCCACTACTTCTTTGGTAAAGGCTTCTTCAGCTTTGCGTTTCTCTTCAGCCAAACGAGCTGCTTTGGCTTCATTAAAATCATTGAAGGCTTTTAAGGCGTCCCATTTTTCTGCCTCCTCTCCTACTCTCACTATTTCTACTTTTTCAATCTTATCGCCTTGTGCAATCGCATCTACTACATCTTGTCCTTCCACAACTTCACCAAACACCGTGTGCTTGTTGTCTAGCCAAGGGGTGGCTACGTGTGTAATGAAAAACTGACTCCCATTCGTACCTGGTCCTGCATTCGCCATCGAAATGACTCCCGGTTTATTGTGTTTGAGCTCTGGGTGAAATTCATCGTCAAAACGATAACCTGGGTCTCCTGTGCCAGTTCCTAACGGACAGCCTCCTTGTATCATAAAGTTAGGAATCACTCGGTGAAAAGTAAGTCCATCGTAATAAGGCGTACCAAGTGATTTTTGTGAGTTCTTCATTTTCCCTTCTGCAAGAGCTACAAAATTCCCTACCGTAGCAGGCGTTTTTTCATAAGTAAGACGAAGTAAAATAACTCCCTTCGTGGTAGTTATCTTTGCATAAATACCATTTTGCATTTTTTTATCTTTTAATGTATTAGAGTGCAAAATTACACCAAAATTCCTAAATCACCAAATCACCACACTTTGCTCATTTTCTCATTTGCTAATTTGCTAATTCCTGCAAATTCTTTAGCTCATCTCTGTACTGTGCAGCTTTTACAAAATCCAGCTCTTTGGCAGCTACCTCCATCAGTTTGCGGGTTTCTTTGATTTTCTTTTCCAATTCCTTAGCCGATAAATATACCGATTGCGCTTCGGCAGCTGTGCGCTCTTTAAACGACGGATCGTAGTGAAATTCGGTTATAGGGCTCTTGCTGAGGCTATTCTCTATCTTCTTATGCAAAGGCTGAGGCGTGATGTTGTGTGCCTTGTTGTAGTTCATTTGCTTTTCACGGCGGTAATTGGTGTCGTCAATGGTACGTTGCATACTCTCAGTAATCTTGTCGGCGTACATTATTGCTTTTCCATTCACATTGCGGGCAGCCCTTCCTACGGTTTGAGTGAGCGAACGAGTGGAACGCAAAAAGCCTTCCTTATCAGCATCGAGGATAGCTACGAGCGACACTTCGGGCAGGTCTAAGCCCTCACGGAGGAGGTTTACCCCTATGAGCACATCAAAGAGTCCTTTGCGCAGGTCTTGCATTATCTCCACACGCTCTAATGTGTCTACATCACTGTGAATGTAACGACACCTAATACCAATGCGAGTGAGGTATTTAGTAAGCTCCTCTGCCATTCGCTTGGTGAGGGTGGTTACCAATATGCGCTCGTCTTTCTCGGTGCGCAGTTGTATTTCCTCCACAAGGTCATCTATTTGATTGGCACTGGGGCGCACTTCTATTTCGGGGTCGAGCAATCCGGTGGGGCGTATCACCTGCTCTACGTACACGCCTTGCGTTTGTTGGAGCTCATAATCAGCAGGGGTGGCACTCACGTAAATCACTTGGTTTTGAAGCGCTTCAAACTCCTCGAATTTCAACGGACGGTTGTCCATTGCAGCGGGCAATCGGAAACCGTATTCCACGAGATTCTCCTTCCTACTGCGGTCACCACCGTACATTGCGTGCACTTGTGAGACGGTTACGTGACTCTCGTCGATAACCATCAAGAAATCATCGGGGAAGTAATCTATGAGGCAAAACGGACGTGTGCCTGGTTCTCTACCGTCCAAATAGCGAGAATAGTTCTCAATACCCGAACAGTACCCTAATTCCCGTATCATCTCAAGGTCAAACTCAGTGCGTTCTTTCAGCCGTTTGGCTTCTAAGGGTTTGCCTAAAGCCTCAAAGAACTCTACTTGCTTCACCAAATCTTGTTGAATGTTCCATATCGCTTTTTGGAGAATATCAGGGGAAGTAACGAACATATTAGCGGGGTAGATATTAAGGCTCTGGTAGTGGTCTAACACGTGATTAGTAGTAGGGTCAAACTGTTCTATCTCTTCAATTTCATCACCAAAAAAGTGAATGCGAAAGGCGTTGTCGTCATAACCTGGGAAGACATCAAGCACATCGCCTTTGATACGGAAGTTGCCGTGCCTAAATTCGGCGGTCGTTCGGGCATAGAGACTTTGCACAAGGCGATGCATCAGCTTGGTACGAGGGAGTACGTCACCCTGTTTGAGGGTAATCACGTTCTTTTGAAATTCCACAGGGTTACCAATACCATACAAACACGACACAGATGCCACAACCAATACATCGCGCCTGCCCGACAGCAAAGCAGAGGTCGTACTGAGACGCAGTTTTTCAATTTCATCGTTAATAGAGAGGTCTTTTTCGATATAAGTACCTGTGGAAGGTATATAAGCTTCCGGCTGATAGTAGTCGTAGTAAGAGACGAAGTATTCCACCGCGTTATTGGGGAAGAAAGCCTTAAATTCAGAATACAACTGGGCTGCCAGCGTCTTATTATGTGCCAACACAAGAGTAGGACGCTGAATGCGTTCCACCACATTAGCGATAGTAAAAGTCTTTCCAGAGCCCGTAACACCTAATAGTACTTGGTACTTATCGTTGCGCTCTATACCTTTTACCAATTGGTCGATAGCCTGAGGTTGGTCGCCCGTAGGGGCAAAGTCAGAAACTATATTGAATTTCATTTGTTTTAACCATAAATAAGAGTGCAAAGATAGTGAAGAAAACTGAAAAGTAAAAATTATTTCACGCACATAGCTTAGAGACTCTAAATACTAAAATCTGAATTCAAAATTTTATAGTCTTTTCTCCCCCATTTATTCACTTCATCTTTGCTTTTCTTTCGATTTATTACCCTCAAAACTACTTCCCTCTATTAACTCTTAACCTCTCACTATTAACTCTTTACACACTCTTTCTATACCAATCGTCCAAGATTCGTATAAGCTTCCTATAAGCTCTCTATAAGCTAACCCCACCCAATTTACAGCTCATTTTTTACTTTTTACCTCAACACACCCTTCCGTTTCTCTCCGATATCTTCCGTCTTCTCTTAACAACCCTAATACATCGCTTTTGCAGTACACACTTTGCCAAAGTTAATTGCCCGTCGTGCTACGACTGCCTGTGCGGCTCGCACCTTTGGCAAAGTTAATTATCAGTATTTCTAGCATTATTGGCTTTTACCTCATTTTCTAATTTTCAAATTTGCTAATTTGCTAATTTCAATACCCATATCGCTCGCCCCATAATTTTTTAAGATAGTCGCGCAGGGCATTCTCACGTGGATTATCAGAAGGTTCATAGAAGGTTTCACCTTGCAATTCATCAGGGAGATAGTCCTGAAAGGCAAAATTGCTCTCATAATCGTGAGCATATTGGTAGTCTTTGCCATAGCCGAGCTCTTTCATCAGTTTGGTAGGGGCATTGCGCAAGTGGATAGGTACACTCAGGTCGCCTGTTTGCTTTACTACTTGTTGGGATTTGTTAATTGCCTTATAAGAAGCGTTGCTCTTAGGAGAAGAAGCGAGATATATAGCACACTGACTGAGGATAATACGCGCCTCGGGGTAACCAATGGTGGTTACTGCCTGAAAGGTGTTGTTAGCCAAAATCATTGCAGTAGGGTTAGCATTGCCTATATCTTCGGAAGCGAGAATGAGCATACGACGTGCGATAAACTTCACATCTTCACCGCCTTCAATCATTCGTGCCAACCAATAGACTGCGCCATTAGGGTCACTGCCTCGTATCGATTTGATAAAAGCCGAAATGATATCGTAATGCTGTTCACCCGTTTTGTCGTAGAGTACGGTGTTTTTCTGCACCAATCTGAGGACGCTGTCGTTCGTAATCACTACTGGTTCACCTTCAGGAGTCGCATTGACGATGAGCTCAAAAGTGTTCAACAATTTGCGTCCGTCGCCACCTGAGAGTCGCAAAAGAGCTTCTGTTTCTTGCAGTTGAATATCTTTGGTTTTAAGAATAACATCTTGGGTAATGGCATTGTGAAGCAGTTGTTCTAAATCTTTGCGCTCAAAGGCGTTCAGTATATACACTTGGCAACGAGAGAGCAAGGCAGGAATCACCTCGAAACTAGGGTTCTCAGTAGTCGCCCCAATGAGGGTAATCCAACCTTTTTCAACAGCCTGCAAAAGGGAATCTTGTTGGGTTTTGTTAAATCGATGAATTTCGTCTATGAAAACGATAGGGTTTTGGGTAGTGAAGAGTCCGCCGCTTTGTTTGCTTTGGTCAATTACTTCACGCACTTCCTTAATCCCCGAACTAATGGCACTCAAGGTATAGAAAGCGCGGTTGCTTTGGTGCGCAATGATGTTTGCCAGCGTAGTTTTACCCGTTCCTGGGGGACCCCAAAAGATAAGCGATGGCAAAAGACCGCGTTCTATCTGTTGACGCAAAGCCCCTTGAGCTCCAACTAAGTGCTCTTGTCCCACATATTGCGCTAAGGAAGTGGGGCGCATACGTTCTGCTAAAGGAGAAGACATTGATATAATGATTAATGTTTAATGATTAATGAAATCAACTTTGCCAAAGTGTAGCAATGTATAAACTGCCTGTCGTACTACGACCTATTTTGTGATATTGGTACTAGAAGCAGAGCCGATGCCTACCACCTCGTCGTAGAGAGCACCAGGAGCGCGGTAGTACACTAACACGAGGTAAGTGTTTTCAGTTTGTTGAAAATTACCACTTATTTCGTTGAAATCAACTGTGTTGCCTGCTTTGGTAGCAAACTTATAGTTGTAAAATCCCTGTTTAAGGAGTACTTTCCCTTTGAAAAGTCCATCTTTTTCGTCATAAGTGAGTTTGTATTCATCACGGAGTTCGTAGTTGCTAAACTTGCCGTATACATACACTTCTTTACCCCAAAAAGTAGATTTCCCTTCTAAGGCAAAATGCACTTGGGTGTAATCGGCTTCATTGGCAGGGTTCATTCCGTTGATAGTGGTTACCAAGAAATCGCCATTGATATCGGGATAATAAGTATAGACATTGCTCGCACGGCTTACATTGGTAAACAAGTAGCTATTTACCCATTTGCTTCTATCCAAACGATAGACTCCCGATGCAGGCACGTGTATATCCTTGCTATCAAAATAGAAGTATTCATTGCCTCCCCAAAAAGCCGTTTCGCGGTCGTAGCGATACACGAGGTCGTTACCCATCACGTACTGAGGTTTTACACCCGTGATAGCCGTATCCCAACGGTAGTTTTGCAGTATGGCTACTTTCACCGCTACATTGGGATTATCAAGTCTAAAATCTTTCTGCTTAATAGTGAACTGTACCACTTGTTGAGTATCGAAATACTGCAAATCGCGAGCGCGTTTTATTTCGGTGAGTACATTCACTTGGGGTGTATAAAGCACAAATCGGCGTGAAAAGAGCTCTGTGCCATAACTATCGGTGATAGAGAGCATATAGTTACCACTGAGAGTGATTTTAGTGAGTTCATTAGGGAAAGTAAGGCGGTAATGCGAATAGCCTTGCAGGGTACCATAGGAGTTACTCTCGGGCTGTACCGGTTGGTTATCAATGCCTTTAAGGTATTCGCTTTTCAGCAGAGAAGAGGCAGACCAATCGGCATTGCAATGAGTGATTTTATAGTAGTAAGTCTCCTCATTACCCCCGAGGTCGTCGAACTGCAAGCTAAACGACTCATTACGGCGCACGATAGGGAATTGGTTTTTATCGTTGCCGTTAGCTTTGAAGATAATCGTTTTGATATAATCAGGTGGTGTTTTCTCCACCAGCGGTTGAGCTTGCATTGCCAAGGGAAGTAGGAGTAAAAAAAGAAGTTTTTTCATAATTAAATATTTATATTTTGTCTTAGGTGTACTATTTTTTATTTAGTAAAATAAATATTCTCCACAAGAATACAACTCACTTATTTCACTCCGTGCATCAGTTTCTTCACAAACGGATTGATGAGAATAATGAGTACCCCTGCTACGGCAGGCACAATGGTAAATATCAAAAAGAAAGTACTCAAACTGTACTCACGGGTGATATTCTCTATCTGTCCGCCCAGTACAGCTGCTAATTTATGACCAATAGCTACAGCAAGGTACCATACCCCAAACATAAATGCTATCATTCGTGCAGGTACAAGCTTCGAGACGTATGAAAGCCCCACAGGCGATAAGCACAACTCACCCATAGTGTTAAACATATAAGCAAATACAAGCCATAACATACTCACCTTTACTCCGTGAGTTACCCCGTGAGAGCCTAAGGCGAGTAAACCAAATCCTACTGAAAGCATCAGCAGTCCGATGCCGTATTTCATCGCAGCAGGTAGATTATACTTGCTATCCCACCAACGTGAGAACAAGCTCGCTAAGGCAATAATGAAGAAAGAATTCAGGATAGAAAACCACGATACAGTCGTCTCTACCCAGTTATCGCGCTCTTCTTTCACTTGCGCAACTATCAGCCCGTTGTCAGTATTGAGCTCTGCTCCCCGCTGTTTTGCCCACTGTTCCTTTTCGGCATCTACATAGCCAAACGAAGTGTTTTTGTTGTTCTTGCTCAGCAATTTTATCTCTTGTCCTACTTTTAGGTGATAATCAGCTACTCCTATGATAGTAGTACGTTCTACGATTTTCAAATCAGGGCGAGCGACTCTGTTTTCTTCAGTAATAGGGATATAAGTAGTTCTGCCTTGTGTATCGGTTTGTTCATAGGCTTGATAACTCACACTGTAAGCTGTGGTTTTAAAGTCGCGTTGTAGCATCCACGAAGCAATGCCCCATACAAGACTAAAACAGACCAATAACACTACTACGGCAGGAAATATCTTTTTGTAGGTTTTCTTTACCAAAAGGAAAAGTACGTAGGTAATCAGTAATAGTGGAATCACGGTAAGTAGTGCATTGAAAATATTGTAAACTACTGCCCAATTACCCTGTAATTCACGCTCTATATTATCCCGTGCAAAAATCACTAAAGACGAAGCCCCTTGTTCAAACGACAACCAAAAAAACACCACAAAAAAGGCAAAGATGACCACGGTAAGCATACGGTCGCGCACTATCGTAGTATAACGCATTATGCGACTACCTATCAGGTAAAAGAAAGCTATTAAGCCTACAATCACCATCACATATTGCCCTTTAAGCCCTGAGGTAGCAGCCCACCCAAAAAGGTCGATATTCCATATTTTCGAGAGAGGGTCGTTTAGTGCATAGCCAATACCTATGATTGCCGAAAGCGCTACCAATATCTTATCTACGGTAGTGAAAGGATTGAGTTTTTCCTCTTCTTGTTTTGCATCACTTGTAGTCTCTTTTTTTTCTTGCTTGCGTGGCTCACTTCCTATTGAACCAAATAAAGATTTGGCAAACCAAAACTGTATAGTCCCCAAGAGCATAAACACTCCTGCTAAACCGAAGCCCCAACTCCACCCTATGCGTTCTGCCAAGTAACCGCAGAGCATCATTCCAAAGAAAGCTCCAGAATTTACTCCCATATAGAAGATGGTATAAGCAGCATCTTTCTTCTCGGGTAGGTCTTTGTACATTTCCGATACAAATGACACCATATTAGGTTTGAAAAAGCCCGTTCCTATCACCAAAAGTGCAAGCCCCAAATAGAGCGAAACCTCAGTTTCAAAAGCCATCGATACGTGTCCTAAGGTGATAATAACCGCCCCTATGATTACTGCCCAACGGTAGCCAGTAATCTTATCGGCTATTATACCTCCAAGTATAGGAGTGAGATAAAGAAGCATAACATACGTACCAAAAAGTGCACCCGCATTTTCAGTACTCCACGCCCATCCTGGGTTATACCCTATAAGCGTCATCGTAAGAAAGTTAATGAGCAGTACGCGCATTCCATAAAACGAAAAACGCTCCCACATTTCTGTAAAGAAAAGCACGAACAGCCCCGCTGGATGTCCTAATACTTGTGTATCGAAAATTGTTTTTTTAGTCATATAGATTTTATTCGTTATTTTTCTTGCTTTTCAACTCTTAACTAAAAATGTCCCACTTAATTCCCAATCGAATAATAAAATCTCTATACGGCTGACGTGGTGCAGAATAATAGTTGTAAGGATTTCCTATTTTTAGCCAGTTGCTCACGGGCACTTGCCATTGTTCTAAAGAGAAGAAAATGCGCATCGTACGTACTTTGGCATTGAGAAAAAAGTCAAACATCGGAAAGTTACCCGTCTTCTCTGCCGTCTGTACAGCAAATTCCCCTAAAAGCGGATTGTACTGATTGGAGTAATATTTGGTGAAGTAATTAAACCCTATCCCCGTTTGTAAGTACATTGCCTTGTTGAACAAGTGTGATGCAAAGTAAAAACTATTGCGAGTCACAAAAGTAGGCACATTCAAAATATTGCTGTCTTGTACCACTTGCTGGTAAAGCATAGTGTTATCTAAGCCCCATTTACCAAATTTAAACTCTTTTTGTACTTTCAGTTGCAAATATTGTATATTGCTACTGTACTGCTCAGGACGCACTTTCCCTAAGGTTTCTTCTTGAAAATAAGTGTAGTTGTTGAGGTTGGTAAGACTTAGTGAAGCATTCCCCCATTGGGTTTTCAAATCGCCATAGAGGGTCTGGGTATTCTGTTTGTTAAACGAAGTATAGTTATCCCAATTAAACTGCTTGTAGTCGCTTTGATACAGCAAATAATTAAAATTAGGCATAGCCGAATGCAATTCAGCTCCTGCGGTGATGCTGTTCTTATCGTCAAAAGCATAAGCAAGTTTCCCGCTGAGTCTAGTACCTGTCATCCTGCCTACAAATGTCTGTTCGCCTTCTGCGTCTATGCTGAAACCACCCACTTTCTTATGCCATTGCACACCTAAACTCAGGTCAGTATCCTTAATTTGTCGGCGTTGCAATACTCCTGATACGTAGTAAGCGTTCTGAAAGTAATAATTGTAGAAATAAGCATTTCCAAAGAGGAAAGTTCTACCCAGATAGGGCAATTCGAGCTCTACTCCCAAACGGTTGATCATCTTTTTCAAGCGTGCCTTGTCGTGCAGGTTTTGGGGTACATAGGCATCGCCAAAATAACTGTTGCTTTGAGTTTCGTCATAAGTATAATGTTCAGTTTCGTAGCTAAACAAATGGCGGAAGCGTATCTGCTTGTACGAAGCCAGCGAATCGCGGTTGCGCAAGAAAGCGTAGTCGTGTTGCAAAAAATAACGCTTGCTCTCCCGGATATTCTCAGCATTGAGCAATTGCACGTCTATTGTCGCACGGTTTTTAAACTGTTTTTCACCTCCCTCAAACTGCTCGGGCGTTACTATACCTCCATTCTCCTGACTGGTGATGTCGTGAGAGGCAAAGTGTGCAAAGGCAGTGTATTTCTTGTTAGGCGATACGTAGGAAAAGCCCGCTCTAAAATTGCCATTGCTCACTAATATACGTTGGTATTTACCCAAGGAACGCAAACCTTTGTAAGCGATAAAGATATTGAGGTTGGGCTGTAAATTGATTGAAAAAAGGGTGTTCAAAAACTGACCTTGTTCCATACCGCTCTTGTAAGTAAACTCAGTAAGTGGCGTAGGCAAATGGTAATAAGTTACCTCTTCGGGAGTGAGGTAGAGTTGCTTTTTAGCTTCTGCTCCCATCGAAGGCAGGTAATCCTGACGGCGGAAGTCGTAAGAGAGTGCATTATACGGTTGCCCCATATTCGAGAAAGGCATCTTGCCAAACATATCCTTTCCCCACTCGTTGTTCAAGTAATACTTCTGCATCGTAAGCGAAGTATCTACCGAAGTAGTATCGCGGGTATAAGTAATAATTTTGTAGTCGCGTGCAGTGAAAGTAATGCTGTCTTTCTTCTTTTTAGGACGCAACGACTTAAAGGTTACCCCTCCCTCCTGATTGTTGTTCGCACTATCGTCTTCTTGTGCCCAACTCAGCAAGGGGAATAGTAACCCTATAAGGAAATATATAGTTTTTTTCAGTGTCATTCGTTTCTATTTGGGGGCAAAGATAGGAATAATTTGTCAATTAGCCAATTTGTTAATTTTAGATATAAGTCAAACGTATCAAATTTATTTGCTAGTGCGAGTTTGCAATTTGTGTCTATCTTGTTATATAAATTACTAAGACTGCCCGAAAAGTCTTAAAATCGCATTTGCGTCGCTACACTTTGCCAAAGTTTCAGACTTTGAAAAAGTTGATTACCTTGATAATCAATTTCTCCTAGTTATATTGTAGGGGCGATTGGCAAATCGCCCTCACAGAACAAAACTTTTGGGACAGACCTTATTTTTATCAAACTTTTATAATTAACCAATAAACTACATAACTGACAAAACAACTATATTTTTAATCTTTTATTTGTAAATATTTTTGCTAATCAATAAAATATCCTTACCTTTGTGTCATTAAATTATAAATGATAAAGTTATGTTGTATTTTTTCAAATCCATCAGAAGACCAGTAAAACACTGGTACATTCCCCTTATTTTAGGGATTTTGTTCATTCTTTGTGGTATAGGGGTAATTATATCACCACAAGCTTCTTATCTTACCCTTTCAATACTCTTTAGTCTCTCATTCTTAATATCAGGGATAACTGAATCCTTCTTTGCCCTACAAAATACTAAAACTCTCAATGGTTGGGGCTGGTATTTGGTAAGCGGACTCATTTCATTGATAATGGGTATTTTTTTACTTATGTATCCCGCCCTATCAATGTTTATATTACCATTGGTAGTAGGATTCACATTGTTATTCCGTTCGTTTCAGTTACTCGGTTTTGCCTTCGAAGTAAAAGAAGCTGGTGTACTAAATTGGGGTAACCTAGCCATAGTAAGCGTATTGGGTATTATCCTTTCGTTCATTTTGATTGCTAATCCTATCTTTACAGGTATCTCATTAGTAGTGTTCACAGGTTTAGCGTTTATCTTCACAGGTATTTCTTCTGTAATACTTTCGTTCAATCTGAAAAAGTTAAAAAGTTCTGCTCAAAAGTTATCAGATGATTTAAAGAACCGTATAGAAGACCTCGAAAAAGAAGTGAGAGAAGCTTTAAAATAACAGCAGATTAGCAAAATACCACTGGCACGAATCTATAGCTATACCTATGACTACAGAACTATAGTGCTTTTTTACAGAAAATACCTCCAAAGAATTAAATACTCTTTGGAGGTATTATGATTTTATAATTGATGTGCCTACACCCAATATCCAGCACCCTTTTTAAGAGTTATCTTTACTCTTACCTTCAGTAATTGTCATTATTGCACTGTGGTATTAAAAGAACACTCCATTGGTAAAACCATACCACCGCAATACCGTTTCGCCCCACAAGAGTATCATCAACCAACTGATAAACATCATCGTGATACCAAACTTGAAGGTGTCGCTCCAGCTGTATTGATTGGTAGTGTACAGTAGGGCAGCAGGTTTACTGTTAAAAGGCAGTACATACACGTGTCCCACAAGCATTGCCACCGGGAAAGCTAGACTCATAATCGGATACCCGTTCTTCTGAGCGACCCCTATGGCAATAGGAATGAATATGAGGGTAAGCATTGTTTTAGATTGGAATATAAGCGAGAAAAGCAAAATCCCTCCTGTAAGTATCATATACAATACCCAAAACGGAGTGGCTTGAGTTATCCCTAAACTACCAAAAAGTGCATCTATAAGCGTGCCAGGCAAACCTGTCGCGTCGAGTCCTGCCCCTAAGGTATAAGCGCCTGCCGAGAACAATAGCAAGTGCCAAGGAATGTCTACATCGTTCCATTTCACTACGCCTACGCCTGGAAGCAAGGCTACTACGGCACCCATAAAAGCTACTGCTGTTTGGTTGATACCGTGTTGCTTATCGGTAGCCCACAAGATGAGTACACAAACAAAAATAGCAATCGCTTTATACTCCTCAAACTTCATTTTGCCGAGCTTGTTAAGCTCTTCTCTAAGCCTTTCCATACCTCCTTCAATCTGTGGTACGCGCTCTTCTTTTTTCAGTGGAAAATATATTTTCGAGCCTACGAACCACGCTATGAGAATAAGTAACACGCTCATCGGAAAGGCTGCTTTAAACCAATCCTGATAACTAAAAGAGCCTATACCCATAGCTCCTGCTATAAGAGAGCCCGCTAAAAGGGCTGCTCCTGAGCCTGTCAAGAAGGCATTAGCTCCTAAATTGATTTGGAAAAGGTTCTGCAATATCAAATTCCTACCGAAGTTATTGCGGTGTTCTCCTCCCGTAGCCCCGTAGATAGCGGCTATTACCATAAAGATAGGCAACAGTATAGCAGCTTTGGCAGTAGTTGCCGAAATAAATGCCGATAGTACTAAGTTAATAATGATAAAACTCAGTATAATACCTCCCGAATTTCTGCCAAACTTCAACACAAACCACAAAGCAAATCGCTTCGCCACCTGCGTTTTTACTAACATACTCGCTAAGATAAACGAAAGAATATTGAGCCACATTACAGGGTGCCCTAATTGAGCATATGCTGTCTTGTCGGTCGTGACTCCACAAAGTACAATGCCCAGTATTACCAGTAATGAAGTGAGGTAATTGGGGATTGCTTCGGTAATCCATAAAATAATAGCAGCTACAAAAATAGCCAGCATCGCGTAGTTGATGTGTATAAACTCGTTGTGTGTTGCCTGTTGTAGGGTTACTTTTTGCTCGTCCGAGAGTTTTTTTTCTCCCTTCATTGTAGCTGTTAGTTGTTTGGTTTTAGCCTTTTCTATTTGGGCATACCGAGCCATCGCCGATTCAGTAAGCGGTGTCGTCTTCTCATTGGTATCAATCCGGTTGATAAACGAAATATTGGCTACCCAGTAAATAAGCACAAAGGCGAGGATAGCAAGCGGTCCTCCAATGCGTTGGAGGAACCGCTCTACCCCTGTTTTTTGTACCTTTGGCAACTTTTCGATATGATAGTTATTCATATCCAAAGGGTCAAAAGGTGGCGTGTGGTCGGTATTGTTTGTCATTTCCAGTTCTTATAAGGGTTCTTCATTAACATTGAATTGTAATAACGCTTGTCGCCTGTTACTTCTTCTCCCAACCAATCAGGACGGGCAAAAGTAGCTTTCTCGTCGGGTAATTCAATCTCTGCCATTACAAGTCCTTCATTGTCTCCATAGAACTCGTCAATCTCAAAACAATAGTCGCCGTTCTTTACCAAATAACGTGTCTTGTCAATAATACCTGGTTCACATAGCTTCAATAGCTCTTGCACTTCAGCTACGGGTATTTCCTTTTCCCATTCAAACCGGCTTGCGCCACTTTCATTACCGATGCCTTTTATGGTAATGAACCCTTTGTCCCCTTTTATGCGCACTCTCACGGTGCGTTCGGGAACGGAACTCAAATAACCTTGGGTGATACGAGTTGCCTTAAACGATGCTGCTTTATAGGCATCGCTCTTCACCATAAATTTTCTTTCTATTTCTTGTGCCATAACTTAATTTGCTAAGGGTTTATGTATCATTCCAATCACGCGTTTAATCGCTTGCAAGTAGTTGATGTTCTCTACTCCTTCCAACCCGCAATCGGCAATGGTTTTCTTTATATCTTCTATCTCGGTAGACTCTGAGTTAATGGTTTTCACCAAAGCCCCATTGATATATACGTTGCCGGTTTCGCAAATGGTATTGTTCACCATATAACCAAAACGCACCTTCTCAACGGTTACTGCTTGCAAGTCGGGGTGTGCTTCCACCATCTGTAAGAACTCTCCTAAGGTGTATTCTCCTTTGGTAAGCTCAGGCATTCCTTGCACTTTAAAAGCGGGGAATACTTCTTCTTTAAGCACTTTTGCCGAGATGGGAAACTCTCCTTTCATCAGTGGGTTCCATTGTTCTAATCCATCTACCTTTTGTACAAAGGTTTTGATGTCCATCTTACCATCGCGAATTTTAGTGTTGTTCACATCGTTAGTCCTACTCACAATATAGGTTTCGGTACTGCGGCGTTCCCATACTTTTTCAGGAACAGGTACACTTAGGCGTGCCATACGCTCGGCTTGTTTAGCAAAGCAACGCCCAAAACTGCGAAACTCAAAACGCGGTTTAGAAATTTCGCCAATCTTTAATTCTTCTTTTGCCATAATTATGTTTTTATATCATTTATTGTTTAATCGCTTATTTTGTAATATTTCCCTACAATAACCGTCCTTACACTCCTCTTCTCTCACTGCTTAACAGTCTCATCTTCTGTCCCTGTCGCAGGGTTCGCTTTCCCTTGGGTTGGGTCTGCTTGCATAAATTTACCTGTACCATCAGGACATCGGCTCCACGATTTCTTAACTGCCTCAAGACCCACTTTGCCCCAACCATTGCCTTTTTCACCTCGTTGGAAGGTGTTGAGCTTAGTTCCCTCTGGGCTGTAAAGCTCTATAAGCACACTTTTCTTGCTCGAAAAACCCGACTTGAGCCCTCTTGGGGTACTGCCATTAGCACCTACGATAGCAAAATGTGAGTGAGGGGCTACCACTTCACCCTCAATACCCGTCCACGTAAGTTCTTCGTCTTTTTTAATGGTTACGTCTTTTAGTTTGATAGGAGTGTCGCCGTTGTTGTAAAGTTCTATAAATTTTTCGGCATCGGCGCCTGCTCCGTAAAGCTCGTTAAGAACCAATTTAGTGTAGTCCGAAGGCTTATCGCCTACCACATAGCTACTTTCTTTTACGGTCGAAAATCCTGCGGTATTCACTACTGTTACTTTGTAGGTTACTTTTGTTTTATCGGCTTGTGCCGGAATAGTCCCTGTAAAAGTATTGTCCTTGCCTGTCATCGCTACGGTTTGGTTGCCTGCTCCTGCGTTGTAAACCAAAGTTACTGTCGAAGGTGCTTGTAGTCCCGGAGCGATTACAGCGGTTACCACTACGTTGTCAGTTGAGGTAGGGGCTGCGGGAGTAAGCTTTACCGATTTGATGGTCGAAGCTCCCTCGTACACTGCATCTTTCACACAACCTGCTGTGATGACCAATATTAATAGAAGTATGTATCTTAAACTTTTCATTTTAGTAATGGTTTAAAGGTGAATGTTTAGAAATTAATTTCAAAGCGCATAGCGAGCATATGGTAACTCACACCGCCTTTGCCTTTGCCTTCCACCGCTTTTTTATAATCGGTAGTTGGGGCTCCTGTGGCATCGTGCCCAATAATCAGTTTGCCTCTGCCGTTTGCATAACGGTCGTTGTTGGTATACTGATAGTTCAGAGCTATTTTCACGTTGTTATTCACATAAAAGTTCAACCCCGTAGTGAAGTTTGCTCCTGAACCACCATACACGTCTTTATCGTTCAAGGTGAGGTAATCACAGCGCATTGCCAGCTCCACATCACCCCATTCCTTGCCTCGGGTGGGCTGAGTAAACTCGCCTTCCGATACGTTAAACTTCTGTTTGCCACCAAAGAGCAAATACGCAGCTTGCACATACCAACCTGTGAAATTGTAATAGGTAGCTTCCGTAGTAACGTGGTTGCCTATCCACTCTCCTTGTACGCGGAAGCCTCCGTAGTAAGCAGCAGCTTCTACCCCGCGCAACCATTCGTGGTCTACATTGGGTATAACATCAGTGTCTAAGTACTTTTTGCGGTTAATCGAGGTAGAGTTGCGGGTACTAAAACGCGCTCCGCCGTAATCCTTAGGCGCTACATCAGTTTTAGGAGTGCGGTAAGACCCCTTAACTCCTAAATAGCAACCTTGCATACGGTCTTCGGTATAAGGCATCCAGCCCACTTTACTGGTGATTGAATACCCCTGGTTGCGTCCGTAATCCTTGTTGTTGTCTTGCACATTGGTCACTTCCTCAACGCCAGCTACTCGTTGCAAAAACATACCAAGCGAAGCCCTAAAATGGTCGCGCAAGAACTCTCCTTGAATACCCAAATGTCGTGACGGCACTAAGGCTTTACACACCATAGGTCGTTCCATAAAGGTTAAGTAACGCGAACTGGTAGTTTGCTCCATCGAGAAATCTTCTTTGAAGTTCCCCACCTTCAAGGCTACGTTCTTAATCCCGTCGTATTCCACGATTGCATCTTTAAGTTCAAAAATACCATCGGCGAAATCAACGTCCACTTCACCGTACCAATCTTTGGTAACTTGTGCCTTTACGGCAAATCGAGCACGGCGAATAGAAGCACCGTTGCCTATCTTGTCGTAATCGCTCTTAGCGCCAAAAAACGTAGCAGCATCCACTTGTACACGGTTGTCAAACCAAAACTTATAGTTCTGATGTTTTGATTCAAAAACCAAGATATTGTTACGTGCCTCTGAGCGAAGTTCTTTTCTATCGACTGCCACGCCATATTGGTTATAGCGAATGGTATCGAGCTCTTGGGCTATAGCTGTACTAAAGAAAGACAGCAATAGCCCCCAAATTAAAAAGGGTAACTTTTCCATCGGTTAAAATAATGTTTGTTAATGGAGTTGGTAAATTATTATTATAGTTCTTTTAACGCCACAAAGGTAAAAACTATTTTCCAATTAGCAATGAATTATTTTCTTTTTTTTTGATTTAAGCTGAAAAATCCTTAATTTTAACATAACACACCTTTACATCACCTCTATCTTACTTTCGATTATTTTTCTATTTTCAATTTTTAACTATTCACTGTTAAGCTATCCACTGTTTAACCGTTCACTACCAACTCTTTCTATAATTTTATCCTACCATACCCCTATCTCTTCCCTTTTCCGTCACTACATTCCCCCTTTGGAGGTAGCCAGCGATAGCTGGGTATGTGTAAAGGGGGAGGTTATCCCCTAGTGCCTATGACCTAAGGCCTAGCACCTCTTCCTCTTTCTTTCGCCTCGAAACCCCGTTTTTAACATTTTTAGCACTGTTGTATCATACTATGAATCAATTATTTATATACCCTTCCTATACCAATCGTCCAAGATTCGTATAAGCTTCCTATAAGCTCTCTATAAGCTAACCCCACCCATCTAATAGCCTTTTTTCATCAAAATCTCTCTCAGCTCCCTTCCGTTTATTTTCGTTATCTTTTTACAGTCCCAATATTCCCATTTGCTATTTGAATTTCTTTTGCAACACACACTTTGCCAAAGTTAATCGCTCGTCGTGCTACGACCTTTGGCAAAGTTAAATTACTATTATTGGCATTATCAGCATTTTTGGTATTAAAAAATTTTTTCCTACCTTTGCACTTCATTGCATATTACACTGCTTTCATTGAAACATCTTAATTATGCGCATTCTTTTTTACATAACGCTGTTTTTATCCCTGCTCGCCTGCGATTCCAAAGAGAAGAAAGAGGAGGTAACACCCTTGCTCTTCCCCGATAATACGCAAATGCTTTTCCGCATCAACGATAAAGACAACTTCCTCAGTGCCATTGCTAACAATACCTTTTGGAAAACGCACAATCCTCATCAGTTGCGCCCACACGAGGTAAAGCTCCTTAATAGCATTCCCACCGATGATAACTTGTGGGTAGCTTTTGATACCGAAGGTCATTTCTTTGCGATAACTCCCCGTATTAGTAACGATACTATTAGTTTTTGGCGCAATGCCGATACTCAAATCCAAAAACAAGCTCAGTTTGGTAAAGAATGGTTTTACACCATAGCCGATAACAACTTGGTTATAGGCGATTCCGAGACTGTTTCGGCTTATCAACAACTGAAACAAGAAACTAAAACACCACGGCAACAGTCTTTGGAACAACTCCAAAAAGTAGGTAATACCGAATGCGTTGCCACTCTTTTCTTCCAAAAAGACGAAGCAAATGCTTACTTCAAATCGTTCTTCGGAACCGAGATATTGCAAAATGTAAAAGATTGGGTCTCTCTCGACCTTTTCTTAGAAGAAAACAACATACGTTTTAGCGGTATGGCACTCATTGCCAATCCCAATGCCGATATAATGGCACACACCTTACCCTATCAAAACAATGTGTTAAACGTACTTCCCGCGCGCTTGCGTTCACTCGTTTCTTATACTTTCGACGACGGCGATAAGCTCGCTCAAAACGATAGTACAGCTACCAATAATCCGTTTAAAACCTCTATCAATGGGGTAGCTTTTGCTCAAACCCCCGAAGGTCAATTTGCGGTCGCCTCTTCTTTTGATGTAGATGAAACCATCAAACAGTTGCCCGTACTCTCAGAAGACTTTCAGCACAACTTCTCTATGTACGAACTAAACCCCGACCTCCCAATGGATTTTTTCACGGCTTTTGTACCTCAGTTTGTCCCTAAATACGTCGGAGTGTATGAAAAGTTTCTCGTATTTACTACCACCAAAGACCTTCTTACCTCAGTAATCAACGATATGCAACGAGGCAATGTGCTTTCAGCCAATAAATCTTACGATTGGTTAGAACAAAACAGCGCTTCCAACGTAAGTGTTACGCGACTCACAAATCTTTATGACAACACAGCTTTTAGCAGTAAATATCCTTATATAGCTGAAAACTATCGCTGGGCAGTATTCCAACAAACTCCTCAAAACGACTATTACGTGCTCAATTTCATCAGTCAAAAACAAACTGAAAGCACTCTTTCCGATGAGATGAAAGAACGTTTCCGCCTTACGTTAGACGACCAAATGGTTATCCCTCCTACCATTCTCTTAAACCACCGCACCAAACAACTCGAAATAGCCGTGCAAGACACCAATAACGATTTATATCTGATAGGTAACAACGGTTCTCTCTTGTGGAAAAAACGCTTAGACGGAAAGATACAAAGCCCTATTTACCAGGTCGATTTATTTAAAAACGGCTTCTTGCAAATGGCTTTCACTACCGAAAAGTCTATCTGGATTATTGACCGCAACGGCAATGTGGTAGAGCCTTTCCCTCTAAAATATCAAAACCCTATCACACCTTTGGAGGTGTTCGATTACGATAGCAATCGCGAATACCGCTTCCTCTTTGCCGAAAACAATATCTTGCACCTGTTAGACAGAAAAGGACAACAAGTGAAAGGCTTCTTACAGCGCACCAATGGAAAACCTTTGTTTACTCCTAAGCATTACCGTTTCAATGGCAAAGACTATCTTATCTACCCTTCCGATAATGGTATCTTTAATATCTTGCACCGCAACGGTGAAAACAGAATAACAGTAAAGGGTAACTATCGTTTCTCTAACAATCCTCCTTTGGTATTCAATAACTTGTTTATGTTCACCACTCAAGAAGGTAACCTTATTTCTATCGATGAGAAAGGAGGAATGAATCGCACAAATCCATCGCTGGTAGAACCCTTTTATTGGGAAGGTAATCGTTATGCACTTACCTCTCTTTCGGGCAACATACTTACCATAGGCAGGCAACGCATTGAACTTCCCGAAGGTAAATATGCCCGTCCTAAACAGTTCCGCATTCGTGGCATCAACTACGTCTCAGTAAACGAACAAAACACCAAAAAAGCCTATTTATACGACGAAAAAGGAAAATTGTTAAAAGACTTTCCCGTAGAATCAGTATCCCCCATTGCAATAGATGTAGATTTAGATAAATCTATTTGGATAGTTACTGAAAAATCACCCACTGAATTGGTGCTCTACACTATGAGACAATTAGCTAATTAATATCGAATTGAAAAAAGCAGTCATCATAGGCTTAGGTCTCATAGGAGGTTCCTTTGCCTTAGAACTAAAAAAACGTTTGGGCTACCACATTGCTGGTATCGACCTAAACCCTAATCATATAGAAAAAGCCTTAGCCTTAGGCATCATCGATGAAAGTACGGATTACAACCATCTCACCGATGCCGACCTCGTGCTCATAGCAGTACCCGTGAACCATATAGGCGAAGTGCTTATAGAGGTACTCAATAAAGTAGGCGAGCACACGTTAGTAATGGACGCAGGTTCTGTAAAAGGTCACATCTGCGAGGTAGTAGCTACGCACCCCCATAGGAAAAATTTTGTAGCAGCGCACCCTATGGCAGGTACCGAGCATTCAGGACCTGAGGCAGCTCTTTACAACCTCTTCGATGGGAAAGTAATGGCACTTTGTGAAGTAGAAAAAAGCAATTGGCAACTGCTTGACCGTGCATTGAGTATTGTAAAAGCCCTTAATATGCGCGTGAAGATGATGCAACCTTCTGACCACGACTTACATACTGCCTATGTATCACACCTCTCGCACGTAAGTTCGTTTATGCTGGGCAAAACCGTTTTAGAGATAGAAAAAGACGAAGCTCAAATTTTCGATTTAGCCAGTACAGGGTTCGCCTCTACGGTGCGTTTGGCAAAAAGTGACGCTCAGATGTGGTGTCCTATCTTTTTGGAGAACAAGAACAATGTGCTAAAAGCCCTCAATGAATATATCAAGAATTTAGAAGCTTTCAGAACTCTCATCGAAACTGAACAATCCGAAGCCCTTACCCAAAGTATCCACGAAGCCAATTATATTAGGAAAATACTCAAATAGTATTCTAATACCAAATGGGTATATATGCGAGCTGTAACGTGTATATACCCGTTTAGTGATAGATATATACCGCTGACCTCACAGGTATATACTTTTCTAATAATAGGTATATACCGCATTGTAAGTTCCACTAATAATTGCAATTTTAAGTAGTAATTTTTAGTAAAACTTTTATTTTTCAGAGGGTTTTGCCTCTAAGGGGCAACCCTCTGAAAAATAAAAAAAGAGAAAAAACTATAAAAGTCTTTTCTCTTTCAAAATAAATGCTTTTCTTTGTAAATGACAATGAAAGAATATAAGCATTTAAATTTGGTGCAAAGGTCGGTAATTTCTGCTTTAAAAGCAAGCGGAATCAAACAAAAAGATATTGCTCTTTATGCAGAGTGTAATCCCTCTACCGTCAGTCGAGAGCTGTCAAGAAACAAAACAAAGACAGGAAAATACAGTCCAAAAGTAGCTCA
>NZ_AKFR01000015.1:0-207020 GCF_000277665.1 Capnocytophaga sp. oral taxon 335 str. F0486 | reverse complement strand
ACAATAATTAATTATGACAACCTTTTTTAGGACGTGACAGTAGCGCGTTTTTAGGCAGAAAATATAATTACTTAAAACAATATATAAATCAGTAATAAATTAAATCAATAATAAATATTAAACAAGAGCGTATTCAGTAAAATAAGAGTCCTACCCCTCTTATCTTTTACTTCTTACCTCTTACCTAAACAAAATGAGAACTAGTATAGTAAGAAATAAATCAAAGGATTTTGCTTTAAGAATTATACACCTATGTGAATATCTGAAAGAACAAAAAAGAGAATATGTAATATCTAAACAGATACTAAGGTCAGGAACAAGTATTGGTGCTAATTTAGCAGAACAAGAATTTGCTATCTCTGATCCTGACTATTTGAATAAAACAAGTATAGCCTTAAAAGAAGCTGCTGAAACAGATTATTGGTTAGAGCTCCTTTATAGAGCACAATATTTGACAACTACAGAGTATAATAATATTCACGCAGACTGTGATGAAATCATTAAAATGCTTGCACAAACCGTAAAAACCACAAAAGAGAAGTTGAATAGATAAGAGGTAAGAGGTAAGAAATGTAGCACAATTTTTAGGCAGAAAATATAATTACTTTAAACAATATATAATCAACAATAATAATAAATCCAATAATAAATTAATTCAATAATAAATATTAAACAAGAGTGTATTCAGTAAAATAAGAGTCCTACCCCTCTTATCTTTTACTTCTTACCTCTTACCTAAACAAAATGAGAAAGTATGCTATTATTACAGGTGGTTCGCGAGGTATAGGGCGCGCTATATGCGAAAAACTCGCACAAGACACCGATTATCATTTACTCATTGCTTACCAAAGCAATGAGGTTGCTGCACTTGAAACCCTCAATCACATCAAGAAATTAGGGCGTGAAGGAGAGATTATACGCTTTGACGTATCTGACCACCAAAGTACTACCGAAGCCCTTACCAAATGGCAACACGACAATAAAGATGCCGTAGTAGAGGTGATTGTGAACAACGCAGGTATTAACCGCGATGGACTCTTTATGTGGATGCCCCAAGAGGATTGGAGCAAGGTGATTTCCACTACTCTCGACGGCTTCTACAATGTTACTAATTTCTTTATCCAAAAGATGCTACGCCATCGTTATGGACGTATTATCAACATCTCGTCGGTATCGGGAGTGAAGGGAACCGCAGGGCAAACCAACTATTCGGCTGCCAAAGGAGCGATTATTGCGGCTACCAAAGCCTTGGCGCAAGAAGTAGCCAAAAGACACATCACCGTGAATGCCATTGCTCCTGGGTTTATACGCACTGATATGACCTCTTCGCTCAACGAAGAAGATCTCGTGAAACTTATACCGGTAGGTCGTTTTGGGGAAGCCGAAGAAGTAGCTGACCTCGTATCGTTTTTGGTATCTAAAAAAGCTTCGTATATCACCGGAGAAGTGATTAATATCAACGGGGGAGTGTATAGTTAGGTAAAAGGTAAAAGATAAAAGGTAAAGCCTGTGAGGGTTCACAGCTGGGTATGTGAGTAAAAGATAAAACCAGTGAGGGTTCACAGCTGGGTATGTGAATAAAAGATAAAAGGTATTGCATAAGAAGCGTTGGCAAAGGTCGTAGCACGACCTTTGCCAACGCTTTCTTAATAATATCAATTGTTAATAAAGAATTATCCTTGGTGAGTTTTCTTCAATAAATCGTTTACTACTTTTACGGGGTTGAAGGTGATGATAGGTACTTCTACGAATAGGGTAATCCAGTGAGCCATTGAGCCGTTCCACAAACCGGGGAGTTCCAATGCTTTTAGCGGTCTGCCCATAAAGGTTTTGGAGGTTATAAAGGCTTGGTTAGGATCTACGTACTGTTGTAAATCGAATTTCTCGCCTTTGTAGTTCTTCGTGCCACAAACCAAATCTACGGGGTTAAAGTGAGTAGATTGCTGGAAAATTTCCTTTTGCTTGGCATCTGCCATATTCACCTGTGCAGATTCGATGATTTGTAAACTATAACCTTCACCATCTTTCACCCAGAAAGGACCTCCACCGGGTTCTCCTTCGTTCTTCACCATTCCGCATACGCGTATAGGGCGATTCAGTTGCTCTTTGATAAACTCCATAGCATATTGACGGCGGAATTTATAGAGATAATCGGGAACAGAGATATTAATTTCTTTGAGGAAATCGAGGATATGCTTAATCTCTTTCTTCTTAATCTTATCATTATCTATACGATGTAGGATTTTAAACACTTCGTCTTGTACTTCACATAGTTTTCCGGCGAGCGCTTCTTTGTAAAACACGG
This sequence comes from Capnocytophaga sp. oral taxon 335 str. F0486, assembly GCF_000277665.1. Taxonomy (NCBI): domain Bacteria; kingdom Pseudomonadati; phylum Bacteroidota; class Flavobacteriia; order Flavobacteriales; family Flavobacteriaceae; genus Capnocytophaga; species Capnocytophaga sp. oral taxon 335. Next base: position 204,715 of record NZ_AKFR01000015.1, on the reverse strand, counting down.
TCTCATCGGTATACTTTTTCACTACCACATTATCTATATTCTTGATGAAGATGATGTCGGCATCGATATCGTTGAGGTTGCTGAGTAGCGCTCCGTGCCCCGCAGGGCGAAAGACTAAATTACCTTCTTCGTCGCGGAAAAACTCATTATCTTCGGTTACCGAAATTGTATCAGTACTTGGTTTTTGGTAAGAGAAAGTTACGTCGAAAGTAATGTTATATCGTTCTTCGAGTATAGGTTTGATATGGTTGAGTTCCTTATAAAAAGCTTCGGTATGCTGCTCGGTGATGGTGAAGTGTAGGTGTGCTTCTTCTTCATCGGAGGCATAAAGTACTGCTTCGCGGAAGTGCTCTTCAAAAGGAGTGGCGATTTTCTCGGAATGCTTATGGAAAGGTAGTAATCCCTTAGGCATATTGCCATAGCCCAACCCTTCTTCATTGAGAAGCGTATTGACGATGATGTGTTTTTGGATATCTTCGTTTAGTGAGGAAAAGTCGGGGTGATTTTTATCAATAGCAGCTTTTAAGATAGGATAAAAGGCAAAGCGTTCGAGACCTTCGAAGAAGGTTTTAACTTCTTTGTTACCTGTTCTATTGACATAAGCTATAAATGACTCACGATCGGGTTCGAAATCGTCTCGGAAAGCGAAAAGAGCTTTAAACATACGGGTAGCCGCACCAGAGGCAGGTACGAATTTGAGGATAGTGTTACCTCGCTTTCGTTTTTGATAAATAGCAGCGTACTTGGCGGCTTCTTCTTTGCTGAGCGGAATAATACCATCGTCTATCACAGCGGCTTTATACAGTTGTATAGGAGGAATTCCTTGTTTGAATTGTGCTATTTGGGCATCGAGTATTTCTTCGGAGATCCCTTTTTTAATGAGCAATTGGCGGTCTTTTTCTGTTAATTCATTCATAATATAATAGTTTCGTTTAACATTCTAAAACTTACGATTGTTTTAGAGGACAAAGATATAAACAAAAAAAGATAAAAGCAAATAAAAAGCAAAAAAAGTTTTTGGAAGATAAAAGGTAAAATTTATGACAGCTGAGTATGTGGCAAATTAGAGAATTAGGAAATGAGAAAATGAGGAAATGAGAAAATGAGAAAATGAGGAAATGAGAAAATGAGGAAATGAGGAAATTAGAGAATGAGGAAATTAGAGAATGAGGAAATTAGAAAATGAGGAAATGAGAGAATGAGGAAATGAGAGAATGAGGAAATGAGAGAATGAGGAAATGGGGCGTGAGCTTGTAGCTCATGCTGACGAAGGGACTCGGGGGTGTGAGCTATATGAGTATTCTTATTATTTAGTTTTTGAAATCACAGATTCTTCTGTAGCTATATCGGCTTTTGCGCGGTCTCTTCCTATTTGAAAGCCTATGGTAAGGAGTATTGCTATCACCCAAATAATAGAGAGCACCAAGCGTCTTTCTTTATTTTTCTCGCGATAAGCACTTACTAAAAAGATACATAAAAATACAATAGCTAACCACATAATATAAGGATTTAATGAGAGATATAATACAAAAATTCGCCTGTAGCTTTCCCTAATCTATAAATAAAAAATATAGACAAGATAATAGCTACAAGGGTTAGTCTTTTGTCACTAAGAATAAGGCGACGGACTGAGGTAAGAAAATTCATAAGTCTTTCTGGATATTCCCTACAAATTCTCCTAAGGCATAAAAAACGCCATATAAGAACCACCATAGTAGAATGGCTAAGAATATCATTTTGAGTATGGATACTGTTTCTGATTCTTTTGTTTTCATATTACAAACGAGTATTAGTGTTAATAACTATTGTCCGAACAATCCTTCAAGGAACCCTTGTTTGGCGGAAGTCCAGTTGTTGTACAGATAGGTGATTGCCATTAGTATTAGGAAAGCGCCTATAATTCGGTTTGGTTTTGATTTTTTCATATGCTTATTATTAAAAATGCGAATTAAGGAAAATGTTGGGAGGGTCATCACATACAGGCATTATAAAAGTCATCAGCGTTGTTTACCTTTTTCATACCCCTCATAAAAGGAGTTTAATAGGCTGTCGATGTCTTGTGCTAAGATAGCGACCAAAAGAGCTATAACTATTACAATTAAGATTTTTGTACGTGTTTTCATAACGTATGTGATTAAATTTCGGTACAAAGGTAGTGAATTATTATTTATAAAACAAAAATAATAATGCCAATAATGCTAAAAATGCCAATAATGCCAGAAATACTGATAATTAACTTTGCCAAAAGTGCGAGCCGCACGGGCTGTTAAATTAGCAGATTAGCAAATGTGGAAATTAGCAAATGTAGAGGGTTGAGGGATTCGGAAGATATCGGAGAAGTTCGGAAGAGGTTAGGGAGAGGTTTTGATGAAAAAAGGGTGTAAGGAGGGTGGGGTTAGCTTATAGAGAGCTTATAGGAAGCTTATACGAATCTTGGACGATTGGTATAGAAAGGGTATATAAAAAGTTGATTCATAACACAATACAACGAGTATAAAAATGGTAAAAAGAGGGTTTCGAGGCGAAAGAAAGAGGAATAGGTGATAGGCCTTAGGCCATAGGCACTAGGAGGGAGTATGACGGAAAATCAAAAGAAACCTCCCCCTTCTCACATACCCTGCTCTTGCAGACTTCCATTCAAAGGGGGAATGTGGTGACGGAAAAGGGAAGAAAAATTAGAGAATTAGCAAATTAGAAAATTAGTAAATGGGACACGAGCTATAAGAAACGCGTCAGCAAAGGTGAGCCATAGAGGTAGGAGGGAGGTTCGTTAGGTAAAAGATAATAAGGTAAAGCCAGTGAGGGCTTAAAGCTGGGTATATGAGTAAAAGGTAAAATGGATATATTTAGCTTATACGAATCTTATAGGATAGAAGTCTCTGTTTTGGTAAGAGGATATCTGTAAGGAAGCGTTTTCGTAGAAAAAAGAACTATGTAAATAGGGATTGTGTAGGATATATAACGAATGTAAGAACTTACAGCGCTGGGGGTGAGAAAATATTTATGGGTGAATTGCTAATTGATAATTATTTTCTATCTTTGCCGAAAATTTACCCATTTATGAATGTAAGATTTACTATACTCACTACTACAATGTTTGCCCTAATGGCTTGTAATAACGGGCAACAGGAAATAGCTGTTGCCGAAGATGCTCTTGCTAACACTCAAAAAGCTGAGGAAGCACGCGATAAGAGTAACGAAAGAAATCCGTTTGGTGCGGGTGGGGCGAATTTTTCTAACAACGTATCGCTACCAGCTACACAGCAAGGAGCAAAGCTCAATCCGCCTCACGGAGAGCCAGGACACCGTTGTGATATAGCCGTGGGGGCTCCGCTACCCAACGACGGCAATGTGATAGCCCAAACGCAAACACAAGCACAGCCTGTGAGTAGTGCCGATGCTAAGCCCGTAGTTTCGGGAGGTATGCCACAAGTGCAACAGGTGCAGGTGGCACAACCTCAGACACAGCAAGGGGTGGCGACGAAGGGACAGAAACTGAATCCGCCTCACGGGCAACCAGGGCACCGTTGTGATATACCGGTGGGCGCTTTGCTGAACAGTAAGCCTGTGAAACAGCAAGCACCAGCTACGCCTAAAACGGTAGAGCAACAAATAGTTATCGACCCCAAAATGGCACAACAGCACACGGGGACTACTGAACCGGGCTTTTCGGGGAAGCCTAATCCGCCTCACGGGCAACCGGGACACCGCTGTGATATAGCGGTAGGAGCGATATTGCCATAAAAAGATGCGCAAGGGGTGATTTTTAATATGTAAATGAGTGAAAAAGTAGCAATACAGGGTATCAAAGGTTCGTTTCACTATCAGACGGCTGAGAGTTACTTTGGCAAAGACATAGAGGTGCTGGAATGTCGTACTTTTGATGCGGTAGTGAAAGCACTGTTGAAAGGCGATGCTGACTGGGGCGTAATGGCTATTGAGAATAGCATTGCAGGAGCAATATTACCTAATTATGCGCTTATAGACCGCCATAACCTGCATATTACAGGGGAGCACTATATGAACATACAGCACCACTTGATGGCGCTAGAAGGGCAACGCTTAGAGGATATTACTGAGGTACATTCGCACTATATGGCACTGTTGCAGTGTAAGGATTTCTTTCACGATTATCCTGATATACGACTGGTGGAATCTCCTGATACAGCTGAGGCAGCACGACAGATACACTTGCAACAACTCAAAGGGGTGGCGGCTATTGCTTCGGCATCGGCTTCTGAGCTCTACGGCTTGCCTATTATTGCGGAAAGCATACAAACCATTAAGCGTAATGTTACCCGCTTTGTGGTACTTAAAACTACTGATGCACACCTACCCAAAAGAGATATCAATAAGGCGACGCTTAAATTCCAAGTATATGACAAGAGTGGTAGCTTGGCAACGGTGCTGAACGTGTTACGTGATTATGATATGAATATGACTAAAATACAGTCGTTGCCTGTAATAGAGACTCCTTGGAAATACGCATTCTTTGTAGATGTGGTGTTTGATAGCTATGCCCGATACCAACAAGCGATGCAACTTTTGGATATTATGACAGAAGAGCTAAAAGTATTAGGGGAATATGAAAATCGGTTGAACAGTGAGAGCTATTCAAAATCAATCATATAGAAAATAAATATAAAAAAACAGATTAAAAGATAGCTTCTATATCAAAAATATTGACTAATATTGACCGCGAAATTAATAATCAATGGTTAGAGGTTAATGATAAATGACAAAAGACTAATTAGAAATGGCGAATTATGAATTACAAAAGGTGGCTGTATTTAGACGCAATAGAGTGCACCAATACTTACATACCCAGCTTTTGTTGGCTTTATTTCTTAGCTTTTACTTGTTATCTGCACAGTCTATTTCTTTAGAGAATATCTGGACGCAACACGCTTTTTACCCCGAACGTATGTACAACTTGAAGGCACTGAAGAAAACCCCACAATATACAGTGCTCGAATATAACCGTGACAAACACATTCAGGAAATTAACCTTTACGACTTTGCGACGCTCAGCAAAGTACAAACACTCTTTGAAACTAATGAAAGGGTGAACAGGATTGAGAGCTATGAGTTTTCTCCCGATGAGAAAAAGCTCCTTATTGCCACTCGCAAAGAGGATATCTACCGACATTCGTTTATAGCCGATTATTTTCTGTACGACCTCGCCTCTGGCGACCTTAAAAAAGTGAGCGACAAGCGCATACAAGTCCCCACTTTTTCACCTAATGGTAAGCAATTGGCTTTTGTATACGAAAACAACTTGTATTTATACGACCTCACGACGGGTGTGGAAACCCAAATCACTACCGACGGACAGAAGAACGCTATCATTAACGGTACTGCTGATTGGGTGTACGAAGAAGAGTTTGGGATTGTGCGATTGTTTGCTTGGAATGCCGATGGTACACAATTAGCATTTATACGTTCGGATGAGCGCAAAGTTCCCGAATTTTCAATGGATATCTACGGTTACGACCTCTATCCTACGCCTTATACTTTCAAATATCCCAAAGCAGGGGAAGCTAATTCGGCGGTGAGTTTGCATATCTATACTGTGGCTGATAAATCGGTGGCTGAAATACCCTTGAAAGCCTATTATATCCCGCGTTTGCAATGGACAAACGACCCTCATAAGCTGACGGTACAAACTCTCAATCGCCACCAAAACGATTGGCAACTCTTGCAAGTGAATAGCCAGACGAAGGCAACGACTTCCTTAGTGAAGGAAACCAGCGCGACTTATGTAAGCATTAACAAGGAGATACTATTTTTACCCGATAATAGTTTTATTTACCAATCGGAGAAAGATGGGAATAACCATTTTTACTACTGCAATGCCAAAGGGAAATTAGTACGCCAGCTCACGCGTGGTAACTGGGAAGTAACCGATTGTTATGGTTATGATCCTAAAACCCAACAGTTGTTCTACCAATCTACCCAAATAGGTTCTACCCGCCGAGGACTCTATGCAGTGAGCCTCAAAGGCAAAACCCCTCGCGCACTTTCTACTGAGGCAGGCACGAACAAAGGCACCTTTAGCGGGGATTTCACTATGTATATCCACGCTTTTGCGAATGCCTCTACACCTCCGCGTTATACGCTGAACGACACCAAAAGCGGCAAACAACTCAAAGAAATCATTACCAATACCGAATATACCCAGCGACTCAAAGCCTACAATTTGCCCGAAAAAGAGTTTATGGAACTGAAAACTGCTAAGGGTACTTTCAACGCTTATATGCTCAAACCTAAGGATTTTGACCCTAAAAAGCAATACCCCCTCTTGATGTACCAATACTCAGGACCAGGTTCACAAGAAGTAGCTGACCAATGGTGGGATATGAACGACTTTTGGCACGCAATGCTCACCCAAAAAGGTTATATAGTTCTATGTGTAGACGGCAGAGGCACAGGTTATAAAGGAGCAGATTTTAAGAAATGCACCTATCAGCAACTAGGGAAATACGAAGTTGAAGACCAAGCAGAAGTCGCTCAGCTCGTAGGGACTTATCCTTATATAGATAAGAACAGAATAGGCATTTGGGGTTGGAGTTTCGGTGGTTTTATGTCGTCTAACTGTTTGTTTCAAAAAGGTGATATATTCAAGATGGCGATAGCAGTAGCCCCTGTTACCAATTGGCGTTTTTACGACACTATTTACACCGAGCGTTTTATGCGCACCCCCCAAGAGAACGCAAAAGGTTACGACGAAAATTCACCGTTGTTTCACGCTGCCAAACTCAAAGGTAAATACCTGCTCATTCACGGTAGTGCCGACGACAATGTACACGTGCAAAACGCAATGGTGCTCATCAATACCTTGGTGAGTTTGCAAAAAGATTTTGATTGGTTAATTTACCCCGATAAGAATCACGGTATTTACGACAACACAGGTAGCACACGCTATCAGTTATATACAAAAATGACGAATTTTATCATAGAAAATTTATAAACAAAGCCCCCGTCCCCCCGAAGGGGGACAATCTGTAAAAGAAAAACTTTACTGGATTAAAAATATTTAATGTAGAATTTTAATTTATAAACAAACTTTTTAATTTATTAAATAAATGGATACAAACGTAGAAAATGCGAAAAAGAAGCACCCTAAGGGGCTTTATTTGGTGTTCCTAACAGGTATGTGGGAGCGTTTCAGTTACTATGGAATGCGTGGTATTTTGATGTTATACCTCACCAAGACGTGGCTTGAAGGCGGTTTGGCTTTCGATAAAGCTACAGCGAGTCTTATCTATGGCTTTGCCACAGGGCTTACCTATTTCACTCCACTGATTGGTGGTTGGATAGCCGATAACTTTTTAGGACAACGCAGGGCAGTATTGTTAGGGGGACTCATAATGTTCTTCGGTGAGTTTGCGTTGTTCTCTATAAACACTCACTTTGGCTTATATTTAGGGCTATTTTTGTTGATTATAGGTAACGGGTTCTTCAAACCGAACATTTCAGCCTTAGTAGGAGGACTCTATGAATCAGGTGATAAACGTTTAGACTCGGCTTTCTCGATTTTCTATATGGGTATTAACTTAGGGGCTTTCTTAGCACCACTCATTACTGGATTCCTTACTGATAACATCTTTGCTACTCACGGTGTAGATGCACAAGGAAAAGAAATAATCCTTTCTTACGGTTATAGATATGGATTCTTGGCAGCTGCTATCGGTATGCTTATAGGAGAGTTGATATTTATTTTCTTTGCACAGAAATACTTAGGCGACCTTGGATTGCAACCAAAAGGTGGTAAGAAAAAAATACAAGAACTTTCGGAAGCCGAAGTGCAAAAACCACTTACCAAAGAAGAAAAAGAGCGTATTGCTGTTATCTTTATCTATTTCTTCTTTGCAATCTTCTTTTTTGCAGGATTTGAGCAAGCGGGCTCTTCGCTTACCCTTTATACCGATAACTATATCAACAGGACGGTGATGGGCTTTGAAATTCCTACTGCTTGGTTCCAATCAGTAAACCCATTGTTCATTGTATTATTAGCACCGGTATTTGCATCGTTTTGGGGTACTAAAATGGGACAACGTCTCACTACTCCGTTTAAAATGGGAATGGGAATGATACTCTTAGGGGTAGGGTTCTTCTTTATGCTTGGCGCTGTTTATGAGCGCGGTGGCTCCATAGGGGTAGACCCTAAAGATATAGCAGTGAAAGCCAGCTTAGCTTGGTTGGTGCTTACTTACCTTACACATACCATTGGTGAGTTGTGTTTATCACCCGTAGGACTTTCTACGGTTACAAAACTTTCACCTCCGCGTTTAGCAGGACTTATGATGGGTGTTTGGATGATGGCTGCTTTCTTCGCCAATGCAGCAGGAGGAGTGATTGCTTCTTACGTAGAGAAACTTGGGGCAAGCGTAGTATTTGCTGCGGTTTCAGGATTTGTAATCCTCTGCGGTTTAGGAATGATACTCCTTAACAAGAAACTTCAAGCGATGATGCACGGAGTAAAATAGTGTGAGCGTGTGAGCCACACAGGCGCGTACGAACCGTATAAGTTATATAATAAAGGCTGTCCTATTTTAGGACAGCCTTTTTTGTTGTATATATTCGGAGTATCGGACGATTCGGACTTGTCGGACGGAGGTAAGACGAGATTCGTGGCTTTATTAGGGAGAGCTGAGGAAATAGAAAGGTATCGGAAAAGAACGGAAGAAGGGAGGGAGGAATTTTGATAAAAAAAGGCTATGAGGAGGGTGGGGTTAGCTTATAGAGAGCTTATAGGAAGCTTATACGAATCTTGGACGATTGGTATAGAAAGGGTATATAAGTGGTTGGTAGTGAATAGTTAAAGGAGAAGGGTTAGGAGGTGATAAACGAGAAGAAAAACGAAGATAAAACAAAGGGCGGTGAGATGTGTCCTGAAAATTGTTTTTTGGTATTGTGTGTTCTTTTTGTATTTTTGCACCGAAATAAAAGAAGATGTTATATGAAAAGAATTTTTTTAAGTACAATTTTGCTGTCATTTATCATTATTGGCTGTAAGAAAGATAATGACACATTTGTAGAAGACCAAAAAAACGAAGAGCCACAACAAACTCTTGTAACCGATGGGGTAGTTGGAGGACGTTACCAGTTTTCTTCTTCTGAGAGTTTATCTAAAATGATGGGAGAATTGAGAAATGATGAAGAGCTTTTAGAAAAAAAGATGAAAGAACTTTATTTAAAAGGATTTCGTCCTAAATATCCTATTGGGGATATAGAAAATGACCCTGAACTCATAAAACTTTATGAAGGAAAACCAGATACGGTTGATGATGAAACAGAAGAGGAGAAAGAGGAAGAAAATATGATTTCAGACCCTCTTTTGGCTTCTTTTATTGATGAAAATAATGAAATAGTTGTAAAAGACACTTTATACAAGTTTACTACAAGAGGAGTTTTTTCTTCTCATCTAAAGGATTCTCTTAAACTTAAAAACTATCTAAAAGACCGTCAACCTCAACTTTCAGCTGAGGAATTATTAAAACTTCGGGAAACTGCTTCTGGAAAACAGCAAGTAGCAGACGGGGTATACAGATTTATAGCTCCTATCTCTGAATTAGAGAGAAACAATATTAAAGAAGAGCAAAAGAGAATAGTGAACTTAACGCCTGCTAATGAATTACAACCTATTATTGATGGATTGCCTATAACAAGAGGAGGTAGAAATTGGTTTCTTCACAGAATATTTGGAGAAAGTAGAGTCGCAACAGAGCATTTTGACAGAAGACATCGTGTGAAAATAGAATTTTTTAATCAAAATTACGGATTTTATAAGTCAGTAGGTATTTCAGTAAGAAATCAAACACGTCGCTTTAGGATATGGTGGGCATCAAAGGCTAATGAAGTAGTTTTAGGAATTAATTATATTTATATGACATACAAAATGCCTACAGCCCCTCTTAAAGAGTTACAAGCGGCTAAGGATGAAAATGAGTTTATTATACTTGCTTACAAAGGAGATTTTTACTTTCACGCACAAAATAATTATTTAAAATCAACTTTTAAAGTAGAGGAAGCAAAACTTCCTTTTATAAAATATAATAATGAAAAATTACTTACAATTTATATTCCAAGTGTTGCTGGGTATAAAATAGACTATGAAAAAGAGCTTTTTGTATCAGATTTATTGTCACAAAAAAACATTGCAACACTCTATAAAATGGGTTTTGATTTTCTGAGAAATATAGGTTCAAAAGATAAAGAGTTTGCTGTGGTTAGAACTCCTCAGTTTGAAGATGAAATAGAAGCAATGTATTTTGCAGAACGTTACCAAGGTGAGAATACAAATAAGAAAAAAATACATCTAAGCACTGACTATGGATTTCTTCTTACCTTTACAAGTTCTGTTGACAAGAAGGGAGGTAAATGGTATAACAATTTTGGAGTAAAACCTCCCGAATTAAGAGAATATAAGACTGTAAAATATGACTTTTACGGTATGGCAAGAGTAGGAGGTACTTGGAGAGGTGTGAGAATGGTTTATGAAAAATAAAAAGAGATTATTATGAGAAAAATAGTTTATATAATATTTTTTTTAGTACTTCCATATTTAGTAAAAGGACAAAATCTTGAAGACAAACGTTGGTTTTCACAAGCTGAGGTAAACCTTACGGTACCCAATAAAGATAAATCTATTTATTCTTTTAATACAAAGACAGCAAATATAAAAGGAAATGAAGATATTGTATTAAAAACAAAAGTAATATATTCCACGGATTTTTCTATGAATTATTTACTCTTTGAGAGATTTAGCATAGGAGCATTAACAGGGATAAATCATTTCAGAAATCCTATTGCTACAGCTTTAAAATTAGGAGGTGTCATACGATATGAGCTTATTGAAGACTCTTTTGGGTATATCTTTGCTCAGTTTTCTGGTTTTTTTCCTTTACATAACGTAAAAATTTCAACAGGAGAGGCAAAGATAGGATTGAGTATACCTCTTCTTGTTGAAGAATCATACAGTGTCGGGGTTATTCTACACGCTTCTTATACAAGTTTTACCCCTGCTAAACCCTTATTTGCTGATGAAACACCGGACTTAGTAGAGTATCGCGGAGTCGGTTTTGGCTTTGGGATACGGTTTTAAAACTTAATAATTATAGAATGAAAAAAATACTTTATATAATACCTTTTTTTGCTGTGGGATTGGCTACGGCACAGGAAAATACGGAAAGCACATCGGTTATAGGAAATGTAAGCACGGAAACTATAACGCAAGTAGTGCCTGAGAAAGAAAGTAGGTGGTTTTACCAAGGGGAATTAAGTTTTACTTTTCCTCGAAATGGTGGCGCAAAATACTCTTATAGCTGGTTAAACTCTCGTACGAATTTGTATGAAGGCGACGAGGCATTACTAACTGAGAAGCCTATTATCTCAAGTGATTTTACAGTAAATTACCGCTTGTTTAGGATATTGAGTGTAGGAGCGGTAGGCGGTTTTACACATTTTCAAAACCCTGTAGCCTCAGGATTAAAATTGGGTAGTGTACTCCGTTTGAACCCTGTAAAGAATTATCAGGGAAATGTTTTTGTACAAGTAGCTGGCTTTTTGCCTTTGAGCACCCTAGTAAAACCATCGATGGGGGAAGTGAAGGTAGGGCTGTCCATTCCGTTTTTAGTGAGAAACAAGTATAGTATGTTTTTATCGGCTTATACTTCTTACACGAGTTTTGATGTAGCAGAACCTCTCCTTTGGAGTGAAACTCCTGAGATGATGGAGTATAGAGGGATAGGGTTTAGCTTTGGAGTGCGGTTTTGATAGTAGAAGAAGCAATCGTGTTAAAATTATCAATGGTTAATTGCTAATTGTGAATTGTTTTGTATCTTTGCACCCGAAATGAGTGGTTATGGCAAAACTGAAGCTATCGACAGAGTTTTTTTGCGATTATAAACTTATCGCTCTTCACACCCATTTGGAAGACTATCAGCTGGCGTATTTCTTAAATAAAACGCTACATTTGCAGTTGGCTAAGACAAAAGGAAAGGCTTGTTTGACGATGCCTTCGGGAGGACAGTTTTCCTATTATACTTGGGAGGACACCTCTGCGGATATTATTTGGCATTGTATAGCTAACAAACTGCAAGACACACAAGCTCCTACGGCTGTGGTTACCCTTTTTGAAGAACTGCCACAGCTGCAATATTTGGTTGAGAACGAAAAGAAGGTGGATTACTTTTTGAAGATAGATACTGAAGGGCGGCTGGATATACCGAAAATTTTAAATCGGCTTCGTGAAGTGCCTGCCACTACCGCACGAGAAATAGCAATTGATACCCTAGATAAAAAATATAAATTGATTTTTCAAGAATGTTAAATACAAAGAAAACAAAGATTGTAGCGACCTTAGGTCCAGCGACCGAGAGTCCTGAGGTGATAAGAGATATGATGGTTGCGGGGGTAAATGTATTCCGCATCAACTTCTCGCACGCCGATTACGATGATGTGCGCAACCGCGTGCAAATGATTCGCCAAATCAACGAAGAAAACGGCTTTCATACCGCTATCCTCGCTGACCTACAAGGTCCTAAATTGCGTGTGGGGGTAATGGAAGACGACGCTACGGTATACCCTGGTGACCGAGTTACTTTCGTTACCGGAGAGCCCTTCGTAGGAACTAAAGAGCGCGTATATATGAACTACAAAGAGTTCCCTACCGATGTGAACCCCGGAGAACGCATTTTGTTAGACGATGGGAAACTTATCTTTGAAGTAGAATCCACCAACCGCGAAGACGAGGTAATAGCAGTAGTAGTACAAGGCGGTCCGCTGAAATCTAAAAAGGGCGTGAATTTGCCTAACACCAAAATATCACTCCCTGCGCTTACCGAAAAAGACGTGCGTGATGCTCTTTTTGCTATCACACAAGACGTAGACTGGTTTGCGCTCTCGTTTGTGCGTCACCCTGAAGATATTCAGGATTTAAAAGACCTCATCGAAGAAAATGCTGGACACCGCATTCCTATCATCGCTAAGATAGAAAAGCCAGAAGCCTTGGTGAATATCGATAAGATTATGGCGGCTTGCGACGGTATAATGGTGGCTCGTGGAGACCTTGGGGTAGAAATCCCAGCGGAAGAAGTGCCTCTTATCCAAAAGGAATTGGTGCGCAAGGCTAAATCACACCACATTCCGGTAATCATCGCTACCCAAATGATGGAAAGTATGATTTCCAGTTTGACACCTACCCGTGCTGAGGTAAACGACGTAGGAAACTCGGTAATGGACGGTGCTGATGCGGTAATGCTTTCAGGCGAAACTTCGGTAGGAAAATATCCTGTACAGGTAATCCAACAAATGACTCGCATCATCAAGAGTGTAGAGGATTCGAATTTGATACAAGTACCACTTGTTACACCTTTTATCCGTTCGTTGCGCTATGTAACTAACACTATCTGTTTTCACGCAGCCAAGATGGCGAACGACACCAATGCTAAAGTGATTACTTCACTTACAAACAGTGGGTATGCTGCTTTCCGCATTTCGTCGTACCGACCTAATTCGCACATTCTCATCTTTACTGCCAACAAGCGTATCCTCACCCAGTTGAACCTTTTGTGGGGGGTAACTACTTTCTACTACGACCGCTTTGTCTCTACTGATGAGCTTATTGAAGACATTAACCACATTGCCAACGAAAAAGGCTACGTGGATATGGGTGATATAATGATAAGTCTCGTGTCGATGCCAATGCAAGGCAAGGGAATGGTAAACACTTTGCGCGTATCGGAAATCGACTCGTGTGCGGTGAATTTTGAGAAGAAAAAGAAGAAATAATTTTAGAGGATTAATATTTGTGAAAGGTCGTTTGGCAAGGTGCTGAACGACTTTTCTTATTATTGGTTGCAGTACGACAGGCGATTACTTGGGCGAGCCGGACTGGTTATACGAGGTTGAAGGCTGACGACTAATTGTTAAATTGATAAATTTGCTTTATCTTTGCACCCAAAGAGGAATAGATACCCAGTTTTTGGAGTGGAATAATTAGCTAAATTGGACAATAATCTAAGAGCTAAAACTAACGACTAATAACAAATACTATGATAAAGAAAATATTCATTTTTACGAGTCTGCTATTAGCAATGGCTTGTAGCGACAAAAAAGAGAAAGAAATAGCAGCGATTCCGATGGACTTTGGTTGGATACGTCTTGATTCGCTCTTTATGAAAACTCCTGATGCAAAAATGGGTGAGTTATGTGCACAGTATCCTTATTTTTTCACTCAGAGCGTTACCCCCGAAGAGTGGTGTGAGATACGCAAGGGTTCTATCTTCCCTGATATTCCTGCTTTTGCGAATCTGCATTATGCCGATTTGTACGGAGAAATTGAAAAGAGTGTAGGTACACTTTCTGCTGAGAAGAAAGAGATTAAGAACTTGTTTCAGCATATTAAGTACTATTTCCCCAAGTTTGAGCCACCTAAAGTAGTGATGCTCATCAGTAGGGTAGCTTATGAAACCCGAGTGATTTATGCCGATAGTCTCTTACTTATCGGTACAGATAATTACTTAGGAACTCAACACAAATACTACCAAGATATGGATAAGTACATCAGGGCTGATTTAGACAAGAAAAACCTTGTGATAGATGTAGCTGATGCTTTTGCCGATAAACTCGTACCTCGTGGCATACACCTCACTTTCTTGGACAATATGATTTACGAGGGCAAAAAGCTCTATCTAGAAAGTGAGCTATTACCCAAAAAAACACCCGCTGACCTTTTGCGGTATGATGCGAAGAAGTACGCTTGGGCTGAGGCAAACGAAGCTGAGATATGGCGTTATTTTATAGAAAAAGAATTGCTGTATCAAACAGATAAGAAACTGCTCACCCGCTTTTTGTATCCAGCCCCCTTCTCCAAGTTTTACTTAGAATTAGATAATGAATCACCAGGACAAATAGGTAGATTTATAGGACTACGCATAGTACAAGCCTATGCTAAAAATCATAAAGAGGAATCTATGTTGAAAATTTTGGCAATGAAACCCGATGAGCTCTTTAAGCAATCACTCTATAAACCTGATAAGAATTAAAAGCGAGTTACGCACGCAATTTAATTTAGAAATTAGCAGATTAGTAGATGAGCAAATGTTTTGATTAGCTAACATTTTTTTACTTTGGAGAAATGAAAATTCTAAACACACAACAAATGCGCGAAGCTGATGCGCATACTATCTCTGCTGAAGGTATCACCTCGTGGCAACTGATGGAGCGCGCCACAACCAAACTCTTTGAGTGGATAAAAGAACACCTCCCCAAAGAGCGAACTGTTACCGTATTGGCAGGTACAGGGAACAACGGAGGAGATGGTCTTGCTTTGGCGCGTATGCTCATAGCTGATGGTTGGCAAGTGAATATTTATCTGCTTTGCTTTAGCGAACACCTATCGCCCGATTGCCAGCAGAATAAAGAGCTCTTAGAAGCACAAGGAATTGCGATTACCGAAATACGAGCCGAACAAGTAAATAATATTACGTTTGGTAAGATAGTGATAGATGCTGTTTTTGGCATTGGACTCAACCGTCCAGCTCCTAAATGGGTACAACAAATATTTCGGAATTTAAACGACTCTAACAGCTATATATTAAGTGTAGATATGCCCTCGGGTCTGCCTACCGAACGCATTCCGTCTTCCGAGGAGGTTTGGGTACACCCTCACCAAGTGCTCACTTTTCAAGCCCCGAAATTGCCTTTCTTCCTTCCTTCCACAGGTTGTTATATCCGTAAGTGGGAAGTGCTCAACATAGGTTTGGACGAGCATTTTTTAAAGACTCTTCACCCCGATTTCTACTATCTAGAATCCGATATACAGCAATTACAACGACGACGTGCCAAATTTTCGCACAAGGGTACTTATGGGCACGCGTTGCTCGTAGGGGGAAGCTATGGTAAAATAGGGGCGGTAGTGCTTAGCGGGACAGCCGTATTGCGTGCAGGGGCAGGTCTGCTTACCGTTGCTATTCCCCAATGTGGTTATAACATACTGCAAACTGCCCTACCCGAGGCGATGGTACTCACCTGCGAGGAAGAAAAATACTATAAGCCAGCAGAGATTCCTTTTACGCCCTCTGCCATAGGCGTGGGTATCGGTTGGGGTACGCATCCCGAAACCGCCTCAGCACTCTTTGGTCTTTTTCAACAATACCCTGATATTCCTTTTGTAATAGACGCCGATGCACTGAATATCCTCGCTCAACATCCTGAACAATTAATAAACCTTCCAAAAGATGCAATTCTCACACCACACCCCAAGGAATTAGAGCGTCTTATAGGTAAGTGGGACGACGACTTGCACAAGCTCACTAAAGCCAAAGCCTTTGCCAAAGAGCACAAAGTAATACTTCTTATCAAAGGAG
The DNA here is from genome assembly GCF_000277665.1 of Capnocytophaga sp. oral taxon 335 str. F0486. Classification (NCBI taxonomy): domain Bacteria; kingdom Pseudomonadati; phylum Bacteroidota; class Flavobacteriia; order Flavobacteriales; family Flavobacteriaceae; genus Capnocytophaga; species Capnocytophaga sp. oral taxon 335. The sequence goes on along the minus strand of NZ_AKFR01000015.1, from coordinate 188,342 downwards.
CCTATACGATGATAACCGATGGAGAAAAGTATTGGATAAATTCCACTGGAAATGCAGGAATGGCAACGGCAGGTAGTGGCGATGTGCTTACCGGAATGCTTACGGGCTTACGGGCTCAGGGTTATAGTGCGGTGGAAACTGCTTGCTTAGGTGTTTTTTTACACGGTTTACAAGGTGACCGTGCAGCAAAAAAAATAGGTATGGAACGCCTTATTGCACGCGACCTTTTATAGTCTTGGCACGGTTTTTGTCTATATGTTAGCAGGTTATCATTAAAAAGTGACAAATAATGAAAAGACTTATCCTAAGTATGGCAGTAATAGCAACGTTCCTCGCCAGTTGTGGCAACAGCAAAAATGCTGTGAGTTACACTCCCGCTGAGAACTATTTTGTCAATAATAGTTTCCAAAATACAAAAGTAGAAACTTTAAAAATCGACTCACAAGCTGATTTTGACCGTATCTTTGGAGGTGCTACTACTATCACGGCTCGCCCTACCGCTATTGATTTCAGCAAACAGAGCGTTTTAGCTATCGTAGCCCCTGCCAGCAATAAGGAAGTAAAAATAGTGGTAAAAGCCTTAGAAACCACTCTTACAGGTGGTATTTTGGTGAAATATACCATAGATGAAGGTAAAGATTTAGGCTATACTGCCCAATCTTCTGAAATACTCATCGTAAACAAAACCGATAAAGAAGTAGAGTTTAGAGAAGTATTTTAAACCATAGAAAAATCCCATCGCTATTATTTTATATAACAATAGGGGAGACAGTTTACGTAAACTGTCTCCCCTCTCTTTTTGATTAACATCAGTCGGGTATAATCAAATGCTATTTCCTCTTTTATATCGCCATACTCCCCTCTTTACGACCCTATAGCTCGCACCTCCGAGTTTCTCAGAGTCTCTCCGAGACCTTCAGTAATCCGTCTATCCTTTCTCTTATTTTCGCCTCGAAACCTCGTTTTTATCATTTTTAGCGTTGTTATATTACGGTATAAATCAATTACTTATATACCCTTTCTATACCAATCGTCCAAGATTCGTATAAGCTTCCTATAAGCTCTCTATAAGCTAAGTGTACCCAATTTACCTCTTATCTTTTACCTCTTACCTGAACTCTCCCTTCCGAACCTTTCCGTTTCCTTTCGAAAACCCTAACCAGTCCTATTTGTTCGACAAGTCAGACCTATCAAAAAACCTTTTTATCACTACCCATTTGCTAATTTTCTCCTGCCCGTGTGGCTCGCACCTGTGAGAACTGACGTTTTTCAGAATATATAAGTGTAACCAACATTAATAGTAGCTTGATGGCGAGTTACATAGTTTCCTTTTTGCCAAAAAGAGCCTCCGTATTCTCCATAAATAGAGAGTATGGTTTTATCGGTAGCGTAGATTTCTATCCCAGCGAGGAGGTGAAGAGAGAGGTTGAGAGTACCTCCTGTGGAGCTTTGGTAGTTTACGTCTTGGGTTTTAAACTGATGCCATATAGGAGCGTTGAACTGTAATCCCCCACCTGTAAGGAGATAAACATTGTTATTTACAGGAGTAAGCACTTCTAATCTCACAGGTACTTCAAGGGTGGCTACCCTTAGCAGGGAGTATTCTTTTTCACTCTCTTTAAAGTTTCCTTGTGAAAAATGAGATACTCCTAATCCTGTTTCCAAACGGAAGTTTCTTTCGGGATAATAGTGTATTTGTAAATGACCGTGTTCAAAAATCCCGAAGGTTTGAAAATCGTTGCTTACCATTTCGGCAAAACCTATACCGGCAGAGGGTATGAATGACCATTTCGCATACGGAATACTATCTTTAGCGCTTCCTTTTTCTTGGCTAAAAGCACTAACAGTAGCGCATAAAAGCAGGGATAATAATAACTTTTTCATTTGTATTTTGTTTAGGTGTTAGTACTGTTTTTTATTTTCCAAATAGATAGCACAATAAGCAGTAATAGGGCAGTAATACCTATTACTGAGGGCTCATAGAAAATATGAGTAATGAGCAGGAGTACAGCTATTATAAGGATAAATTTGTACATTTAGGTCAGAGTTTTAGAGGTTAAATAACTTTGCCAAAGTGTGAAACTTTGGCAAAGTGTGGTGATGCAAAAATAATCTTGAAACTTTTTATACAGTTTATTTATTTTTATCTCATTTGTGCATAATAAGGAGTATTATTCTCTGGTGTATTAGCACTTTGTAAAGTATAAGCAGGATTGTTATAACGTCCAATTCTTCTTGAAAGTTTTGTCACATAAAAACCATCAGCAGAAATATCAGTAAAATAATCAAGAGCTGTTTCAGCCTTTTGTAGAATAGCACTATTAGCAGGATCTTGCCAAACAGCATCCTTAGGGCGATTTACTCTATTTTTTAAATATAAACGCTTATTTCTTAATTCATAGTCATAGAGAACTGCAATGTAGTTCTCTGTTCCATTAAAGTCATATCCTAAGCTAACCGTACATTTTCCTCTATTAAATACTAATTGAATTCTCGTAAAATCACTATTATCACTTGCTTTTAGGACATTTTCATAGAAAGGAGTACTTGTAATATTTGTATATTTTTTCATTTCATCTGTAAGTAAGATGAATGCTACTATTTTTGTATTAACATCTTTATAATCATCTGTAACAAATACATCAGGAGGTGTTAATGAAAAATATACTTCTGCCGTTACCCCGTCTACGGTGGCTTTATAGGTAGGAGGGGTGGTACTATCATCACGGGTTAGTTCAGTAAACTTCTTGCCTTGTATAGTAAGGGCAGGTTTAAAGGCTACTCCTGTTTTAGTAGCCATTGTCGAAGCTAATGAGGGTGTATTAGAGTTGAGAGGTGCTACCCCTATAAGCCCGTTTTGCATACCAATTTCATAATCAGTACTAGTGCCATTAGCAGTTACTTTCATATAATAATTAGACATATTCTCAACCAAGGTACTGAGATTACTTGAAAGCGTAGTAATGTCTGTCCAATCTTGTGCTGTAGCGGGTTCGAAATATACAAACTGCTCAGTAGATTTGCGCTGGGTTTTGAATTTAAGTTTGTTCCCCTCTTTACCATAATAAATAAATTCGAATTCCCCTGCATACCCTTTACCTCGTATTCCTTGCATTGCATCTGCTAATTCGTGAATATAATTTTTAGTGGTGAAAGCAAGCATAGTACCTTGTCCCTCTTGTATTTCATATTTACTGGTGGTAGGAGAGATTGTACTACTATTGAAATCGGATACCATTGTTACAAGACCTTCGGGGGTAAACTTCATCAAAAAATGGTAGCCACCAAATACGCCTTCTTTAGTAAAATAGGTAAGTTTCCAGCCTTGCTGAGCAGTAGTAAGTTCTTTACGCAATTCGGCTTGACTTTCTTCAAAACGTTCCGAAGGGTTCTTGTCGAACAAGCTATCGGGTTCGTTCTTTTGGCAAGCAACCAGTGTTGCCAATACTATTAGTGTGAATATTATCTTTTTCATCGTTCATCAGGTTTTTATTGTAATACAGAAAGCATTTGTTCTTCTACTTTGGCTTGTAGTGCGTAAAAGTCTATATTCCATTCGCTTTTAAAATAGGCTACTACAAATTCTTCTTTCTTGCGAATAGCTTCTTTAGCCTTGGTATCTGTAATAGCCTCTACTTTAGCATCCCAAGCAGTTTTGCTCATCCCAAGCATTGTAGAGGTCATTTCGGCAAAGTCTTCTACATCATTGGCTCTAGCATAATTGGTAATAAAGCCCAACTCGTTAGCTTCATCATTTCTATAGTTTGCCCAAACGGAGGTATAGTTGGGGGTTATTTTGCCAAACTCAGTAGAATAGGGTTTTTTCTGGTTGATGATATGGCAATATTCGTGCTGAATGGTATGAAAATACTGGCGAGTGCCAACGTGATTGGTAAGGTCGAGCTGGTCGACATTAAAAAGAGTAATTTTCATACCACTATCAGCAAAACCAAGAGTAATCGTACCGTTTTCATTAACGTTATAACCTCCTACCAATGAAATTTGTCTTGGAGCCACTTCTTTTATAAAGTTAGCTCCTGCTATTTCGGAATAGCTATCTATCCAAACCTTTTTAACTACTTCAAGCATAGGTTTTATTTTACTTTCGGTAGGGGGATATAGAAACTTGTTAAACTCGAAATCGGAATCTTTCCAGTTGTAAGTAACTATAATGTTATAAGGTTTTTGGAAATTGTTGTATATATAAGTATCCAATTCAGTTTGAGCTGTTACTTTGGTTTTAAGCACACTTTTATCACTAAGTGTCTCTTTTCTGTTGCAAGCCACTAACAAGAGAGTGAACATTGCTATAAAGTATATCTTTTTCATACAATTGTCAATTGTTAAATTATTAATTGATACTTGTTTTTTTATCTTGGATTAGGAGTAATACCAGCAGCCAAGGCGTCTTCGGGTATTTGCAACTCACGACGCAAATCGCCTTTGTTGAGTTCTAAGGTTTGGTTTCCCTTTTGGTGAATTACTTTTAAACCAAAGCGTTTGATATCAAACCAGCGCAATCCTTCGAAAACAAATTCTATACGGCGCAAATCGAGCAGACATTGCAACATTTGGCGCTGAGGAGTGGTAAGTGTATAAGCAGGAGAGAGCTCAGTACCTTTTCCGTTGTATTTGGTATTAAGAGCTGTTTCGGTAATGTTACTTACATCGAGTGTTTCCCCTGTTTTAAAAGGTAAATACACTTTTAGGTCTTCGATAAACTTAGCTGTTTGCCCTGTCATTACATAGGCTTCCATACGGTTAAGCAGGGCTTCGTCATAAAGCAAGAGAGTAGCCATTCCGTAGGGGTAACCTGTACCTGCTGAAACGTTGTCTACTTTAAAATATTCTTGATATTTAGGAATATTCTGTACATTCTCATTACCTCCTTGGAAATCATATGCCCAAGGCATATTAAGTGGGTGTAAGCTTCTTTGCGACAAATAGACAGATAAAGTAGCCGTCATCCCGTATTTATTACGACTAAGGTTTCTTTGATATTTGGAAGAGGCTCCTGTAATCAAAGCGTTGGAAGGCTCACTGGTACTACTGTATTGCGCCTGACGTTGCAAAGTGGTAAGGGTATTTATCTTGTTTATATCGCGTACTTTGGCAGCAGGATTACTACCAAGAGCTTCATTGGCGTGTGCAATAACTTTAGCCCATTCTCCTTTTACTAAGTAGAAACGAGTAGCAAAAATATGAGCAGCTTCTTTGGTAAAGTGGAATTTGGGCTTGCTATACGAGGTATTATCGATAAGAGGTAAGCCCTCTTCGAGGTCTTTTTCGATAGCCTTATAGTATTCTTCTACCGACAAGCGTGTGTACTTAGCAAATACTACTTTCTCGGCAGCGGTTACATAAGGTAATCCTAAATCGGAAGAGGCGGTAGCAGGGTTGTAGGGCTTACACCACAACAGCCCCAACATAAAATGGGCGTAAGCGCGTGCTACGAGTGCTTCTCCTTTGAGGTAATTAAGAGAGGAACCTCCACCTAGTTTTTCTACGGCTTCTAAGGCGTGGTTAGCAGAGGCTATGGCACCCCAAGCTGCCTTCCAATAGAAAGTAGGAGCATCCCATCGGGTTTCTTTGCTATCTTTCCACTGGTAGAGTTCTGTGTTTAAGATAGAAGTTTCGGTAAGACTTATTTTATCACCTGCATTATCACTCATTGTTTCGGCAATATCCATATACAAAGCATCAGGATAGGCACTTACCAAGAGTTCTTGTACTTTTTCGGGAGTATCGATTTCGGTACGAGTATCAGGGACTTCGTCTAAGAATTTATCACAAGAAGCGAATAGTAATCCTATGGCTACTATTCTTGTGGTGGTATATAGTATATTTTTCATCGGTGTATTCATTTTTAGATTCCTAAATTGATAGTAAATGTATATTGAGCACTTACAGGATAGGCAACCCCACCAGTGCGGAAGAACTCGGGGTCTTGCCCGTTGAGGTCTTTATGGGCATAAATCAAGAACGGATTGGTGGCTTGTAAGCGCAAGGTAAGATTGTTTACGTGCAAGGCATCTAATACGTCTTTGGCAAAAGTATAAGAAAGACTCATACTTTTCATACGAATGAAAGAGCCATCTACTACACGGGCAGTAGAATGGTTGTAGGCATTGTACACGCGACGCAAAGTATCTTCTCCCACCTCATTCAGAGTGAATTTAGAAGGAATAGAAGGGATATTAGTTATCTTTTCGTCACCTGTTCTTACCCATCGGTTTTTCATTTCCTTAGGGAATACACTGAGGTCGTTGTAATCTACAGTATATTGGTCTGCTTTGCGTATTTTGTTACCAGCTGAAGCCGTAATCAAAAAGCTAAATTCCCAATTTTTATATTTGAAAGTATTGGAGAGCCCAGCGGTGAGATTAGGTTCTACCGCTCCTTCTTTTTTGAGATAAGAAAGGATATCTTGACGGTTTTGGAAATCAATATCTGCATAATCGGTACTGCCATTGCGCAAGTTAAACACGGGGAGACCTTTATCATTTAACCCTCTGAAATCATAAGAATACAAAGTGTTGCGGGCACCTCCTACTACATTTCCTCCTACTTCGCGCACTAAGTTAAATACATTAGGTTTGTATAGAAGGCTTGTAATTTCTTGGTTGAAATAAGCGAAATTGATACCTGTATTCCAGCTAAAATCGTCGGTTTTGATATTTTTGGTATCCAAAGCGAGTTCAATCCCTTTTGTTACCATTGTGGCATTGTTGGCTAATTTGGTAATTTCACCACCAATACCTGAGGTGCGAACATAGTCAATTAGGTCTTTAGAGTTCTTTTGATAAAGGTCTAATGACAAATTGATACGGTTTTTAAACAAGCCTAACTCTATTCCTAAGTTGCTCTCGTAGACTTTTTCCCAAGTGAGTTCACTATTTTGTAGGGACTTAATAGCAATCATACTTTCTCTATCGGCAGAGTTATAACGATTGGCAATACTATTTTCGAAGATAGCTAAAGCGTTGCTGGCAGCTCCTAAACCAGCGATAAGTCCGTAGCTAAGACGAAAAGCAAGGTTAGAGATAGTGTTATTATCTTCGAGGAATTTCTCGTTGGAAGCGTTCCAACGAGCACTCGCATTCCAAGTAGGTAACCAGCGAGCAGAGCGACTACGCCCTAATTGGTTAGAACCTTCATAGTTCAGTGTACCAGCAAAAACATAGCGGTTATCATAGGTATAGGTACCTTGCAAGAAGAAAGCTATACCACGCTCTTTGGTGTATGATTTGCCAAAATAAGGGGTATTTTCTTGTATCGCTTTTTGAATAATGCGATAATCGGTAAAGGCGGTTCCTCCACGTGCAAACTGATAGCCATATCCGTTGAAGAAAGAGTTATCGCGGTCGGTATGGCGATACTCTTGCCCTAAGAATACTTTTAGGTCGTGTACGTCTTTAAACAAGCGTTTGTACTCTAAGGCATTGCGGAAGTAATAACTTTGCAAGTTGTTTTCAGTGCGTTTGTATATACCTCCATTAGGCAATGCTACTTGAGGAAGGGCATCAGGGTCGGCAGGATCAGTAAATAAGAAAGGATTGGCTTTGGTTACAACAGTAGTCTGATTGGCGCGGTAAGCCCCTGCTACGTTAGAATCTTCTCTCATAGAGTGCTCGTTTGAACTCTTTACGTGGCGTACAGAGCCAAGGAAATTATACTTCAATCCTTTGGCGAGTTTTACTTCTAAGTCGCCTTGAATTTTATACTCAAGCACATTCAAATCCATATAGTTATTGGCGAGCTCGTGCAAGATATTCATAGGAGCATAGTTATAACGGTAAAACTCGTACTTACCATCATCGCCATAAGGGCGCAAAGCACGAGTGGTGTTGAGCGCATAGCTAAAAGGGTTGATATCAAAATCACGTTCATAACTTCCTGTTACGGCATTAGCAGCACGGCTATAAGTACCAGGAGCTTTTTGGGTACGGATAGAGCCTTGTGTAAGCACTCCTATCTTTACGCTAGGTGAAAGCGTATAGGTGGTTTTGAGGTTACCGGTTACGCGGTGTACACGGTCGGCAATTGTCCAACCGGGGTCTACAAAGAAACCTACTGAACCATACACCGTTGCATTTTCACCCCCACCTGAAAGGCTCACCGTATGATTTTGAGTGAGCGACGGACGGAAGAGCGTTTTAAACCAATCGGTATTGGCGTATTCATATTTGCGCAAGAAAGCAACCCGTGCTGCATCGGTATTTTCGAGTAAGAAAGTGCCTGTAGCGGGATTAAAGGTATCGATAGCACGATACATTATATTGTAAGCCCCACCGTAACGCGCTTGGGTATGAGAAGAAAGCGAGAAGTAGCCTTTGCGTTCCAACTCTTGATATACGTCCATTGTTTCTTGAGAGTTCATAATGTCGTACTGATTATAGTTAGGAATCATACGCACGGACTCTTCTAATTGGTAGTTTATCTGTGTTTTTACGTTTTTCTTACCACTTTTGGTAGTGATAATCACGGCACCGTTTAGAGCACGTGCTCCATAGAGAGAAAGAGCTGAGGCGTCTTTGAGGATTTCGATACTCTCAATATCGTTCGCATTGATACCAGAGATAGCCGAACTCACCAAAGTAGAAGCATCACCCGAAGCGAGTTGCTCGAAGGTTAGCGGTACTACCTCTTCTTGTACAGCACCATCGACCACCCATAGGGGTTTGGTATCGCCGAAGATAGATGAGCCCCCGCGAATGGTAATTTTAGGTGAAGTACCAAAAGTACCAGAGATGTTCTGCACGTTTACCCCTGCGGCACGACCTTCGATCATACGACCTACATCGACTACGCCGTCCATTTTGATATTGTCGGCTTTGAGGGTTTGAGCATTACCTGTAAATTTAGAACGGTCGAACTCTTGGTAACCAGTAACGACTACCCCTTTAAGTTCAGTTACGTTCTCTTTAAGGACAACGTTAATCACTTTGGCAGTACCTACTACTTTCTCTACTGAGGCACTCCCCAGCTGAGAAAAGACTAATACGGCGCTGTCATTGGGTACTTTAATGGAGTATTTGCCATCGAAATCGGTGGCGACCCCGTGAGAAGTACCTTTTACCAGTACTGAGGCACCGGGTAGTGGAGTGCCTGCTTCATCTTTTACTACCCCTGTTACGGTGCGTTCTTGGGCAAAGGCAACACCAAAGAACAGCACAGTGCATAACAGTGCATACATCAATTTTTCTTTCATCGCTATTATATTATTTCGTTCAATTAATTTTGCAAAGGTTCAGAAAAAAAAATTATAAAAGCAAATTTTATGGGTAATTTTTTTCTATGTTAAATAACCAAATGTGTATAATTTCCTAATACTATTTTTTGAATAAAACAAGTGCATTTCTTGAAAATACCCTATTTTTTTTCATCATTTTGCCGAATTCTTTGCAATATTTTCAGAGAATCGCCAAAAACATTGCGTTTTTTTCAGTTTTTCACATATTGCTTTGCAAAATACTTATTTTCAAGTATATAGGGACTCATAATTCGCTTTTAAGCGCTATTTATTAAACTGTAACTTTCTGTGAAATTTAACTTTATTTAACATTTTGAAATATTATTCTTTTATTGAAATTGAAGTGTTTTTAGGCTAATGAGAGTTTGAGTGATTAGTAAATTAGGTGCGAACCGCACGGGCGGGAGAAAATTAGGAAATAAGAGAATTAGAAAATTAGGAAATGAGGAAATTTGGAAATGGGTAGTGATAAAAAAGGTTTTCAATAGGTGTGAGTTGTCGGACAAATAGGACTGGTTTGAGTTATCGGAGGAAAACGAAAAATATAAAAAGTGAGTTAGGAGGATTTTTGGTGAAAAAAGGGTGTAAGGAGGGTGGGGTTAGCTTATAGAGAGCTTATAGGAAGCTTATACGAATCTTGGACGATTGGTATAGAAAGGGTATATAAAAAGTTGATTCATAATATGATACAACGAGTATAAAAATGGTAAAAACAGGGTTTCGAGGCGAAAGAAAGGGAAAAGGCAATAGGTCTTAGTCCATAGGCACTAGGGGGGAGTATGGCGGAAAAAGGAAGAAATGACGAAGGGCGAGGGGCGAATAACGAGGGACAAATGATGAATCACGAGGGACGAATCACGGAGGTAATGTGAGGTCATAGCGCGATAGACAAATGAAAAATTAGTAGATTAGCAAATTTGGGAGAGGCTAAAAAGGGAGAACCAAAGACAAAGAGGGTTATATTAACTTTACTAAGTTTGAAACTTTGGCAAAGTGTAGAGACACAAAAGAGGAGGTAGGAAGGAGAAGAGGTGTATGTGAAACGGTTGTAAAATGATATTTAGAAAGAGAAAAAATGTTATTTTTTGCGTATCATTTTTTAGTTATGATTTTATTTTGTACCTTTGCACACTTAAAAGAGTTTGAATTGTTATGCCAAGAATCTATTACAGAGAGAGGAAACTACACGGTCACCCATTAAGGAACGAGGTGATTACCGTTGATTTATTCAATAAAATCATACAACTCAGTGCTTTCATTCCCGAAGATGCCTTGCAGATTTTTGAGCTTCCTCAGAAAACATCGCCGTTGGCTTTTTGGAACAACACCAAAGGTTTTAAGTATGCTGTAGTGTGGAATACCGAAAAACCTCACACTACCTATGAATATGGAGATTTTTATCTACCGAAATCTATTGTGTTCTTTGATGAAAAAGACTCTTATTTTCCTTCTGATTATTATTTTATTGTAAATATAGACAACCAATTGGAACTGAGTCATAGTAGGGCAGGTGCTGATACCGCTTGGTATGAACAACCTCAGTTACGCAGTAAAGTAACTAATCCTAAACTCATCAAACGCTTCGAAAAGAGTATCAAAGAACTGTATAAACTTCTAAAGAAAAATTAGCAAATTAGCAGATTAGCACATTTGCAAATTAGACAAATGTTTACAACTGAATATGATGTGATAGTAGTGGGCGGAGGACACGCAGGTGCTGAAGCTGCCGCTGCGGCTGCCAATATGGGAGCCAGCACACTACTGATTACTATGAACTTACAACATATCGCCCAAATGAGCTGTAACCCTGCTGTAGGAGGTATTGCCAAAGGGCAGATAGTACGCGAAATAGATGCCTTGGGGGGCTATATGGGGATTATCACTGATAAAACCGCTATTCAATTTAAAATGCTCAACCAATCGAAGGGGCCTGCTATGTGGAGTCCGCGTGCACAATCTGACCGTATGCGTTTTTCGGAAGCGTGGCGATTACAGTTGGAAAGTCTGCCTACACTTGATTTCTTTCAAGGAATGGTAAACGACCTTCTGATTGAGAAAGACAAGGTAGTAGGAGTACGCACTTCGTTGGGGATTACTATCAAAGCGAAGAGTGTAGTGCTCACCAATGGTACTTTCTTGAACGGAGTGATGCACATAGGGCTGAAACAGTTTGGCGGAGGGCGTGCAGGTGAACCCGCAGCATACGGCATCACCGAGTGCCTCGTACAACACGGTTTTGAGGCGGGACGTATGAAGACAGGTACGCCTCCACGTGTAGATGCACGTTCGCTTGATTTCAGTAAGATGATTCCTCAACCGGGCGATGAGCATCCGCAAAAGTTTTCTTTCTCTGCTGAAACACAGCCACTCGCAGTGCAAAAAGACTGCTATATGACGTACACCAGTGAGCGCGTACATAATATATTGCGCACGGGCTTCGACCGTTCGCCTATGTTTCAGGGCATTATCCACGGGGTAGGACCGCGCTATTGCCCTTCGATAGAAGATAAAATAAATCGTTTTGCCGACAAAGACCATCATCAGCTGTTTGTAGAGCCCGAAGGCTGGCATACCGTAGAGATGTACGTGAACGGCTTTTCGACTTCTTTGCCCGAAGAGGTGCAATACGCTGCCCTGAGTCAGGTAGCAGGTTTTGAGAAGGTGAAGTTTTTCCGTCCAGGATATGCGATAGAGTACGACTATTTCCCGCCTACCCAGCTGAAACATACCCTTGAAACAAAACTCATAGAAAACTTGTTCTTTGCAGGGCAAATCAACGGAACTACGGGCTATGAAGAAGCCGCTGCACAAGGACTAATGGCAGGCGTGAATGCGGTGCTGAAAATACACGAGCGAGCTCCTTTTGTACTGAAACGCGATGAGGCTTATATAGGAGTTTTGATTGATGACCTCATCACCAAAGGCACCGAAGAGCCTTATCGTATGTTTACCTCACGTGCTGAATACCGCACCCTCTTGCGACAGGATAATGCTGACAGACGATTGACTCCGTTAGGGTATGAAATAGGTACTGTAAGTGAAGCGCGCTATCGTGCGTGGGAAGCCAAAGAACGCAAGGTGAGTGGATTTATCACTTATATAAAGGAATTGAGTGTTACCCCCGAAGAGGTAAACCCTATACTCGAAAAATACGAGTCCTCACCAATGAGACAAGGCGACAAGCTCCAAAAGGTACTTTCTCGCCCAGATGTAACTCTTGCTGACTTTGAGACTATAGACCGTATTGCCGAATATATAAAGAAGAACGAACTTACCGAAGAAGAAAAAACCTGTGCGGAAGTGGAGGTGAAATACGCCGGCTATATAGAAAAAGAGCGCAATAATGCTGATAAACTCAACCGCTTGGAGAGTATGCGTATTCCCGACAACTTCGATTACGACAAGATAGTATCGCTCTCGTTTGAAGGGCGCGAAAAGCTGAAAAAGATACGTCCTGTTACTCTTTCGCAAGCCTCGCGCATCAGTGGGGTATCGCCAGCGGATATCAGTGTATTGCTGATATATATGGGAAGGTAATTGGTGTGAGGTCGTAGCACGACAGGCGGCAGAGAGCCATACAGGCTTACAAAATAAAGGAATCGAGAAGGGAAGATTAACTTAGAGCCTAAACATTTAGCGTAATGCGGTGTTTAGGCTTTTGTTTTATAGATATTATAGTTGTTATCGGCAGTTATGGTATTGTAGAATTAAAATTATTTACTACCTTTGCACTCAAAATCATTCTAAATAATAATAATCGTTATGGAAGAAGTGCGCAACCGTGCTTGTACTGTTGCCGATCTAAAAAAAGGCGAAAAAGGGCTTATACAAGATATTGATATTGCTAAAATACCTCAGAAACTCATAGATTTAGGTTGTTATGCAGGTAGTGAAGTGGAGGTGCTCCAAAAATCTACTTTTGGCGACCCTATCTATATCCGTATGAATGAGGCATATCTTTCGATTAGAAAGGATATGGCAAAAGCGATAGAATTAGCAAATTAGGTGCAAGCTGCACAAGCAATTTAATTAGCAAATTAACAAATTGGCAAATTTAAAAATCGCCCTTGTGGGCAACCCTAATACCGGTAAAAGTTCGCTCTTCAATGCATTGACGGGCTTGAACCAAAAGGTAGGCAACTACCCTGGTATTACCGTGGAAAAAAAAATAGGATACTGCAAGCTTTCCGATACCCAGCAGGCCGAAATCATAGACTTGCCGGGTGCCTATAGTCTCAACCCAAGCTCGGAAGACGAGCACGTGGCTATAAATGTGCTTACACATAGCTCTGAGCCTCATTATCCTGATGTGGTGGTAGTGGTGTGTGAGGTGAGTAACCTCAAGCAAAATCTCTTGCTCTTTACCCAAGTAAAAGACCTTGGGTTGCCTACGATACTTGTTATCAATATGGTAGACCAGATGCGCAAAAAGGGTATCAGTATTGAGGTGGAAAAATTAGCTGAGGTCTTGCAAACGAAAGTTGTGCTCACTAGTACTCGCAAAGGCGAAGGACTTACAGAACTGAAAGAAGCGATTGTAAATTATCAACAACTGTCGCTCACTCCTTGCGTAGATATCTCTCGCTTAGAGGCAATGACTTTTGGCACGTCGGAAAGTGAGCAACGACGCAAACAGCAAAAAGAAACGATACTTCGCTATCAGTTTATCAACAAAATACTGAAAGAAACATATACGGTAGACCAGCGCAAAGCACAGACGCTTCGCGCACATCTCGACCGCTTCCTTATACACCCCTTCTTTGGCTATGTGGTGTTTGCTGCGATACTCTTGCTTATCTTCCAAGCAGTATTTACTTGGTCGAGCTATCCGATGGATTGGATAGAAAACGGTTTCAATGTTTTTGGGGAATGGCTTGCTACTAAACTACCCGCTGGGGCACTTAGCGAATTACTAATAGAGGGTATCCTACCAGGAATCGCAGGTATCACAGTGTTTATCCCCCAAATAGCTGTACTCTTCACCTTGATTGCTCTATTGGAAGAAAGTGGCTATATGAGTAGGGTGGTGTTCTTGATGGACAATGTAATGCGTCGTTTTGGGCTCAGTGGCAAGAGTGTTGTTCCTCTGATTTCGGGAGCAGCTTGTGCCGTACCTGCCGTGATGATTGCCCGCAATATTGAGAATTGGAAAGAACGCCTAATCACTATACTTGTTACTCCGTTTATGACCTGTTCAGCGCGTTTGCCTGTATATCTCATCATCATTAACTTGGTAATTCCAGACGGTGATTTTTGCTGGATTAGCTATAAAGCGTGGACGTTCTTTGCGATGTACTTTTTGGGCTTTGCGGTAGCTTTGCTCTCGGCTTTCATCTTAGACAAAGTACTGAAGATGCACAAGAACAACAGTTTCTTTATCGCAGAAATTCCCGATTATAAAATTCCGCTTTTGCGCAATGTATGCCTCACTGTATACGAGAAGACCAAAGGCTTTGTAGTAGGAGCAGGGAAGTTCATTTTAGCAATTTCGATACTTTTGTGGTTCTTAGGGTCTCACGGAGTAGGAGAAAAGTACAACAGTATAGAGGCTACCGCCGAGCAGTTGGCAGAAACTCACCAATGGACAGCCGAACAGAAAGCACATTACATAGAAGCGCAAAGTCTTGAATACTCGTTTTTGGGCTACATAGGCAAGGGGATAGAGCCCGTATTTCGTCCGCTGGGCTACGATTGGAAAATCAGTATAGGGGTAGTAGCCTCGTTTGCAGCGCGAGAGGTGTTCATTAGTACTCTATCAACGGTTTATAGTTTAGGAAAAGATTTGGATACCGAAGGTGAAGAGGGTGAACGTACTATCTTGGCAAAAATGCGCGCTGAAGTACGTCCTGATGGTACGCCTGTATACACACTCGGCACCGGTATTTCGCTCTTGCTCTATTACGCTTTTGCAATGCAGTGCCTGAGCACTGTTGCCGTAGTGCGCAAAGAGACCAATAGCTGGAAATGGACAGCTATCCAATGGATATTTATGACGGGAATTGCCTACGTGAGTGCAATGCTGGCATTTATTTTAATTAGATAATTAGCAAATTAGCAGATTGTCCCCCGTTCCCCCGAAGGGGGACAATCTGTAAAGACGATAATCGACAAATAATGAAGTTAGGTTTAGTATTTTCAGGTGGCGGGGTGCGCGCTTTGGCACACGCTGGATTGTTAAAGGCTTTGGAAGAAAAAGGCTTGCAACCCTCAATTATTTCAGGCACCAGTGGTGGAGCACTTATCGGGGCACTCTACGCTTGTGGGGTAAAGCCCGAGGATATGGTGCATTTTTTTAAGGAAACACCTGTGTTCAAATGGTCGATGCTCACTTTTAAAAAAGTGGGATTAGTAGATAGTGCTAAATATACTAAGTTCTTTAAAAAACAATTCCAATGTCCGACTTTTGAAGACTTGCGATTGCCCTTAGTGGTAACAGCTACCAATCTGCTGAATGGTAAAGTACAGTATTTTAGCAAAGGAGAGCTCATTCAGCCCCTCATTGCCTCGTCGGCATTACCGCCTTACTTCTCACCGGTGAGAATAGGAGACAGTTTATATTGCGACGGGGGACTGCTGAACAACTTTCCCATAGAACCCCTCAAAGACCGATGCGATAGAATTATAGGGAGTTTTGTGAATCCGCTAGAAACGATTACCGAGAAGGAGCTCAGCAACTCGTTCCAGTTTATGCAACGGATTTACAACATCACTATGGATGGCAATTATAACCGCAAGTTCAAAAAATGTGACCACTTGCTATTACATAATCTCAGCAATGTAGGCGTACTCGATACTAAAATGCTCGATCACGCCTTTGAATATGGATACGAACAAACAATTACTAAATTAGCTAATTTGTCAGTTAGCTAATGAGTAGGGGCAACATTGACAAATTGGTAAATTAAGACATTAACTTTATGAGTGAAATTTCTAAAATTCTATTCTTGGTATCGGATAGTTTACTGATACCCGACATTATCGTACTCTTGGTACTTTTTGTGCGCGCTTTATTATTGGTAGGTAGTTTCTACAACCGCTTCATCACTAAATACAAAAACGACAAACAGCTGAATGAAGCTATCAGGACGCTCACACCCGAAAGCGCAGAACAACTTAAAGCCCTATTGCCCGCACGCGATAACGCTCTTTACACTCAATACTTGCGTGATATTCTTAGCCATATACCCGACGAGGCATATTACGACTATATGATTTCTAACTTCGAGAATGAAGGCGAAAAAGACATAGCCACCTCTAAGCTATTGGCGAAAGTAGGTCCCGTTTTGGGGCTCATCGGTACGCTTATTGCTATGAGCCCGGCGCTTACAGGGCTCTCCACCGGAGACATTTCTAAGATGGCGAGTAATATGCAAGTGGTATTTGCCACCACCGTTGTAGGCTTAGTGATTAGTTTAGTAGGGTTGGTAACTTTGCAGTTCAAACAACGCTGGTATAGCAAAGAAATCAACAACCTTGAGTACGTAAGTAGAATATTAACTCAACCCGCAAGACAATGAAGACAAACCGACGCATATCCCGACTCAAAGACGATGATGCCGACCCGCTAAGTGTAGTGGTAAACCTCTTTGACGTGGCAATGGTCTTTGCCGTTGCCTTAATGGTATCGATGGTGATGAACCTAAATATGGCCGATTTCTTTTCGGGTGAAGATTTTACCATTGTAAAGAAGAAAGGTGATGATATGGAAATCCTTCGTCGTGAAGGACAGAAAATCACTAAATATAAAACAGTAGAAGGTGCAACCCCCGATGCTTCTACCACTCAGAAAAAAGGTAAACGCCTCGGGGTAATGTACGAAACCGAAAATGGCGAAACTATATTATTACCTGATGAAGAATAAACATAAATAAACCCTATTAAAAAATTAAATATGAAAAAGTTTCTCATTAATTTCGTTGTTGTACTGCTACTACTCATTGGTACCCTTTACGTGGCGGGCTATGGTTATATTCTCAAAGCAGTAGTGGTGGTCTACGGCACGGGGCATACTACTACTTTCCTTGATGATTATACCTATTTTGACAATCGTACAATTGCTAAAAGTCCTACTCCTCAGCCTTGGCCACTTTCAGCGGATTACAACAAAATACCCGAAACCCCCGAACTACAAAATGCTCATAAAAAATACGGAACGGTAGCTTTTCTTATCATCAAAGGTGATAGTATATGGCACGAACAGTATTTTGAAGGCTATAATACTGAGAGCAAGAGTAATTCGTTTTCTATGGCAAAAAGCTATGTGTCGGCGCTCTTGGGTAAGGCTATTGCCGATGGTTATATCAAGAGTCTCGACCAAAAAGTAAGCGATTTCTTCCCTGAGTACAAAAAAGGCTTCGGAGCCCAGCTTACGGTAGGCGACCTGTCGTCTATGGCATCAGGGCTTGACTGGGACGAGGCGTATTACAATCCGTTTTCTATTACAACTCGTGCTTATTTTGATAAACATTTTAGAGAAAAGATGCTCCAACTGAGGATTGTTTCTCCTCCTGGGAAAGCCTATAAATACCTCAGTGGAAATACTTTCCTTTTGGGAATGGTATTGGAGAAAGCTACAAAGAAGACCCTTACTCAGTATCTCACCGAGAGCTTATGGCAACCGATGGGTTGTGAGAGCGATGCTCTTTGGCAATTAGATAGTAAAGAAAGCGGACTCGAAAAAGCGTATTGTTGTATTGCTTCGAATGCACGTGATTTTGCCCGCCTCGGGAAACTCTATCGAGATAATGGTAAGTGGAATGGCAAACAGCTATTAGACTCTACTTTTGTGGCGACTTCCGTACAACCGCGCTTTGCCGAGAGTCCAGAATACGGCTATGGTTGGTGGCTATTAGACTATAAAGATACCCATTTCTTTATGATGCGCGGACATTTGGGACAATACGTAATTGTAAATCCTACTGATAAAGTCATCATTGTGCGTTTAGGACATCGCACTGCTGATACCTCTCCTGAAGGCAGTAAGTTTACACAAGACATTTATGATTATATAGATGAGGCATATAAGGTGTTAGAGGGTAGTAGAGTTATGAGACTTTAAATTAATAGTTGAATTTCAGTAAAAATGCTTAACAAGATTAATCTTGAAGATATTCTCTTCTTAGACATAGAAACGGTACCACTCTATGAACAACACGCTGAGCTTTCGGCTTTAGAACAGGAACTGTGGGAGGAAAAGACACGTTATCAGCGGAAAGATGAGTTTACTGCTGAAGAATTTTACGACCGTGCAGGTATTTGGGCGGAGTTTGGTAAGATTGTATGTATATCAGTAGGCTACTTTTCTTTTCGGTATCAGCAACGCACTTTTAGGGTTACCTCGTTTGTGGGAGAGGAAGAAGTGTTGTTAAAAGATTTTGTACGTTTGGTAGAAGAACACTTTTCACGCGCTAATAAATTGTTTTGTGCTCATAACGGCAAAGAGTTTGACTTTCCTTACCTTTCGCGACGTATGATTATCAATGGTATTCCTATTCCTCAAAAACTACAGCTCTTTGGTAAGAAACCTTGGGAAATTCCGCATCTCGATACCCTTGAACTATGGAAATTTGGTGATTATAAACACTTCACTTCGCTGAAGCTCTTGGCTCATATTTTGGGCATTCCTTCGCCTAAAGACGATATTAATGGTAGTGAAGTGCGTGATGTGTTCTACAATGAAGGCGATGTAGACCGCATTGCTACTTATTGTGAAAAAGATACTATTACAGTAGCCCAAATACTACTACGTTTCCGCAACGAAGAGCTTCTAACCGATGATGAAATCCTAATTGTAGGGCATTAACTTTTACTTCTATTTTAAATACTGAGGTTCAAAATAAGCAATATCTTCAAAGTCTTGTTTTGTATATTTTTCTATAGCAAACGGAAGCATATCTTTTGCCTCAGGGAAGGCATTGGGTATAAATACAGCATTAGGATGCTTACAGATAGTAGCAAACTTCGTACTGCCATCACCTAAAAAAGTTACTTTACCCCTATTTAGTTCTTCTTGATAACTATGCTCATCGAGGATTTTAGCTTCAGTGGGACTCACAAACTGATAAGCACTATTAAACACAGCACTATACACCTCCATACGGCGAGCATCGAGCATAGGGATAATACAATTGCCCTGAGCTTGGTGAGCGAGGATTTGCAAGGTGGGAATAGCAATTAAGGGTTTCTCCAAAGCAAAGCAAAGACCCTTGGCAGTAGCAATACCAATGCGCAAACCTGTATAAGAGCCTGCGCCAGCACTTACCGCTATAGCATCAACCGCAGAAAGGGGCAAGGAGGCTTGTTGCATTACGTCTTCAATAAAGAGATGTAAGTTTTCGGAATGAGTAAACTTACCTGCATTCTCAGATTTTTCTGCAAGAATATGATTGTCTTTTGATAGGGCTACCGAGCAGTTGAGCCCTGAAGTTTCTATGTGAAGGATAATCATTTTGTTGTATTTTTCAACTTAGCCAAAGTTTTAAACTTTGGCTAAGTTTGTGATGCAAAAGCGACTGTTTATTTTTCACTTTTCCCAGAGACAATAAGAACTATTTCTCCTTTGATATTTTTGTCTTTATAGTGGTCAAACAGTTGTTGGAGCGTGCCACGTTGGGTTTCTTCGTGCAGTTTAGTGAGCTCACGTGAGAGACTCGCAGGACGGTCGGTACCGAAAGTGGTAATAAAGCCAGTGAGGGTTTTGAGCAATTTATGCGGGGAGATGTAGAAAATCATCGTTTTGGTTTCAGTTGTGAGCTGAGAGAGGCGCGTTTGTCGTCCTTTTTTATCGGGAAGGAAGCCTTCGAAGGTAAAACGGTCGTTAGGCAAACCACTGTTTACCAAGGCAGGCACAAAGGCTGTAGCTCCTGGTAAGCATTCTACATCTACTCCCTCAGTAAGGCAAGCACGTGTAAGCAAGAAGCCGGGATCGGAAATGGCGGGAGTTCCTGCATCGGTGATGAGTGCTATGGTAGTACCCCCTTTGATGCGCTGTACCCAGCCATCTACCACTTTGTGCTCGTTGAACAGGTGGTAACTTTGCATAGGGGTATGGATATCGTAGTGTTTGAGAAGTTTACTACTGGTGCGCGTATCTTCGGCTAAGATAATATCAACCTCTTTGAGCAAACGAAGCGCCCGCAAAGTTATATCCTCGAGATTACCTATGGGGGTAGGAATGAGATAGAGTTTGCTCATTACACTTCAAAGCGTTTGAGGAGGAGAGAAAGGAAGCGTTCTTCGTATTCCTCTTTGTCTTTCCAATAGTTGTAAGTAGGTTTTATTTCTTGTTCTAAGTATAAAACAGCATCTTGCATTGTATTGAGTTCTCCGATATGTTTTACAACTTTGTTATATTCGCTTTCACTACCAAGGAAGAGTTTTTGTACAAAAGCCAATTTATCATTCAAACCGATTTGAGCATTTTTACCTAACTTATCGTTAAGAGATTGTACGGGTTTTATATTCTCATCAGTTTCTTTTCTATCGAATACTGTGTTCTTAGACTGAGAGATAAACTCTTCTAAGGAAGGGGATTGCTTTAAGATGCGTTGTTCATCGGTGTACTGAGGTTGCTCAATAAACTGTTCGGGCTGTGTTACTTGCTGAGGTTGCTCGATAGCAAAATCTATTTGAGATGTTTCTACTCTTTTGGGTTGTTCCACAGGTACTGCCCATTCAGGTTCGGGCTGATGTACTTCTACTTGGGGTTGCGCTATTTTTGCAGTTTGTTTTTGAACGGGTTTTGGTTCCATTGCTACAAACGAAGCTTTTTCTTTTGTTTGTCCTTTAGGAGCAATAGGGTGCACTTCGGTAGCTTCTACGTTGATGTCGAAAATATCTTTTTCTTGATTTTCATCAATGAAATTAGATACTTTTTTCATCATTGAGTTTTTTCGGTTTTCATTAGCGCCTAAGTCTTGATAATATTTATCAACGAAACTCAATATAGTGATTTTTTCAGCTAATTTATGAGCCTGTCTATTGAGTTCTATGAGGTTAAGTTTCCCTTGTTTAGCAATAATTTCGGTAGCGAGAGCTACTAAACTTTGTTCTAATTCTTCTTTCATAGATTGCTATTCTTTAGTTAAGATGTGGCAAAGATATAAAATATTTTTGAATAATAAAGAAATAACAAAAAAACAGACTGCCCCAGAAAATCTTTTTGGAGCAGTCTGTTTTTTTAGATTACTTAATTGAAGCTTCGTAAATACCTTCGATAGTGTGAGTTAAAGTATCGTTGAACTGAGCATCGGTTTGCTGAGCTGAGAGTCCTTCGGTAAGTGCTCTTGAGAAACTGGCGATTACGCCTTTGTTTTCGGCGAGGATATCATTAGCTTTCTCTCTTGGGTAACCTCCTGAAAGGGCGACTACACGCACTACACGAGGGTGCTTGGTGAACTCTTTGTAGAGATTGTTAATAGTTGGCAAAGAGAGTTTGAGCATCACGTTAAAAGTCTCGGGGAGAGCATCGAGGTGTTTTCTTATCTCGTCGCGTAAGATAGCTTCGGCAGGTGATTTATCGAGGATATTGATGTCTACTTCGGGCTCTATAATAGGCACGAGTCCTGCTTTTACGATTTGTTTGGCTATCTCAAACTGTTGTTTTACCACTCGTGCAATACCGTCAGGAGAGGCTTTTTTAATGACTGAACGCATTTTGGTGCCGAAGATATGACGCTCATTGGCACGCTCTAAGAGCTCTGTAAGACCGTTTATAGGTTTCATCAGTTGAACACCATCGGCGTCTAAGCTTTCTAAGCCTTTATCGACTTTTAGGAAGGGGACTATGTGTTTTTCTTCCCAGAGATAATCGGCGGTGTATTTACCGTCGATTTTTCTATCCATTGTCTGTTCGAAAAGGATAGCACCGATAATTTTATGGCTGTTAAAAGCGGGGCTTTTGATGATGCGGGTACGCATTTGGTGAATGAGGTCAAACATTTGGTCTTCATTGCTATATTGGTCTTCATTCACACCGTAAAGTTTAAGGGCTTTTGGGGTACTACCGCCACTTTGGTCGAGGGCTGCGATAAAGCCCTTGCCATCTTTCATTTGTTTGAGTTGTTCTTTTTTCATAGTGTGTTACTGTTTAAAAGATAGTACAAAGGTACGAAATATTTTTTAATTGACAAAAATTAATAATACTGGAAATGCTAATAATGCGAGCTACACGGCGGGGAAAAATTAGAAAATTAGCAAATTAGGAAATGAGAGAATGAGAGAATGAGGAAATTTGGAAATGAGAAAATGGAGTGTTAGGTTGTATTAGAGAAATGAGGCTGTGCCTCAGAAATTAAACAAATTTTAAACAAAATCAAGGCTACGCCTTGTAAACCAGCGGAGGTATTGTCAGTTTATTCAACTTTGCCAAAGTTTGAGATGAAAAAACGATGTGTTTGGACTGGTTAGGGGTTTCGGAAGGAAACGAAGAAGTTCGGAAGAGGGGAGGGAGGGTTTTTGATGAAAAAAGGCTTTGAGAAGGGTGGGGTTAGCTTATAGAGAGCTTATAGGAAGCTTATACGAATCTTGGACGATTGGTATAGAAAGGGTATATAAATAGTTGATTCATAGTATGATACAACGAGTGTAAAAATGGCAAAAAGAGGGTTTCGAGGCGAAAGAAAGAGAATCCTCACCCCGTCCCTCTCCCAAGGAGAGGGGGTGTAGTGACGAGTAGAGAGCGACGAAAAAAGGGGAATGTGGCGACGGGAAGGGAAAGAGATAATTAGGGAATTAGCATATTTGGAAATGAGAAAATGGGGTGGTGTGGGGTCGGAGAGGCTAAAAAGGGGAGAACCAAAGACAAAGAGGGCTATATTAACTTTGGCAAAGTTTCAAACTTTGCCAAAGTATAGTGATAATAAACATCTCTCTAACTCACTTTAAATGTGGAATGTAGTGATGAGGAAAAAGAGGAGTGTAGGGACGAAAATAGTTGTTTGGCGGGGAGGACTCGTAGGAAGGAGGTCGGATAGAGGGGGCTTGTGAGAAGATGTTATGCGGTTAGCATTTTGGTGCATTGGGCGATGCGTTCTTCTAAGGAGCCTTTTAGGATATGGTATTGTATGCCGTGAGCGTTCAGATGTTGCTCAAAAAAAGCAAATACGCTCTCGCGCTCGTGAGGTTTATCGCGGAGGTCGTCGGGTTGCCAAGGGATATCAATATAAGTGAGAAAAAGGGTGTGGTAATGATGTGTGAGGGCTGCGCGCTCTATTTGTGGGTTGCATTTGCCATAGTAAAGGTAAGAATAGAGCATTAGTTCGAGCAGACAGGTGTCGCAGAACAAATATTCATTGGCTTGCTGGACACGTTTGTTTTCGAGCGAAACTTGTCCGTGAGCGATGGGTAGGAGGTCGTCCCACGTGCAGGTGAGATGCTGAGTGTCCCACTTGTGTTGCAGGTAAGTGCGCATATACTCCTCAGCCCATACGGTTTGGAACTGCTGGGCAAGAGTACGACTAAGAGTGGTTTTGCCGGTGCACTCAGGACCTACAAAGGCGATACGCTTTATCGGGCTGTCTCGTTGCGTAAGTGTTGTTTCCATTCTCTATAGCCCATAATGGCAATAATGGTGAATAAAAAGTACTGAAAGGAGGTGAAGAGCATTCCTTTTTTGAGGTAGAGAGGTACTGAAATGAGGTCGCCGAGAATCCAAAAGACCCAGTTTTCTACTTTGCGTTTTGCCATTAGCCACATTCCTATCAAGAAAATGGAGGTGGTAAAGACATCGACATATTCGGTAGGGAGGAAGTTGTGGAATCCTAAGGAGATTCCCTGCATAGAAAAGTTGTTTTTGATGTAAGGTTTCAGGTAGTATACCGCAGTGACAAAAACCAAGCTAAAAACACCTAAAAGAGTGCAGATTTGCCAATCGCGACGGGTGGTAGCGGAAATAGTAATCACATTGTCTTGGGCGTTCTTTGCCCATAGTATCCACCCGTAGATACTCATCGCTGTATAATAGGCATTGATAAGCATATCGCCCCACAGCACGTAGTGCCATAGCAGGTATACAAATAATACCGTGCTGATGATACCCGTAGGGTATACCCATATATTTCCTTTTTTAGCCAGCCAAACACTGAGGAACCCAAAGAACACACCTATGATTTCTAAAACCACTAAATGGGTAGGGACTCCTTGATACTGACTAAAAAACCAATTGAAAAACGCTTCCATATCAGATACTCAGTTACGCTTGCTCGCTGGCTTTACTTAGAAGAAAGGTTTATACTCGTGGCGGTCGGACTTTACGATTTTCACGTACATCAGTCCACGTTCTACTAAGTCGAGGGCTTCTTCTATTTCGGTGGTGAGGACATTCATCACTTGGGTATACTCGCCATAGACTTGGGTACTGAGAGGGTTTTCTTGTACGATGAGCCCAGAGGCGCGCAGTTTCTTGATAAAGTGAATGATAGGACGCTCGTAATCGTCTTGTAACGGGCTAAAAGTAAGTTCAACAGATACTTTCATAATGGTGAATGATTAATTATTAAAGGTTAATTTATATTCGGGACAAAAGTACAAATAAAATGGGAAATTACAATTATTTTACTACCTTTGCGCAAAAATATGTATCTCTTTCAGCCAAAAGAGTAACCCCCTTTTTACCTATATTGAGTGAAGATAAAATGAACTAAAAACACCCTTCGAAAAGGGAATTAGCGAATTTAAGAGGGAGTATGCTTGATGTTTTTGGCTTAATGGAGGATAAATTATTTAATGAATGAAAAAACGGCTTTTCCTACTCGATGCTTATGCCCTTATTTTTAGGGGTTATTACGCTTTTATCAAGAACCCGCGTATCAACTCCAAAGGGTTGAACACGTCGGCTATTTTGGGCTTTATGAACTCTCTTTTAGAAGTAATTAAAAAAGAAAAGCCCGACCACCTTGCTGTGGCTTTCGACAAGGGAGGAAGTGTGGAGCGCACGGAACTCTTTGCCGACTATAAAGCCAATCGGGAGGAAACGCCCGAAGCCATTCGGTTAGCAATCCCGTATATTCACGAAATCTTGAATGCCTTGCATATTCCTATCATCGAAAAAGAGGGTTATGAGGCTGACGATATCATCGGGACACTCTCTAAGCAAGCAGAAAAGCAGAACTACCAAGTGTATATGGTAACGCCCGATAAGGACTATGCACAACTTGTGAGTGATAATATCTTTATATACCGACCTTCGCGCGGAGGTAACGATGTGGAGATTTGGGGCGTAAAAGAAGTACAAGAGAAATTTGAGGTACAAAATCCTTTGCAGGTAATAGACTTCCTCGGAATGATGGGGGATGCGGTAGACAATATACCGGGGCTCCCAGGAGTGGGCGAGAAGACTGCTAAAAAGCTACTTGCCGACTTTGGCTCTATGGAAAACCTTCTCGCCCATACTGACCAGCTGAAAGGCAAACTGCGCGAGAATATAGAGAGCAACAAGGAAAAAGGAATCCTCTCAAAACAGTTGGCTACCATTATGCTGGACGTGCCTGTAACGTTTGATGAAGAAGACTTTGCGATGTCCGAACCCGATTTTGAAGCGGTAGGGAGGATATTTGAAGAGTTAGAATTTCGTCAGTTATTGCAGAACTTTCTCAGAACGTATCAGCCCCAGATGCCAACAACACCCCCGCCACTTACAGGAAATAAGCCCACAGAGGGACAGTTAAGTCTCTTTACGCAAGGCGACCTATTTGCCCAACCGCAGGTAATGAGCGAGAAGAAGAACAGCACTAATACACCTCACTTCTACCAATTAGCCGATACCCCAATGGCGCAACAACTGCTCTTGCAGAATTTATTGCAACAAACCGAAGTGTGTTTTGATACCGAAACGACCAGTGTGAACGCCCTGGAAGCCGAATTGGTAGGGATTTCCTTCTGCTGGTCGGCTCACAAAGGTTATTACGTACCTTTCCCTACTGATAAAGCAGAAGCAACAAAACTGCTTGAAACTTTCCGTCCGTTCTTTGAAAATGAGCGTATTGGTAAGGTAGGTCAGAATTTGAAATACGACCTTAAAGTATTGCAAAACTACAACATTGAGGTGCGAGGCGCACTCTTCGATACGATGATAGCCCACTATCTGCTGAATCCAGATATGCGCCACAATATGGATATCCTCAGTGAAACCTATCTGAACTATACCCCTATTACTATTGAGAGTTTGATAGGTAAAGGTAAGGCACAACGCTCTATGCGTACCGTTCCACTCGACCAAGTGAAGGAATACGCCGTGGAAGATGCTGATGTTACGTGGCAACTCAAAAACGTATTTAAGGAGGAAATGCCCAAAGTGAACGCCGAGAAAATCTATACTGATTTGGAAGCGCCTTTGATAAAAGTGTTAGCCGCTATGGAACGCGAAGGAGTGAACCTCGATGTACCCTTCTTAAAAGAATACGCTAAGACCTTAGATGCCGATATTGCACAACTCGAAGCCACTATAGCCGAGCAGGCAGGGGAGAGCTTCAATTTGGCTTCGCCGAAACAGCTAGGTGATATTCTTTTTGAAAAACTGAAAATTGACAGCAAACCTAAAAAGACGAAAACAGGTCAGTATGCCACTTCCGAAGAAGTATTAGCTCCCTTTGCTTCTAAGCATAAGATAGTAGCCGATATACTTGAATGGCGACAAGTGCAGAAGCTGAAATCTACTTATGTAGATGCCTTGCCTTTGGAGGTGAACAAACTCACCGGTCGTGTACACACTACCTATATGCAAACGGTAGCTGCGACGGGTAGATTGAGCAGTAATAATCCTAACTTGCAGAATATTCCTATCCGCACTCCTCGCGGTCAGCAGGTGCGCAAGGCGTTCATCGCACGCAATCCTGATTATGTGCTTCTCTCTGCCGACTATTCGCAAATAGAGCTTCGCATCATCGCTGCCCTCAGCGAAGAACACAATATGATTGAGTCATTCCTCCGCAATGAGGATATTCACCGTTCCACAGCTGCCAAAGTGTTCCACGTGCCTTTGGAAGAGGTAACTCGCGAACAGCGCAGTCACGCCAAGACAGTGAACTTTGGGATTATCTATGGTGTATCGGCATTTGGTCTCTCGGCTCAAACCAATTTGAGTCGTTCAGAGAGCAAGGAATTGATAGATACTTATTACGCTACGTATCCCAACCTGCGAAACTATATCAGTAAGCAAATACAATTTGCTCAAGAACACGGCTATGTAGAGACCGTATTAGGAAGGCGTCGCTATCTACCCGATATTCACTCTCGTAACCAAGTAGTGCGCGGAGCAGCTGAGCGCAATGCCGTGAATGCTCCGATACAGGGCTCGGCTGCGGATATCATCAAAATTGCGATGATACGCATACAGCAAGAGTTGATTCGCCAACAACTTCAAACCCGTATGCTGTTGCAAGTACACGATGAGTTAGTGTTCGACGTGCCTAAAACAGAGCTCAATACCGTTAAGCCTCTCATTAAAGAAGCGATGGAGAGCGCTTTTACTCTTGCTGTTCCGCTTGTAGCAGACTTAGGGGTAGGGGATAACTGGCTCGATGCACACTAGAATCAGGTAAGAGGTAAGAGGTAAAAGGTAAAGCCAGCGAGGGCTCACAGCTGGGTATGTGAATAAAAGGTAAAAGATGAGGCGACGCAAACTTTGGTAAAGGTTGTGGCTCAAAAGAGTCATCTCCTTGTTAATTGTCAATGTAAATTATGTACAAGATATTTCCTAAAAAACGCTATCAAAAAACTTTGAGTATTCTCAAACAATATACCCCTCAGGGTAGCACTATCCTCGATGTGGGGGTGGAGAATCCTTTTTCGGCAGTAATGCAACAAGAAGGCTATACTGTGCTCAACACTACGGGGCAGGATTTGGATTTTGAATCACACACCCTACAAGCCTTTAAGGCTGATTTTACAGTAGCTTTGGAAATTTTAGAGCACTTGGTAAACCCTTTGGCAGTTTTGCAGAATCTCCCTACTAAAAGGGTACTCATTACTGTGCCCTTGCGCCTTTGGTTTGCCAAAGCCTACCGCAATACGTCTGACCCTCGCGACTGTCATTATCACGAGTTTGAAGATTGGCAATTGGATATGCTGGTAGAGAAAGCGGGTTTTCGTATTATTTATAGAGAGAAATGGACGCACCCTGTGAAGAAGTTAGGTTTACGTCCGTTATTGCGATATTTTACGAATAGATACTATGCCGTGGTTGCAGAGAGAAAATAATAGTTCAATCTGCCTTCGGGAGAGAAATTAAACAAATTGCAACAAATCAAACAAATTGTAGCAAGCAACCTAAAAGTCTCTCACAGATCTCACGGATTACACGGATTTAGCACAGATGATTCTTTTGTAAAACATCATTGTTCCACGGATTGCTCAGCTTTAGCTGAGGAATTTTACGGAACAATAATGAAAAAGCAATTGTAAATCAATATTGTATATATCGAACTGACGTTAAATTATATTAGGATTGAACCAGTCGTCGGTACGGTCGAAGAGGAGTTGCCAAAGGGTACGATTGGTAAGATAGAAGCGAGCTGTAAAGCTCATTCCTTTACCTATATTACCACGATAGCCATTTTTCAGTTGTAAATAACCTTTGTTGATTCCACAGCGTATTTTAAATAAACCTTCGGGTGTTTCATTATAAATAATTTTTAGCCTAAAAAAGTTTTATAAACTTAAAAATTCTTCAATTTTATTGAGATTTGAGGGTAAAAAAATTTGTGTATTTCCCTCGTGTAATAAGTATATTTCTTTGCAATCGGATAAGGTTTCTAAAATATGAGAGGCGAATAGTACGATATGAGTCTCTGATAGTTTTTTTAGCAATTTTTTGATTTGAAGTACCGAAGTAATATCTAAACCGCTAAAAGGTTCATCAAATATGTAGAGGGTGTAGGGCTTTTGTAATACGGCATTGAAATACACTTTTTTTCGCATTCCTGTGGAAAGCTCTTTGATGAGTAGATTTTTATTTACTTCAAAAGGCATTGTGTTTTGTGGTTTTATATCCAGTAGCAAGCTGTAAAACTTATAAAACTCTTCTACGGTAAGGTGCTCGTATAAATAAGGTTCGGTAGGGAGAAAACCGATTTGTTGAGGCATTAAAGGTTGTTGCTGATAGCTTACTTCTCCTTTGAAAGATGTTAAACTACACAAACATTTGAAAAAAGTAGTTTTTCCTGCACCATTTTTACCTACTACCCCATAGAGTCCGTTTTGAGGAATAGAAAGTTGTATGTTTTTGAGAATTAGTTTGCCAGAATAACTTTTTTCTTTAATGAGAATGTTGAGCATATTGCTGTCTTTTTATGGTTTGTAGAGCTAAATGACAAAAATAAGGTATTGCTATCACTGGAATGATATAAATAACACCTATACTTACGGCTAACAAAGCAAAAGTTTGCCATAAAGAATTGTTCCAAAAGGCGTATTTGGTAAGAACTCCTAAGGTAGGAACACTGATATACAAAGGTAAGACTTCTGTATATTGCCAGTGAAAACAAATGATGTAAGTGATGAAAACAGGTGCAAAAAGAAAGGATATATTCAATATTCCTGCTTTGAGTTGGTGTAATAAATAGTCTTTTCCTCGATAGGCTGAAACATTCATATGGGCTTTAAACTCTCTTTCGAAATAGGGAATACAACCTATGAAAGCGACAATAGCTAAGGCAAAAAGAGCTAAGTTAGGGTTTTGATAAACAGCTCCTATAATGATGAGTGCAATAGCTATAGGTACCCCTAAGATAAGTTTATACTTGCGAAATGCAATATGCCAAAAAGGGTCGGCGAGAGAGAATGGATATTTTAGGGTGAAGTTTTTCTGAGGTAAACAACCTATGAGCACAAAGGATAATGATATGGCAACCGCTGTTATAAAATCCTTTTTTAAGAGTATAAGAACGAGAAAAGGGAGGTTTTCGATTACATATTCAGTAATGATAATCGCTCTATAATGTGAATGTACTTTTAATAATGATAAATCTTTTCGATTATTATGATACATAAAACTTCCTAAGGGCAAAATCCAAAGTGCATATTGCCAACTTTCATAATGCAGATAAAGTGCATATAAGGCATAGCATAATACTCCTAACAGCAACCCAATGGTTAAGATATCTCCTTTTGGAAAGAGTTTTCGGTAATAGATGTAGGTTAGATAGAGCGAAGTGCGTAGGCACATAGTGTTTATAATTTGGCTACAAAGGTAGTGAATTATTTTTCATAAAACAAAAATAATAATGCCAATAATGCCAGAAATACTGATAATTAACTTTGGCAAAGTTTGAGATGAAAAAGCGATGTGTTGGTACTGTTAGGAGGATTCGGAAGGAAACGGAAATTTTCAGAAGGAGACTAAGGGGTCTTTTGATGAAAAAAGGCTGTAAGGAGGGTGGGGTTAGCTTATAGAGAGCTTATAGGAAGCTTATACGAATCTTGGACGATTGGTATAGAAAGGGTATATAAGTAATTGAATTATAGTATAATGCAACAAGGCTAAAAATGGTGAAAACAGGGTTTCGAGGCGAAAGAAAGAGGAAGAGGTGATAGGCCTTAGGCCATAGGCACTAGAAGGGAGTATGACGGAAAAGGGAAGGAATGACGAGGAACGAATGACGAATGACGGAGGTAATAGGGGGAATGTAGCGACGGAAAGGAGAAGGTAAAGCGAAGGTAGAAGAGAGATGTAGTGAACAATTTAGCAAAAAAGAAGAGGTAAGAATGCTATGGCAATTCTTACCTCTTCTTATTATAGTTCAATACAATTAAAATATCGCAGAGAACAATTTAGGATTGATGTTTAGGCTACACCAGAACCAGTCTTGGTAACCGCGTTGGTTAGCAGTACCTTTGAGGGCTTTAGTGCCATCGTTAACAAAGTAAGTAGAGTAACCTACTTGCAACCCTATAAAAGGTTGTACCTTTAAGTTGTACACCAAGTCGATTTCACTGCCATAGCTACTGTGTTTTTTGCTACCAACCTCAAATTTAGCAGCAGGTGCAAAATAGTGGAAAGTAGCGCTGAGGTTGCTCTTCTCACCAGTGCGTACATTGGCAGTGAGATACGGATTGAGCAAACCTGCAGAAGGAGCAGCTTTAGACCCAGGAGCACCTACATAGTAATAATCCATAAAACCGTAGAACTTGTGGTTGGTACCGCTGAATGGGTTAAACACCTTATCTTTACCCGA
This sequence comes from Capnocytophaga sp. oral taxon 335 str. F0486, assembly GCF_000277665.1. Classification (NCBI taxonomy): domain Bacteria; kingdom Pseudomonadati; phylum Bacteroidota; class Flavobacteriia; order Flavobacteriales; family Flavobacteriaceae; genus Capnocytophaga; species Capnocytophaga sp. oral taxon 335. Next base: position 156,920 of record NZ_AKFR01000015.1, on the reverse strand, counting down.
AGTGTCATCAGAGGCGTTGCCACTGAGGTAGTCTACACCAGCAGTTAAGCCAAAGATAGGAGAGAACTTGTAGCCCGCATTCACTGCAAACATATAAGCGCTTTTATCGGCTCCTGCAGCATTTTTACCAGTTTGCATATAAGCAGAACCTCCATAGGTCAACTGGTTACTTTTGCCAGTGTAGTGCGCACCGAAAGTTTGCATATTTTGGTCAGCACTATCATTAGTACGGTAACCTAAGTTAGCAAACAAGAGCGACAATTGGTGCGCTTCACTGATGCTATAATGCGCGTGAAGAGCTTGCAAGTGTTGATAATCCTGACCCAATCCCGGAGTGAAATTCTGTCCGCTGGGAGTATTTACATTTAGAGTAGGGGTCGTGGTACTTCCCGATTGGTTATAAGCAAAGAAACCGCGAAGTGTCCACTTTTCAGAAGGTGTCCAATTGAGGTTCACTGCATCGTGGCTACGTCCGGCAGGGTGCCAATCGAGAGAGCCGAAAATACGGTCGTCGTCCAGTGCAATCACTTGTCTACCTACTTTTGCGCTAAGGGTATTCACAAGAGGGAATTCGGCGTAAGCCTCGAAAACTGACATACCGCCTGTTCTATCGACGGCTTGTATTTGTTGTGCTTGCCCCCAAACGTTTACGTTTTGGAGAGAAACGTACAAATGTAGGCGGTCGCTATGCTTATAGTCGAAGTTTAAGCGCACGCGGTTGTTGGTGAGGATAGCAGGAGATTCACCTTCTACTAAAGGGCGATATGCCCCATTGCGGTACTCGAAGCGCGGACGAATTTGTGCTGATAGCGTGAACTCGTTATCGGTAGGTGGCGGAGGAGGAGGTGTCATCATCTCTTCCATAGGAGGTTGTGGAGGAGGAACACCTTCATTAGGGGCAGGAGGATTTTCTACCTGCGCAGTTGCTAAAGTGGGGTACAAAACGAAAGCGGTACCCAAAGCAAAAAATGATAATAAATGTTTTTTCATCAGTATAGTGTTTTTAAAATGTTTTACGTTTAAAATAGGATAAAATACTGAAAATAAGATACAAGACCACAGCTTCTTATTTAGAATTACAATAGAATAAGGATATGTCTTTATTTTCTTTTGCAAATGTAAGGAAACTATTTTACATTTGCAACGAAAAGCAACGAAAAAAATATTTTTTATATAATGGCGACAACAGATAACAACACCCCATCTACTAAAAAAGGACGATGGTTTCGTTTCTTAATTCCCTCGTTAGTAGGGATACTGATAGGGCTTTGCGGGTATATTTTTTATATATCGAAAGCGCATACCTATCTGTCCGACGACCCTAAGGCGTGTGTGAACTGCCATATTATGGAGCCTGAGTATGCTACGTGGATGCACTCTTCGCACGGTCGCAATACCGTGTGTAACGATTGTCACGTGCCTCACGACAACGTCTTTCGCAAATATTATTTTAAAGCGAACGATGGTCTTCGCCACGCTACAATGTTCACCTTCCGTATGGAACCACAAGTGATTAAGATGCACTCTCCAGGGCAAAGAGTAGTACAAGAAAATTGTATTCGTTGCCACAGCACCCTTGTAAGCGAAGTGCAAGCAGGCAAGGTAACTGCTGAAATGGCACACGCCGATAATGGCAAATTGTGCTGGGATTGCCACCGCGAAGTACCACACAGCCGTGTGAGAGGACTTAATGCTGCTCCTCATTCGCCTGTGCCTATTGTGGACAATATGCCGAGCAACACTCCCGATTGGCTTGACAAAATGGTGAAAAACAGAGAAAAATCAAATAATTAAAAAAAAACGAAATATAATTTATACAGCGATGAAAAAGAAACATTGGTTAATTGCAGGTTTATTAGCAGTGGTTACCTTTTTATTAGGTCTATTGGCTAATTCGATAATGAACAGATCAACAGAAGCTCAGTTAATAGCTAAAGGTGGTAATAACCTTAAAGAAGGTGAATGCCGCAATGAGCTTTATGAACCCTTCTATCCTCGTGAATACGCTTCGTGGGCAGCTACTGCCGACACTACTTTCCGCTCTAAGTATATGAGTAGTAACGATGATGATCTGCTTGAGCTACGTCCAGAAATGGTAATCCTTTGGGCTGGTTATTCTTTCTCTAAGGGATACAACGCTCCACGCGGACATATGCACGCTATTGAAGACGTTACTAAAATTCTTCGTACAGGCGCTCCTACCGATTCTACTCACTCTCCTCAACCAGGTACTTGCTGGACTTGTAAAAGCCCAGATGTGCCTCGCTTAATCAAAGAAGTAGGTGCCGAAACTTATTATAGCGCTCCTTGGGATCAATGGGGTAGCCAAATCGTAAATCCTATCGGTTGTGCTACTTGCCACGATACTAAAACTATGAAATTGCAAGTAAGTCAATTGGCTTTACAAGAAGCCTTCAAACGTCAAGGGCGCGATATCAATAAAGCTACTCATCAAGAGATGCGTTCTCTCGTCTGTGCGCAATGCCACGTAGAGTACTACTTCAAAGGTGATAAAAAATATCTTACTTTTCCTTGGGATAAAGGTATGACTATTGAAAAGATGGAAGAGTACTACGATGCAGAAGGTTGGACTGACTATGTACACCCACTTAGCCGTGCCCCTATCCTCAAAGCACAACACCCCGACTATGAACTTTCTCAACTCGGTATTCACGGACAACGCGGCGTTTCTTGTGCCGATTGCCATATGCCTTACAAAACTGATGGTGCTGTGAAATTCACCGATCACCAAATCAGTAGCCCTTTGCGTAACGTATCAGCAAGCTGCCAAACTTGTCACCGCCAAAGTGAAGAAGAATTGGTGAAAAACGTATACGATCGCCAAGATGCTGTATATGGTATGCGTATGAAACTCGAAAAACAATTAGCAAAAGTACACTTTAAAGCTAAATTCTTGTGGGATAACGGCGCTACTGAAGAACAAATGAAACCTACTTTGGCACTTATCCGCAAATCACAATGGCGTTGGGATATGGTACACTCTTCACACGGTGCCGCTTTCCACGCTCCTATCGAATCTGAACGCCTCCTTAGCGATGGTCTTATCTATGCTTATCAAGCTGAAAATAATTTAGATGTGCTTAAAGAAAAACTAAACATCAAAACAGCTTTCGTAATGCCTGATATCAGCACTAAAGCTAAAGCCCAAAAAGAAATCGGTCTAGATATTCCTAAAGAAGAAGCTGCTAAGAAAAGATTCTTGGAAACTATCGTCCCTAAATGGATTAAAGAAGCTAAAGAAAAAGGACGCTTAGTAACCCAAAAGTAATTTAACGAATTACGAATGACAAATGACGAGTAGGGGCGAATTACATTCGCCCCTATTTCTTACCTCTTATCTCTTACCTAACTATGAAACAATATCCCTTCGCTATTCTCGTAGCGTGCTTATCCCTTATCATAGGGCTGATACTACAACTTACCTTAGGAAGTATCAGCAAAAGCTGGTTTAGCTTTCCTTACAATGTAATAGGAGGCTTTGCCTTTGTGGTACTCACTACAGCTGTATATTTTATTTTTAGAAAAACGAATTTTATCGTGCGCTTTTCATCAGCGCCTTTTGCTATTGTTACGGTCGTAACCCTTGGGGTACTCACCATTGGTTTGGGGAGCATCAACGTAAATCCTCAAGAGGTAGCTCATAGCTTTGTGGGCAAATTGGGCTTAGACGACCTTACCAAAACTTGGTACTTTGGCATTATCTTCGTATTGGCACTGATGAACCTCTGGTTTTCTATCCTAAAACGCTCGATGGTCTACCAACGCAAAAATATACCTTTCCTCCTCAATCACTTTGGCTTATGGCTTACAATGTTCGCTGGCGTATTAGGTCAGGGAGATATTATACGTCTGAAAATGAACCTCTATAAGGATAAGCTCGAATGGCGTGCTACTACTGAAGATAATCAGATGGTAGAACTCCCCATTGCAATGGAACTCAAAGAGTTCAGTATTGATATTTATCCTAACAAACTATTTGTGATTGATAGTACAGGTTCAGCACTACCTCACGAAAAACCTCAAGGCTTTATGCTGGAGAAAGAAGGTGACTATGCAACCCTGCTGAACTGGAAAATTACACTTCTCCAATACCTTGAAAAAGCTATTCCCGATACCGATAGTACCTACATCAATCACACGATGTGGGGTGCGACCAATGCGGCTAAGGTAACCGTAGAAGACCTTCGTACTCACAAAAAGAAAACCGATTGGATTTCTGCAGGTAACTTCCAATTCTCACCTCGTGCCATTCATTTAGACAATGAGCATACCTTGGTAATGGCTCCTGCCGAAGCACGTAAATTCCAATCTGAGGTATTAGTATACCAAAAAGGAAAACAAGAAGTTTTAGAAGAAAAAATAGAGGTGAATCACCCTATCAGTGTAGGTGGTTGGCGTATTTACCAATTGAGTTATGACGAGCGTATGGGACGTTGGTCAGAACTTAGTGTGGTAGAACTCATTTCCGACCCTTGGTTACCTGTCGTTTATGTAGGAATTTTCTTACTACTTGCTGGCGGTATTGCCCTACTCTTTGAAGTAAAAACTAAAAAACAAACATCTAATTCCTAACTCCTAATTCCTATTTTCTAAACTATGTGGCATTATTTCAATCTTATAACATACATTTCAGTAGCCCTATGGCTACTTTCTGGTACGCTTATCTACAGCAAAAGCAAAAACCTTAGAAACCTCAGTATTACAGCTCATTTAGTAGCCACCCTAACCATAGGAGGTTTTATCGTTGCCTTATGGCAAAACTTAGACCGTCCACCATTGCGCACACTTGCCGAAACGCGCGTTTGGTACGCATTCTTTATGGGGCTCATAGGCTGTGCTATCTATTGGCTCTATCGTCAAAAGTGGATGCTAAGCTATTCGGCAGTAATGGGTATTGTATTTGTAGTGCTTACCTACACTCACCCCGATACAATGAACAAAGCCTTGATGCCTGCCTTACAGAGCGTGTGGTTCATTCCACACGTAATCGTGTATATCTTTGCTTATGCGATGTTGGGTATGGCATCACTTACCGCTTTCTATGGCATTTATCGCTATAAAAAAGGACAAGAAGTACAATCAATCTTTACTGTTATCGACCAACTCGTAAAAATAGGTTATGTATTTCTCACCTTTGGATTGCTTTTTGGAGCCCTTTGGGCAAAAGAAGCGTGGGGACACTATTGGACGTGGGACCCTAAAGAAACTTGGGCGTTTATCACTTGGCTCGGCTATTTGGTATATCTCCACCACAAGTACAATCACAAAGAAAAGAAACCCTTTCAGAGTTTTATCATCGTAGGGCTCGCATTTATACTGTTGCTCATCTGCTGGTTTGGCGTTAACTACTTGCCAACAGCACAAATGAGTGTACATACTTATTCAGGATAAATAATAAAAAAAGCTGTTAAGCCCTCGCTTAACAGCTTTTTTACTTGTTGTGCTACGATTTTTACCGAAAGCTATAACTGCCCGTGTAGCTTACACCTCCCCATTTACTAATTTTCTAATTTGCTAATTCCCTAATTATCCCTTCTCTTTTCCGTCCCTACATTCCCCTCTCCTTGGCAGAGGGACGGGGTGAGGATTCTCTTTCTTTCGCCTCGAAACCCTACTTTTAACATTTTTAGCGCTGTTGTATCACAGTATGAATCAACTACTTATATACCCTTTCTATACCAATCGTCCAAGATTCGTATAAGCTTCCTATAAGCTCTCTATAAGCTAACCCCACCCAATTTACAGCTCATCTTTTACCTTTTATCTAAAATCCTACTTTTGAAAATCTCCGTTTCCTTCCGATGTGTTCAGACTCTCTCTGAGAAGTTGTTTATCAATACTCAAAAAATAAAAATACGTTCTTTTTGTTGTTTTTTTTCGGCAGAGTTGCTACTTTTGCAATTTAACTACTTAATGTAGAGAATCATTTTTTTAATGTTACAAAACAATTCTTTTAGGCATCTATTTTGGAGTTCAGTGGATAATTTCCTACAACAAATATTGAATTTTGTAGTAGGGATTATTTTGGCTCGTATCCTCGTGCCTGAAGATTTTGGTCTTATTGGTATTGCTACCTTCTTCATTACTGTAACAAATGTTTTGGTAGAAGGTGGTTTTGGAGCAGCACTTATCAATAAAAAGAACACTACACAAACCGATTATAGCACTATCTTCTTTATAAATATATGTTTTTCAGTATTTTTATACCTACTCCTCTATGTCTCATCAGCAGGGATAGCCTCTTTTTTCAGTAATCCATCGATTAAGCCTCTATTACAGTTATTAGGGCTTAACATTGTATTAGTTTCTTTTGAGCTCATACATCGCACTATACTTATAAAAGAATTAGCTTTCAGAAAGATTGCTGTTGTTTCGCTCATTTCTGTAACTATCAGTGCCGTTTGCGCTATCGTAATGGCAAAAAGAGGCTGGGGTGTGTACAGTTTGGTGTATAGAGTGCTTATTGGAGAAGCTATTACAGTCGTACTTTTTTGGATTTTAAATAAATGGCGCCCCAGTTGGTTGTTCTCTTGGCAATCGTTTAAACAGTTGTTTTTGTATGGAGGGAATCTACTATTTTCAAACCTGCTAAATATCCTCCAAACTAATATTTACTACGTGTTTATTGGTAAGTTTTTTAGTGCAAGTGCTTTGGGTTATTACACTCGTGCAGTAACCTTTCGCGATTTGTTTTCTTCCAATATTTCTACGATTGTAAAAAAGGTAAGTTTCTCAACTCTTTCTAAGGAAGAAAATCTCAAAGCTAAAAGTGATAAGTTCTTCTTTTTTGAAAAGGTTACTTTCTTATTGGTGAGTTTTGTGAGTTGTGTGCTATTTTTTGCTTCAAAGGAGATAATAATTATTATATTATCAGAAAAATGGATAGAAAGTATCCCGATATTACAAATCCTTTCCCTTTCAGGAGTCTTTATAGTGCTTTATAACTTAAATATCGATTATTTTGCGGTATTAGGTGACACTAACCAATATTTGCGGATAGAACTCATCGGGAAACTGCTCATTATTCCCGTTCTTTTGATTGCCTACTGCGGAAGTTTTCAGTGGGTGCTCTACGGAATTGTAATCCACAGTTTGATAATGTTCCTTTGGGTGAGTTTCTCTCTTGATAAAGTACTCAAAGGAATTTTAAAACATCAGTTATGGAATCTGCTGAAAGTAGCCTTTATATTTGTAGGGCTATTATTGATAGCCTATTTTATTCGAGCTATTGAATTTCATAATTTATACCTCTCTTTTGTGTTAAAATGTTTAGTGATAGGGTCGCTTTTTGCTGTGTTTTATGCAAAGGAAGTGAAACAAATTATGTATAAAAATAAAGAACTATGATTACACCATTAGGAATTTCAGAAGCGTATTTTAAACTATTGTATAACGTTGGTTATGCACTAATGGCTATTATAGCCCTCGTTTGGGCATACCAAATAGATAGAGGTAATGAAGATAAATTACCCTCTTTTATTTCAAAACACGCTTTACCTTTCTTTGTGCTCTACTTTATTGCGATTGTAGGGTTTAGAGATGTAAGTGTAGGTACAGATACGGTAAATTATCACTACTGGATGGCAGGTGATGTACCCCAAGAGGTAAAAATGGAGGTAATGTTCAGCTGGTTGATGGCAGGATTAAGTAGTATAGGCGCTCCTTTTTCGGTATTTTTACTAATAATTGCAGGAATTTTCTACGGAATCATAGCCTATGCTTTGAAAAACTTAAGTAACGAATACCAAGCGAATGCTTTTTTTGTTTTTTTCTCCTTTGTGTCGTTGTTTTTTGCAGAGAGTTTAGCCATTAATATTATCAGACAAGGACTTTCTTTAGCTTTTTTAATATTTGCTTATAGTTTATGGGAAAGAAAACAATACACAGCTTATTTATTTTTATTATTAGCCTTTATTACTCACACCACTGTAATAATTCCTATTGTTGTATTTCTGCTATTGCAATTAATAGCTAAAAGAATTCCATTGTACTATTTTTTAGCCTTATACGTATTGGGGATTGTTTTGGCCTATCTAAATATAGGGCTGTTAAATATTGCTTTGGTTATGGAAGTTATCTTGCGGAAAGACCCAGGGCGATTTAGTACTTATTTTCTAAATGATGATGGCTTATATCAAGTGGGCTTCAAACCACAGTTTGTAGCTTTTACCACACTTTTTCTGGGGATAGGGCTCTATATGCGAAGGCAATCGTTTATGGTAGCGAGCACTCGGAGCACCTCTTACGACCAGCTTTTAAAATACTTTGTAAGCGTAAGTTTTCTGTTTTTTATGGCATTCCAGATTCCGTATTCCGACCGTTGGGGACTCTTTGCTTGGATAGCAATTCCGTTTATTGTACTGCCTTGTTTTTCAAAAGACTTTAAACCTAAGACCGCCGTGATTGCTTTTTTCATTTTCCTATACGCCTTTTTCACTTTGTACAACACTTTAAAACACGCATAGATGGTAACCATTGGACTCCCTTTTTACAATGCCGAAAAGTATTTAGCTTTAGCCATTGAATCGGTATTACAACAGACCTATACCGATTGGGAATTGTTGCTATTGGACGATGGAAGCACTGACAATTCTTTATCTATTGCTCAAAGCTATGCTCAGAAAGACAGTCGTATAAGAGTGTTATCAGATAGCAAAAATAGAAAATCAGGCTATAGACATAATCAAGCTGCTCAATTAACAAAAACTAAATATCTTGCTAAAATGGACGCCGATGATATGATGCACCCTAACCGTATTGCTCGACAAGTAGAGATATTAGAAACACACTCCGAAATAGATGTATTAGGTACCAATGCGTATATCATCAATGATGATAACAAAGTGATAGGAACGCGATACCCCATTGACTCCGAAGAAAGACTGGAACGAGTGAAGGATTTTATGCAACCTACTATAATGGCAAAGACTGAATGGTTTTTAACAAATCCTTACGATATCGAGGCTATTCGCTTAGAAGATGCTGAACTGTGGTATCGCACCCACTCAAAATACCATTTTGTGCGTTTGAATGAGCCGTTGCTGTTTTATAGAGAAGTGGGCAATAACTATTACAAGAAGTATTTTTTAGCTCAGCAAAGTAAAGCCTATATTTTTAGTAAATATCCTAATGAAAGCTATTGGAAACACTATTTTAGAGCGAATTTTCTCAAAGGTATTGTATATAGAATAGCTCATATTTTTGGTATGGAGCAATGGCTTGTGAATAGGCGCAATGTAAAAATCAGCCCTGTAAAACCTTATACAGCTTATCAAGATGAAAACAAAACTATTTAGAACTTCCACTGTACCCTCATCTTTAAACACTCTGTTGAAAGGACAGTTAAAGTTCTTGAACGAGACTTTTGAGGTAACTGCTATTTCGGGTGAGGGAGAAGACTTGGAAGAGGTAAAGAGACGAGAAGGAGTAAATACCTTTGCTATTGCAATGTCGCGCCCTATTGCTCCTTTGAAAGATTTGAGTTCTCTGTTGAAACTTTACCGCTTGTTTAAGAGAGAAAAACCTACTATAGTACATTCTATTACTCCAAAGGCAGGCTTATTGAGTATGCTGGCTGCAAAAATGGCAGGAGTACCTATCAGGATACATACTTTCACCGGACTCATTTTTCCCACTCGCAAAGGTTTAATGCAACGGCTACTCATAGCGATGGATAAGCTACTATGCTGGTCGGCTACCGATATATATCCCGAAGGTGAAGGGGTAAAAAGAGATTTACAGCGATTTCATATTACAGCAAAACTCTTAGAAGTATTGGCTAATGGCAATATCAACGGGATAGATACCGATTATTTTTCTAAAACACATTTTTCGGCTACTGATAAAGCTACTTTACGAGCATCGTTAGAGATAGGAGCAGGAGATTTTGTATACATATTTGTAGGAAGATTAGTAGGTGATAAGGGCATTAATGAATTGGTTACCGCTTTTCAAGCACTGAAACAGCAAACAACATCCCCTATAAAACTGCTATTGGTAGGCAGACAAGAAGCTCATTTAGACCCCTTGCAAACTAAAACATTAAGCGCCATAGATACAGACCCTGATATTATATCCGTAGGAGAGCAAAAAGACGTACGCCCTTATTTAGCAATAGCCAACTGTTTTGTATTCCCAAGTTATCGCGAAGGCTTCCCCAATGTAGTATTAGAGGCAGGTGCTATGGAATTGCCTTGTATCGTAACCGATATCAACGGTAGTAACGAAATTATTATAGAAAACAAAAACGGACTTATCGTTCCTCCTAAAAATACAGAAGCTTTTCAAAAAGCAATGACAGAGTTATTAAATAACAAAGAACTATATGAATATTTACAACTGAATAGCAGAACTCTTATCGCCAACAGATATCAGCGAGAAGAAGTGTGGAAAGCTCTTTTGAACGAATACAATAATTTATTAAAAACTAAAAATTTATAGATTAATATGAAGATGATAAAACGTTTATTAGCATTTTTAAAATTACATTTATTTGAGATATTACTACTTGTCTTTTGTATTGTAATGCCTTATACTTTAGGGAGATATGTTTCATTAAGAGGAGTGTTGGCAAGTTTTTTATTTTTTCTTGTTTTGAAACGCATACACTATTGGGTATTTTCAATAGTTTTCTTCCTTATTGTTATTACTTGTGTGTTGTTTGCTCCGATAATAATATGGTTTGGAGCACCTCCTGCTACTCTGGTAGGAGCTTTTTTTGAAACTAATTATCAAGAGAGCAAAGAATTTTTAAAAACTTTACCTTTTTACACCTATCTTATTTCGTTGCTAATCCTCCTATATGGAATACTAATTTTATATTTAGGAAGAAAAAAGAAAGGATTTTATTATACTAAAAAACAACTATTGATAACCTTGTTATTTTGTGTATTAGGAGGTTATTTCGCATTAGGAAAATCACACGTGAAGACCAATACAGAAAGCAGATGGGAATTATCTGCATCAAGAGTTTCTTTTATAGGTTTTTATGATTTTATGTATCAAAGCGTTACAGAATACCAACAGTTAAGGAAATCACTAAGTAAGGAAATTAAAGAAAAGGCTTCTTGGAAAATAACCTCAGTAGCCCCTACTTACAAGAACTATGTATTAGTGATAGGAGAAAGTGTGCGAAGAGACTATATGTCGTTATATGGTTTTCCTTTAGAAAACTCTACGTTTCTAAAAAATGTAAAGGGCACTGTAATAGAAGGATATACAGCGGCTGGTGCTAATACTACAACCGCTTTATTGCGAATGTTTTTACAGATAAAAAACAACGATTTTGTATATGCAAACAATATTGTATCATTAGCAAAAGAGGCGGGATTTGAAGTTTATTGGCTTTCTAATCAAGGTACTGTAGGAGAATACGATACACCTATTGCTAAAATAGCAGCTTTGTCAAATCATTATGATTTTACGAAAACGGGAGATTATTCTTCTATTAACTATTTTGATACTGTTTTGTTACCTACTTTTGAGAAAAGATTGAATGAAAAGAGTTCAAAGAACCGTTTGTTTATCATTCATATAATGGGATCCCACGAATATTTCGAAGATAGGCTTTCAAATGCTATTCATTACAATTATTACAACAGAATTATTTCAGCTTATCTACAAACCATAGAACAAACAGATGATTTCTTAAAACAAATATACGAAAAATTACAACAACAAGGAGAACCTTTTTCTATGATATATTTTTCAGACCACGGATTAGCTACTAAAGAACGAGAAAGTAAAAATGCGTGGTTGGTACACGGATACAGTAAAGAAGCTTTCGAAACACCTTTTATACAAATCAATAGCGATGACACAGAACACAAGATGTTAAAGGTACAAAAATCGGGATTTCATTTCTTAAGTGGTTATGCGCATTGGTTAGGAATTCGAGAGAAGAGCCTTGATCCTGATTACAATTTTCTTTCAGACAAGAATGATATAATAGAGGAGTTTAACCAATATGTACCATTTGATACTTTGGAAGAAGATCCTATTTTGATAGATAAAAAACATAGATAATGTGTTGCATCTTCTAAAAAATAATTGTACATTTGTAGCCTGATTAACCATTTTAGCGTTTTATACGAATGAGAAACCTATTTGCTTTTACCACTCTGTGGGTGGCTTTATCACTACACGCACAACAGCAACCTGTGGATTATATCAATCCGCTCATTGGTACTTCTAATTTTGGTGCTACCCACCCTGGCGCGATTGCTCCACGCGGTATGCTTAGCATTTCACCTTTCAATGTGGCTTTCGATACTACGGGGGTGAAAGCTCCGCTTGAAAAAGACAGTCGTTGGCTTTCTAATCCTTATGTAAATGAAAATAAATTCTTCACGGGGCTTACTCACGTGAACCTCAGTGGTGTAGGATGCCCTGAACTCGGGGTGATTATCGCAATGCCTACCACTGGTAAATTGGAGGTAAATCACTTAAAATACGGCTCTACTTACCAAAAAGAAGTTGCCAAAGCTGGCTATTATAGCAATTTCCTCACTAAATACAATATCAAAACCGAAGCTACTGCCACCACCCGCGCAGGTATCACTCGCTATCACTTCCCTAAAGGAGAAGCTAACCTACTTATCAACCTCGGACTTGGACTCACCAATGAGAAAGGCGCAATGCTGAAATTCGTATCGCCTACCGAGGTGGAAGGTATGCGTATGGTAGGGACTTTCTGCTATAACAGTCCGGAGCTGGCTTATCCGGTGTATTTTGTAGCCAAAGTAAGCAAAGTTGCCCCCTCATATGGGGTATGGCATACGCCCGAAAAACATCAAGGGGTGGAAGCCCAATGGATGTGGTACAACGGCGACACTCGCCTCAAAGAACAATTTGCCCGCGAGGTAGTAGGTGATAGTATAGGGGCGTATTTCCGTTATAAATTCGACAAAGATGAAGTAGTGGAACTCAAAGTGGGTATTTCGTACGTGAGCATAGCCAACGCCCGTGAAAACCTTGAAAAAGAGATAGGCGACCGCACTTTCGACGAGGTATATGCCACTACCCGCCAAACGTGGAACGATGCCCTCCGCGCTACCGTAGAAGGCGGTACCGACGACCAAAAAACCATATTCTACACAGCACTCTATCACGCGCTTATTCACCCCAACCTTCTGAACGATATGAATGGCGATTACCCTGAGAGCAAGACTAACAAAATAGGCAAAAATCACCAGCGTTATACGGTGTTCTCATTGTGGGATACCTATCGCAATTACCACCAATTGCTCACCTTGCTCTACCCCGAACAACAATTGCAAATGGTGCGCACGATGCTCGATATCTACAAAGAAAGTGGTTGGCTACCCAAATGGGAACTCAATTCTACCGAAACCTTTACGATGGTAGGCGATCCTGCCAGCATAGTATTAGCGGATACTTACCTGCGCGGTCTTACCGATTTTAATATACAAACAGCTTATGAGGCGATGCTCAAAGGGGCGAATACCCTTGAAAACAACCCTATACGCCCAGGGGTGAAAGAGTATTGGAAATTGGGGTACCTGAGTGTAGATGGGGGTGTAAGAGGTCCGGTATCTACTACCCAAGAGTACAATGTTGCCGACTTTGCCATTGCACAAATTGCCAAGAAACTCGGCAAAAAAGCCGATTACGAGAAGTTTAACAAACAAGCCTATTCATATAGAAAACTATTCGATAAGGAAACCCATTTATTGCGTCCACGTCACGCCAATGGCAAGTGGTATGCGCCTTTCAACCCCGAAAGTGGGGCTAATTTTGAAGAGAATGTGGGCTATATCGAGGGCAATGCTTGGCAATACGTATATATGGTAACCCACGATGTAAAAGGAATGATCAAGCTAATGGGCGGTGAAAAACCTTTTGAAAAGCAACTCGACCATATTTTCGACAGTAAACAGTACGATATGGCAAACGAACCCGATATTGCCTATCCGTATCTCTACAACTTCCTAAAAGGCAAAGAGTGGAAAACCCAACAGAAAGTAGACCAACTCATCAATGAGTATTTTCAAAACAAACCTGCGGGGCTCCCAGGCAATGAAGACACAGGAGTAATGTCGGCTTGGCTCATTTATGGAATGGCAGGTTTTTATCCTATTACTCCCGCTGAGCCTAACTATACTTTCACCTCGCCTAAGTTTACTAAAATCACCCTCAAACGCAATCCGCAGTACTATCCTGCTGGTGATTTGGTAATAGAAAGTAATGCTTCGCCTGAAAACATTTACATTAAGAACATTTACATCGACGACAAGCCTTACAAAACCTATTTTATCAGTCACGAGGCGCTAAAAAATGCAAAGAAAATACGATTTGAGTTAGGTAAGAGATAAGAAAAGTGTGATACTGAGGCGCTATTCAAAAAACTAAATCACATTTTCGTCACACCGCTGGCGCGAGCTTGTAGCTCGTGCTAAACAAATTGACAAATCAACACATCAACAAATCGCCTTTGCGTAATTCGTCACTCGTAATTCGTAATTATTATGCGTAAACTTCATTTAATTCTTTCCCTGATAGCGGGGGTATTCATACTGCTGGGGGCTCTCACGGGGGTCATCTTAGCAGGTGAATCGGTGTATAACCAAACGTTGCCTTACAAAAGTGCAGCGTTTGAAAGCACTACCCTTGCCCAAACAATTGCCGTTTTGAAGGAAAAGAATATAGATGCGCTTAAACTCTCTATCGACCGCAATCACTTTGTGCAAATAGAGACGGCTGAGGGCGAAAAACTCTTTATCCATCCGCAATCGGGGGAGGTCATCAAAGGGGATTACAAACCCTCGAAGTTTATACAATTCATCAAAACGCTACACCGCTCACTCTATATGGGCAAAACGGGACGGGTGATAATGGGACTTACAGCTTTGTGTTTGTGTGTAGTAGCCTTGTCGGGTATATGGCTCATCGCCCGCAAACAGCAACGCTGGGGCAGGTTTTTCCACAAGTTTCCACAAGAGAAATTCTACAATCATTACCACAGTGCTCTGGGGCGCTGGGCGCTCGTGCCTATCTTTATTATTGCCCTCACAGGGGTGTATATGATGCTCGAAACCGTGAAAGTGTTTCCTAAGTTCAAAGCTGAACACAATTACGATGTTAGCACACTACAAGAAACGCCCGCAAAACCCGCTAAAGACTTCCCCGTTTTCCAAGTACCTCTCGCCGAAGTGCGTCAAGTAGAATTTCCTGCTTTTGAAGATGTAGAAGAGGTCTATAAAGTAGATTTCATCGATAAAAATATAGTAGTCAATCAGTTTACGGGTGAGGTGATTAGCACCTCCACCTCTCCATACAAAGGCTTGGCGTATTTGGTGCGCACCCTGCACGTAGGCAAAGGGCATTACCTCTGGGCGACCGTCTTGTTGCTCTCGTGTATGGCGCTGTTGTTCTTCCTCTACTCTGGCTTTGCGATGACCCTCAGAAAACGAAAGAAAGGCATCAATAATCCGTTTGATAAAAGCGAATGTGAGTATATCGTGTTAGTAGGCACTGAAGGAGGTACTACCCGCAAATTTGCTATCCTTTTCCACAACGAACTCCTCCGTTTGGGCAAGCGTTCCTACCTCACCGATATGAATGCCTACACTCGTTTTGCTAAAGCAGAGCAACTCATTGTATTTACTTGCACTTATGGCGATGGCGAGGCGCCTATCAATGCGACTCACTTTGCGCAACTATGGGCGAAATATCCCCCCGCACAACCTTTAGCGTATAGCGTACTCGGCTTTGGCTCTGACACTTACCCCGATTTCTGCAAATATGCCAAAGAAGTAGACCAATTATTATCGGCTACTGCACAAGCTGAATGTGCACTGCCTTTGCATACCGTAAACGACCAAGATTTTGGTCAGTTTAAAGCGTGGGCAACAGCTTGGGCTATGACTCAAAAACTCTCTTTGGCTTTGCCTGATGATTTCAGCGTACAGCCCAAACGAAAACTGCTCACTTTCACCGTAACAGAGAAAACGCCTGTAATGGACGACGATATTTTCCTAATAGCCCTCCGCCCTTCCCAAAAAAGTAGTTTTACCTCAGGCGACCTCTTGGGCATTACCCCCGAAGACGGGCGCGAACGACTCTATTCTATTGCCAAATACCAAGGAAATGTGTGGTTGAGCGTGAAGCTACACTCACAAGGGGTCGTTTCTAACCTGCTGAACAATTTGCAAGTAGGCGATATGCTGCAAGGGGCTTTGGTAGCCAACAAACACTTCCATTTCCCTAAAGAAGCGCCTCAAGTGGTGTGTATTGCCAACGGTTCGGGGATGGCGCCTTTTATGGGAATGATAGCCGAAAATACCCAAAAGAAACCTATCACCCTGATATGGGGTTGTCGCCGTGAAGCCTCTTTGGAAATCTACCGCCCTTATATAGAACAGTTTACTCGCGAAGGAAAAATAGCCAACTATTGGCAAGCCCTCTCGCGCGAAGGGGATAAATTCTACGTGCAAGACATCTTGCGAAGAGAAGCTCCTTTTTTTGCAGAACTCCTGAAAAACAAAGGAATTATAATGATATGCGGGTCGGTTGCGATGGAGAAAGCAGTTACCGAAGTTTTAGAGGCGATTTGTAGAGAGCATTTAGAAAAACCGCTGAGCTACTACCAAAACAAAGGACAAATAAAATCTGACTGTTATTAATTCAAGTAATAATATGACAACTCATTCTTTACATATTACGCTTACAACTTCAATAGAGGAAGTGAAGTTGCTTTTTGAGGCACATTCACTTTCGGCTTTGCCCGTGTGTGAAGGCAATACTTTTATAGGGGTACTCCGCAAAGAAGCAGTGGATGAGGAGGATAAAGAAGCTACAGTAGCCGATTATCAATATGCGTTAGAACGCTTTTTTGTACCGCTAACTGCTACGTGGGATGTTGTAGTAGAGGCTTTTGGACGCTATCACACCGATATGTTGCCCGTTATCAATAAAGAAGAACACTTTATAGGCTACTATCACTTAGATGAGTTTGTGCTACAACTCACCCAAACCCCTTTTATACAAGAAGCAGGACACGTGCTTATCTTACAGAAAGATGCGCTGAGCTATTCGTTTGCTGAAATTAGCAGAATTGTAGAGGAAAACGGGGGGACACTTTTAGGACTTTATCTCTCCAATCGCACGGAAGACAACGTACATATCACACTCAAACTCGCAAGCGAACGATTTTCGGATATACTACAGGACTTCCGTCGTTATGGCTATGGTATCCTCACCGAAAAAGACGACGATCACTACCGCCAAGAACTCAAAGACATCGCTGATTATTTTGAAAAATACTTAGACTTAGGTAGCAGATAAGAGGTAAGAATAATCTTTAACTAAATATATACTATGAAACGTTTTTTAACTACAATTTTATGGTTTTGTGCTGCTTATGTTGGCTTTGCGCAAACCGCGATAGGGGTGAAAGTGAATACACCATTACATACTTTTAATTTTTTCAACGATCTCACCTCTAACGAAAGTTATGACATTGAGATTTATCCGCGAATTGCTGCTTTTAATTCAGGTGTATTTGCGCATTTCCAACTCGCCAAACGTTGGGCTTTACAAACAGAAGTGCTTTATCGCCGAGAAACATTGTCATTCCGTCCTAAAAATAGCACTTGGGATACCGAAGAACGCCCTTATTATGAGTTTGATTACTTAGAAATCCCTCTTATGATGCAATTCGAGGGCAAAAAACCCGTTAGAGGATTTACACAGTTAGGTTTTTCACCTAAAATCAGTACAAGAGCAGCTTTTAGAGATAAAGGAAGTAATGAGGTGCAAGATATGAAATACTATTTTGGCACAGGACAACTACACATCAATTTCAATATAGGAGGAGGGTTGATCGTAGAACGCTCCAGATGGTTGTTGTTCGCCGAAGCGCGTTATTCAGTTAATCTCACCAAAATGGCAACGAATAGCAGTTCACCTTATTTAAATTTTATAGAAGCGAAAAATCATACCTTTACATTTTCGTTAGGTGCAGGCTACAAATTCTCTAAAAAGAAAAATAATACTCCTCCTACTGAAGAGGTGGTAACTCCTACTGAAGAAGTCATCACACCTACTGAAGAAGTCGTAACTCCTACTGAAGAGGTAAATAAAGAACCCATAACCGAATAATCTTTCACTAAAGGTATTATGAAACGTTTTTTAATTACTGCTATGCTTTTAAGTATTTCGGCATTTAGCTATAGCCAAATAGCCGTAGGGGTGAAAGTTGCTAATCCGTTTGTAGCAGTTAATGTAATGAAACATCAAATTGCAAATACACCTAAGGGGATTAGAAACGGAGGAGGTATTTTTGGTGAGTTTTATATAGGGGCTTTTAATATAGGAGCTTTTATGCGAATGCCTCTAAAAACACATTGGGCACTACAAACCGAAGTGTTGTTCAAGCGTGAAGGGGTTTGGTTTTTTCATCAAGAGGAAACAATAGAAGAACTTCTCTCTGATCGCGGAGTATATGAATTTTGGTATGCTGAGGTCCCTATCCTGTTACAATGGGAAGGAAAGCGCACCGTAAGAGGGTTTGCTCAATTAGGAGTGGCTCCTAAATTCTTAACTTCAGCAAAGTATTCTGCTGTTTTAGAAAAAGGCGACCATAATGTTACGAGCTCTTTTAATAGGGTTGTTCTCAATTTAAATGTTGGGGGAGGTGTTTTATGGAACAGAAAAGATTGGGTTTTTACTGCTGATGGAAGACTCGCTACTAACCTTACACCACTTACCTCTAAAAAGAACACCCCTGATATTGATTTCAGTAAGGCGCAAAGCTATTATTTTGCGTTTTCTTTAGGAGTAGGTTACAAACCTTTTAAAAAGAAAGCATTGCCTTTAGAGACGGCTATTCCTCAGGAAGAGCTCCCAACAATTACTAATGATAGTATTTCTGCTGAGGCGAATACACCACAAGAACAAGAAATTTAATTTTTAACAACATATATTATGAAACGTTTTTTAATCACCATCGTTTTTTTGAGTGTTGCTACACTCGGTTTTTCTCAGACAGCCATAGGAGTAAAACTTAATAATCCTTTGGCAACGGTAAGCGTTATAACTCCTAAAACAGCCAATGAAAGCTATAATATAGAGTACTTTGGGCATTCAGGAGTTTTTAACACAGGCGTATTCTTCCGCCTTCCACTCAAGACCCATTGGGTATTCTTACCCGAAGTGATGTACAAACGCGAAGCTATTCCTTTTCGTCCCGAAGGTTCTGATTTAAAACTATCCGACTGTCATTTTATTCGTTTTGACTGCTTGGAAGTACCTCTTTTACTACAAATAGAAGGTAAAAAGAAATTTAGGGGCTTTGGACAAATAGGAGTAGCTCCTAAATTCTTACTTTTAGCTTCTTATTCCGAGAAACAATACAATGAAAAGTATGATATCACCTCAAATTTCAATAGTGTTGTGATGAATTTGCATTTAGGAGGAGGCGTGATGTGGGAATTTCCTAAAATCATACTTACGGTAGACGGCCGTTTTTCTACCAATCTATCGCCTCTCACCAATCAAGAATATACACCTTACCTAAACTTTAAAGACGCTCAAAGTTATTACTTTGCCATTTCGGTAGGTGTAGGGTTTAAACTCTCTAAAAACAGACCTTTACAAGAGCAAGAGCCTCCTGTAATTGCGCCACAGCCTGAGAGTGTAGCACCTGTAGAAGCACCTACTCAGGAGACAACAGAGGTGAGAGAAGAATAGAAAAGTTCGAGAGGCTACCCGAAAATATTTTAAACTCTTCGGGTAGCCTCTCAATTGCTAACATAAATATTCTTATAGCCTTATTTCAGTTCTCTGATAAGGTACATATACACCGGGAAGTGGTCAGAATATCCCCAAGTGTAATTGCCATTGCTCATACTGCGGAAAGGATATCCCTTATAGCGCCCTTTGGGGTTAGCCAAATACGAGCGATTGAATATCCCCGTTTTCCAGTAGCGGTAACTACTCTTGTCTTCTTTTAGCAAATCATAAGTAAAGTAAAACTGGTCAAAAAGATTCCATCCGTCCTGATAGGCTAATGTTCCCATTCCTTTTTTCAGCATAGCCTCCATAGGGTTAAATAACTCTCCTTGTTTTACATCTTCTTTTTTGTCTTTGGTCTTTAACACATTCTTAAAGCCTGAGTTAATAGGGTCGTCATTAAAGTCACCCATTGCTATCACTTTAGCATTAGGGTCTTTACTGAGGAGTGAATCTATAATTTTCTTGTTCAAAGCCGCCGCTTTTTCACGACTGGGTCTACTTTTAGCTTCTCCTCCAAAACGCGAAGGCCAGTGGTTTACTATAAAATGAATCATTTCTCCGTCCAATTCACCACTTACTAACAGTTGGTCGCGAGTGTAAAGAGGCTTCCCGTCATCTTTGGTGAGGTATAAAGGGTGTGGAAATGAAGCAGTAGGTTTAAACACGCTTTTCTTGTAGATGAGGGCTACATCCACCCCACGAGCGTCGGGTGATTCGTAATGTACAATCCCATAATTATATTTCCTTAAATATTCGGTATTGATAAGGTCTCTCACTACCGCTTCGTTTTCTATTTCGGCAAGACCTACTATATCGGGGGCGTGTTTGGTAACATCACTTCCTATCTCCGAAATTACTTTGGCTATCTTGTGTACGTGGTCGTTATACACCTTACTCGTCCAGCGGTCAGCTCCCTCAGGAGTGCGGTCATCATCAAACTTATGAGGGTCATTAATCGTGTCGAAAAGGTTCTCAACGTTGTAAAAAGCAACGGTTCTCACAGCAAACTTCTTTTTCTCTTGTGCGTTTATGTAAGGTGTCATCAAGATGAACGACACCATTAAAAATACTATTCTTTTCATCTATATTAGTTTTAATTTGTTAGTCTTTAGTTATCTCAATATTTTATTGCCTCTCTTAAAATCTTATCCTTTCTCATTTCCTCATTTGCTAATTTTCTCATTCCCTAATTTCCTCATTCAATTGTCTGTCGTGCTATGGCTAATCGCCTGTCGTGCTACGACTAATCGCCTGTCGTGCTACGACTAAAAATCCTATCCAAAAGCCCTTTTTTCTTTTCTTTTCCCTCCTGTGTAGCTGTTTGAGTGCTTGGTGCTGGCGCAGGGGTATTGGCAGGATTTACCACATCGTCTACCGATATATCTTCCTCATCTTCCACATTGTGTAGCTTACCTTTGCGCTCATAAATCCGATAATGCACATCTCCTGCTCTTATAGTATCTTTGGCAGTACTGCTCAAAAGGCGGTCAAAGAAACCTTCGCGTACAGTAGGCTCACATTCAGTTACCTCCGTACGTATCTCTTCGCTTACCTTAAAAGTAGCTCGCGTTAGGTCTTTATACTTGCTGTTGCGGTTCAGTTGCGATACAAACAAGGCAGCAATAGGCAATGCCGAGTTAGCTCCTTGTCCCAAACGCGTACTTTTAAAACCTATCTGCTGGTCGTTACCCACCCACGTAATCATCACAAGGTTGGGAAGCATTCCCGCAAACCAACCGTCTTTATTGTCTTGGGTCGTACCTGTTTTACCCGCAAGGTCATTGGTAAGTCCGTATTGTCCACGCATACGTGATGCGGTACCTTCGTTCACGGTCGAGCGCATCATCTGTATCATTATTTGGGCAGTGCGTTCACTCAGTGCAGGAGCTAAAACCTTAGGTTTACGTTCCCATATTACTTCCCCTTTTTTGTTCTCTATTCGAGTGATAAAATAAGGCTCTACGGGTACCCCTTTGTTCGCAAAAGCCGTATAAGCCTTAGCTACTTCTATCACCGATAGTTCAGCCGAACCCAATGCTATCGAAGGCACATTCGGTAGGGTAGAGGTGATGCCTAATTGTCGGGTTTTCTTTATCACGTTCTTTAACCCCGCATAAAAGAGCGTTTGTACTGCTATGGTGTTCAATGATTCTCGCAATCCCTTGCATACTGAGTAATATATGTTAGGGTCTTCGTCAGTCTTAGAAGCGTTGCGTGGCGACCAATATTCGTAATCAGCATAGGTTAAAGGCAGGGGCGAAAAGTGCGTGCACACAGGCATTCCCATCTCTAAGGCAGTAGCGTATACTATCGGTTTAAAAACTGAGCCCACTTGGCGACGGCTTTGTAGGATATGGTCGTACTTAAAGTAGCGGAAGTCTGCTCCACCCACATAAGTTTTAATTGCCCCTGTTTGAGGCTCTACACTCACAAATCCCGTGTTTAATATGCGTATAAAACGCGACAAACTGTCCAATGTACTATGCTTTTTGATACTGTCTTCGGTATAGAAAGATAAATCCATTGGCTTCTTCTCACTCAGCTTCGCCCATATCTTCGCTTCCGAGAGTTTTTGCTCTTCAAGTTCTTTATAAGCAGGCAACTTCTTCACTTCTTCCTTAAACCAGTCACTGTCCAAGTTCCAAGGAGCACGTTTGCCATAGGTCTGTTCAAAATCTTGTTGTAACGATGTTAAATGCTTTTCCACTGCTTTCTCAGCATATTCCTGCATTGTCTTGTCAATGGTCGTATAGATGCGCAATCCATCTTTATAGATATTATAAGCCGAACCGTCTGGCTTCTTCACGTCTTTCAGCAGTTCAGGTAATAATAAGCGTATTTGCTCTACAAGATAAGGCGCTACACCATCTTTTTCAGCCGTAGTTGCCGTAGTTTTAAGAGTGTCTCTCGTATGAACTTTAAAGTCGTCTTCGGTCAGCAAGTTGTTTTTCTTCATCTGTGCCAATACCACATTCCGACGCTCTTCACTGCGCTTGGGTGAGGTACGCGGATTATAGCTATTCGTCGCTTTAAGCGTGCCGATAAGCGTAGCCGCTTCATTAAGCGTAAGGTCTCTCGCCGATTTGTCAAAGAATCGTTGCGCCGCACTTTCTATCCCGTAAGTATTATCGCTGAAAGGCACAGTATTGAGGTAAAGTGTCAAGATTTCCTCCTTGCTGTATACCTTTTCTATGCGTCTGGCTATAATCATCTCTTTGATTTTGTGTATAGGCATCGAAAGTTTCCCGTAGCGCTGTCCACGCCCATAAATATTTTTAGCCAACTGCATTGTAACAGTACTTCCCCCTCCCGATGAGTCGTCTTGCAAAAGCAGTGATTTAAAGAAAACCCTAAACAAACTCTTCGTGTCTACCCCTCCGTGCAAGTAAAAACGCTCGTCTTCGGTAGCGATAAGTGCGTTGATAAGATAAGGAGGAAAGTCCTTGTATTCTATTTTAGTACGGTCGAAGATATAAAATTTCCCTATCAATTGGTTCTCGTAATCGTAAACAAGACTCGCTTCCGATTGGCGCAACTCTTTCAAATCCTCCTCTGAGGGTAACTTGCCAAAAGCCCCAAAGTAAATTAACAAGATGAGCAACAGTATACCTGCTACGCCTATCCCAATCGGTATACCTATCCATTTGAGGTAAAACTGATAAGGTTTAGCCCGCAACCATTGCCAACTGCGGTGGAATATGTTGCCCGTATATACTATCTGTTCCTGTTCCTTTTTCGGAGCATTTTTTCTATTCTTATATCCTTGGTAAAGTCTAAAGATACCATAAGGGATTATAAGCAAAGCGAAGATAAATACCGCCCAGAGCACTTTTAAGGCATAACGTAGTAATTTATATACCATCGAAGCCAAAGCGATACAGCCTTCTAACAACCGTGATAGCAGGGTAGCAAGCGCAAGACCGCCTTGTGTAAGTAGCTTCTTAAACGATATATTTTTCAGATTCATACTTAGTTTTAATGATGTTTAAAGTACAAAAGTACGATATAATTTTCAATTAACAAAGAATCCCACCGTTTTTCTTATTCCACTTTATAGCAATTTAGGGTCTAGTTCCTTAATAAGTTTCTCTCACCGCTTACACCTTTCCTGAGCCTCTCTGAATTTCTTAACCTCTTTTCCATTTGCTAATTTCCAAATTTGCCAATTTGCTAATTCTCTTTTCCGTCATCACATTCCCCTTTGAAGGTAGTTAGGGGGGATGTTTCCCTCTATTATCTATTGACCTAAGCCCCCACACTTTCCCATTTACTAATTTTCTAATTTGCCAATTCCCTAATTATCCCTTCTCCTTTCCGTCATACTCCCTCCTAGTGCCTAAGGCCTAAGGCCTATTGCCTTTTCTCTTTCTTTCGCCTCGAAACCCCGTTTTTTCTATTTTTAACCTTGCTGTATCATATTATAAATCAACTCTTTATACACCCTTTCTATACCAATCGTCCAAGATTCGTATAAGCTTCCTATAAGCTCTCTATAAGCTAACCCCACCCTCCTTATAGCCTTTTTTCATCAAAAACTCTCCCTTCCCTCTTCCGAACCTCTCCGTTTCCTTCCGAAAATCCTAACCAGTCCAATTTGTCCGACAAGTCAGACCTGTCAAAAAACCTTTTTTATCACTACCCATTTTCTAATTCTCTCATTCTCTCATTTTCTAATTTACTCACTTTTTTGCTCTCAGAAATATCTAACAATCAAAATATTGTATTTTCTTGTAGTACTTTTGACGTAGTACGTCATTTCATTGTAGTAGTTTTGACGTAGCTCTTTTTTTGGAGACAAAAGAAACTTTTAGCAATTTTGCGGTGAAAAAAATCAACAACATATGGAAATAAAGAAAATATTGTTTTTCTTCCTGATGTTTTCTCTAACCGTTACCCTGCACGCTCAGCAAATTACCGTACAAGGTACCGTTTATGAAGAAGGGACTAAAAACCCCATTCCAGGAGCAAACGTAATTGTAAAGGGTACTACCCAGGGTACTTCTACCGACTTCGAAGGGCACTATACACTTCCCAATGTGCCCTCCAATGCCGTCTTGGAAGTCAGCTTTGTAGGTATGCAGACCCAAGATGTAAAAGTAGCAGGACGCTCCCGCATTAATGTTACTTTAAGAGAAAATACACAAGAGCTAAAAGAGGTGGTGGTGATCGGTTATGGGACTACGCAGAAGCGCGACCTCACAGGCTCCATTGCCAGCATCAAGACCGAGCAGTTTGCTGATCGCCCTTCGACCAACCCCGTAGCCTCTATACAAGGGAAGGTAGCAGGGGTGCAAATCGTTAATACAGGACGTGCAGGGCAAGACCCCGAAATACGTATCCGCGGTACAAACTCTATCAACGGCTATACACCTCTGTACGTAGTCGATGGGCTCTTTACCGATAATATCAACTACCTCAATCCGCAAGATATAGAGTCGATGGAGATACTTAAGGACCCCTCGTCGCTGGCGATCTTCGGGGTGCGTGGTGCCAATGGGGTGATCATCATCAGCACTAAGAAAGCTAAGAAGGGCACTACAATGGTGAACATCAACAGCTCGCTGGGCTTTAAGACGATCTACGACCGCATCAAGATGGCAAACGGCGATGAGTTTCGTGAGCTTTTTAAAGAAGAGCTTGCCAGCCGCGAAGATGTTGATAACAGATACTTTGATTTTAGTAAATGGACAGCCAATACTGATTGGCAAGATGAGATATTTCGCAAAGCTGCTTGGGTGACGAACCACAATATTAGCATTGCTTCATCAAATGAAAAAAGTAAGTTCTACCTCGGTGCGGGATATACAGAAGAGGAAGGTTCTATCAAGCACGAGAAGCTCAGTAAGACTACGTTGAGCGTTAGCAGTGATTATAACTTGACAGATTACTTGCGTTTAGGTTTTCAAGCCAACGGATCTCGCACTTTACCAGCAGATGCTAAGGGAGTAGCAGGAGCTTTGAAAGCGGCCCCTATAGCTGAGCCTTATGATAGTGCTACTGGACTTTTGAACTATTTGCCAAATTTCCAAGGTACGCAAGTAGGTAACCCCTTGATTGATATAGAGAAACTTGCCAATCATAACAAAGCAGTAAATCACCGCTTAGCAGGGAATGTATACGGAGAATTGGACATACTGAAAGACCTGACTTTTAAAGCAACACTTTCAATGGATTATCGCGTAGGTGAAAGCCGAGCTTACACACCAATCATTTGGGTTTTTAACCGTGACACCAACAAACGAATCAACACGAATGAGCAAGAGAGTATCTCACAGAGCAAGTCTACTACAATGGCCACTCAACAGGATTACATCCTGACGTATAAAAAGATGTTTGATAAGCACAATCTTACTTTGATGACTGGGCTTACCAGCAATTATCTTGAACACACTTCATTGAATGGTTCTCGCCAACAAAAGATGGAAGATATTATTTTCTCTATCCCTGATGAGAACGATAGCAAGTGGTGGTTATCATCTATTGGGAATGAAAGTGGTGCTAAAAATGGTTCAGGGCAATATCGCCGTTTTACGATGTCGTACTTATTCAGAGCTTTGTATAACTACGATAATCGCTATTTAGTGAATGCTTCGTTCCGCCGTGATGGTGCCTCAGTATTCCACAACTTAGGCAATACGTGGGATAACTTCTATTCTTTTGGAGCTGGCTGGGTAGTGAGTGAAGAAGCCTTTATGAAACGGCAAAAGGCAATAAGCTACTTAAAGTTAAAAGGCTCGTGGGGGGTATTGGGGAATCAAAATACGCCTAATAATTACCCTACTTACCCAATATTGCAGAGTTCAGGTAGTGCAGTGTTTGGTGACCGTATTATTACAGGTTATGCACCGAAATACTTAGTACAGAACTTAGGCTGGGAAAAGACCTACGCTTGGGAAGCAGGTGCTGAAATTCGGTTTTTGGATAATCGTTTGAGTATTGAACCTGTATACTATCGCAAAAACACAAAAGACCTTATTGTAGAACTTGCAAGTTTTGCAGGAGCTAAGAACTCATTGCAGAACTTAGGTGAAATTGAAAACAAGGGATGGGAGCTTTCTGCTTCTTGGAATGATAAGGCAAAAGATAGTGATTTTAGCTACTCCTTTTCAGGCAACCTCACTACAATTAAGAATACTGTGCTCTCACTTGGTAGAGGTAAAGATGATGCCCTCTATAACGGAACAAAAGGTATATCACGCACCTTAGAGGGGCATCCTATTGGACATTTCTATGGCTATAAAGTTATAGGAGTATATCAAAATAATGATGATATTAGCAATTCACCTAAAAATACATTGACTGATGTACTCCCTGGTGACTTAAAGTTTGCAGACATTAACGGTGATGGCAAAATTACCCCCGCTGACCGTACCGAAATAGGTAACCCTACCCCTGATTTTACTTATGGTTTTAATGTAAGCCTCGCTTATAAAGGCTTTGACCTTACTGCTGACTTTATGGGTGTTTATGGCAATGAAATCTATCGTGGATGGGGCGAATCAGAGTATGCAATCCTCAATTATCAGGCACATCGTATGGGACGTTGGCGAGGAGCGGGAACTTCTAATTGGGAACCTGTAATTGACAACAGCCGTGCTATCAACCGTATGAACTCCAATTACTACATTGAGGACGGCAGCTTCTTCCGCTTCCGCAACTTACAGATAGGGTATAGTTTACCTCAGCAAGTATTAGAAAGATTGAAGGTAAAGAAGATACGCGTTTATGCCAATGCACAAAACATCAAGACTTGGCATAAGAATACAGGATATACCCCTGAAATTGGGGGTAGTGCCTTAGCCTTTGGTATTGATGGAGGTACTTACCCAATGCCAATGATCTTAACTTATGGTATTAACCTAACATTTTAACAAAGTAGACTATGAAACGAAATACAATTTATAAATTATGTATTACGGGGCTTATGGCAGTGTGCCTAAGTCTACCTATGAGTTGTGCTAAATTTGACCAAGAGCCACAAGGCGAATGGAAAGATGGTGACCAAAACAGCATATCAGGTAGTATAGAGGCTAAGATCTTTACGATGTATGCTAAAATACGGGGGTTCAATATTACCTCAGGAAATGTTGCCTTGGCAATCCATTCTTTCCGTAGTGAAGATGCTGAAAAAGGTTCTACTGCCTCAGATGGTGCAGAACACGGAAGAATGTATGATAATTTTCAATACACATCAACCAATAGCATTATATCGGGTTACTATTCTTCACATTATGAGTTGATACACTTGTCAAATACAGCTATTAAAGAGATCAACGAGATTGAAGAGAGCAAGCGCACTGAGTCGGACAAAGTAAACTTTGCTGAGGCACATTTTTTCCGCGCTTTTGCTTACTTTAATTTAGTACGAGCCTTTGGCGAAGTACCTTTGATTGATTTTGCTATTAATAATCAAGATGAAGCTAATATACCAAAGTCGTCAGTTGAAGACATTTATAAGCTCATTGATAAGGATTTAACCATTGCAGAAGAAGGACTTCCAAGAACTTGGCCTGCCGCTTATGTCGGTCGCCTCACTTGGGGAGCAGCACGCTCTTTACATGCAAAAACTTATTTAATGCGTTCTGATTTTCAGAGTGCTTACACTGCATCTATTGAAGTAATTCAGTCAGGGCTTTACAACCTTAACACTCCTTTTGAACAGATTTTCAGAGAAAGTGGGGAGAATAGTAGTGAATCTATTTTTGAGATACAGTGTACAGCAAATGAAACCTACAAAGCATCAAATGAAGTAGGTAGTCAATTTGCAGAAGTGCAAGGGGTTCGTGGACCTGGTGAATGGAACTTAGGATGGGGTTGGAACACCCCTACCCAAGAACTTGCTGATGCTTTTGAAGCAGGTGATCCTCGTAAAAATGAGACATTACTTTACTTTGTGAAATCAGAAAGTCAGTTAGGTACTATACAGCCTAATACGCCATACAACGAAAGACCTATTGCCAATGGTGATGTTGCCAATAAGTACTACAATAAAAAGGCATACACCAACCCTGAATTGCGAAAGAAGTTTGCAAAGAATGGTTTTTGGTTTAATATCCGCATAATTCGTTATGCAGATGTAGTGCTAATGGCAGCCGAAGCTGCTAATGAAATAGGAAACGCAGGTGAAGCATTGACTTATTTAGAGATGATACGGGCGCGGGCACGAGGAAGTAATAGCAATGTATTGCCAAGGATAACCACTGCAGCCCAATCTGAACTTCGTGAGGCGATACATCACGAACGCCGTATAGAACTCGCTATGGAGTTTGACCGCTTCTACGACTTAGTGCGCTGGGGTGAAGCCTCAGCTGTATTGGGTTCTTTGGGGTATCAACCTAAACACAGATACCTACCTTTGCCTAATAGCCAAGTGACAGCCTCTAATGGAGTATTAAAACAAAATCCTGACTATAATTAATCATTAAATTTAAATAGCGATGAAAAAGATATATATTCTAATGATAAACATAGGGCTGCTCGGTTTTGGGAGCTGCTTTCAAAAATTAGACCAAGACCCTGAGTTCAACTACCCAGAGCAACCCCCTATTACTTATAGCCCACGTAAGTTAGCGCTTACCTTTGAAGATAAGAATAAAGATATGAGTAATTACCACGTAATTACACAGCAAGATGGCAATATCACTTATCCTGATGGCAAAGTGGGTAAATGCTACCAAGGAGCAGAGAAGTCATATATCCTTGTTAAACCATCAAAAGCAACTTATCTTGGTGATATCTCCTTGCGTGATACAATTGCCCATCTCGAAAGCTTTACGGTAGCTTTTTGGATGAAAGCTAATGAGAGTAAAACTGGTGGGCTGTTCACTATCTCCGACACTAAGGATACGTGGGGAAACTTGGATATTTTCCTCAGTGGGAACAATGTGCCTAATGAAGGTTTCTTTAAGATACAAATGGCACATTACACTGAGAGGGCTGTCAATGGTGAAAAGCAGTATAGCAAGTCAAATATTTGGTATACTCCTAAAATAGCAAATACTATTGGCGATTGGGTACATTTGGCTTTTCGTTATGATATTCAAACACGTAAGTTTGATATACTGAGAAATGGTGAAGTAGTTGCTACAAAAGATAACTTTGGCACCCCAGCATTTCACAATATGGGACCTATTGTAATTGGCACTTTTGGTAATGGTGTTACCCCTCCACTTGCGCCAAGCAAGAAGGTAGAGACTTGGATGAATGCTTTCCCTGGTGAACTCGACCAGTTCTATTTCTATAACAAGGCACTCAGCGATGAGGCTATCAAAGCGTTATATAATGAAAAATAAGCATTTATATCCTTATTTATATTGTTTTTTTGCACTATTTATACTGTTGGATGCCCCTGCGGTGCGGGCGCAGAATGAGGCGTATACCAAAGGCGTATATGTGGATAAGCAAAAGAATAGTATGCCTTATCGCTTTCTTCAACCTAAAAAAATGGAGAAAGGCAAGAAATACCCTTTGGTGCTCTTCTTGCACGGAGCAGGCGAAAGAGGGAACGATAATGAAAGTCAGTTGCGCAATGGGGGTACAGTGTTTACCAATCCTGCGAACCGAGATAAGTACCCTTGCTTTGTGCTATTCCCTCAGTGTCCTGAGGGTGCGTATTGGTCGCTTGAAAAACGCCCCGATCAAGGGTATAAGAATACGGCTAATCCGCTGCCTAAAGAAGTGCCTATCACTAAACACTTACGCTTGGTGAAGGAACTTTTAGACGAGACTTTGGCTACTTACCCTATCGACCCTAAACGAGTGTACATTATGGGCATTTCAATGGGGGCGATTGCTACTTTGGATATGGTGTATCGCTTCCCCGATACCTTTGCCAAAGCTGTCTCGATATGTGGGGCGACCAATATAGAGCGTATGCGTGAGTTCAAAGGGAAAACTCAATTCCGTTTCTATCACGGTGATATTGATGATGTGATTCCTGTAACCTACTCGCGTGAAGCCTATAAAGCCCTAAAAACTACCGGCAAAAAAGCCGAATATATAGAGTTTTACGGAGCAAATCACAACGCTTGGCATCCCGCTTTCAACACTCCAGACTTTTTGCAATGGACTTTTAAAAAGAAATAATGCTCTTATAGACAGAAACAAACTTTTCACGATTCACTAAAATCTGTCGCTATACTTTGCCAAAGTTTCTTGCCCGTACGGCTCGTACCTTTGGCAAAGTTGACTACTCTGATTATTAATAATTTTTGAAGTATGTTATGTACGGGCGTTTTGCAAACGCCCATACAAATATAACTTTTTCAGGTACTTTCTTTACAAAAAACAAGTTTTTTACTAAAATCTTAAAAATATTATTATGAACAAAAACAAACTTTTCACGATTCACTTTTCACTTTTAGCTTTCCTCCTGCTCTTCGTTTCTTGCGGTTGTAGTAAGGACAATAAAAAGGTGGTAGAAAAACCTACTCCTCAGCCACCTACCGAAAAGAACCGTCCAATGGAATTTGCTTCCGACGATGCTTTCTTAGATTATATCCAGCGTGCGCACCTCAACTATATGTGGGACGGCGCAGAACCTAATTCGGGTTTAGCCCCTGAGCGCAATCATATAGATGTGCCTTCCGATGATGCTCATATCATCACTACGGGAGGTTCGGGCTTTGGGATTGCGGGGCTATTGGTGGGTGTAGAGCGCGGTTTTATCCCTCGTGCACAAGCGGTAGAAAGATTTACTAAAATCGTAACTTTCTTGGAGAAAGCCGACCGTTATCACGGTGTATGGTCGCACTGGATTGACGGGCGTACGGGTAAAACGAAACCTTTCGGACAGAAAGACAATGGGGGCGACCTTGTAGAAAGTGCTTTCTTGATGCAAGGATTGCTCTGCGTGCGTCAGTATTTCAAAGATGGCAACGATACCGAAAAAGCCTTAGCTTCTCGCATTGATAAATTATGGCGCGAAATGGAATGGGATTGGTACTTAAACGGACAGGATGTGCTCTATTGGCATTGGAGTCCTGATTATGCTTGGCAGATGAATTTTCCACTCAAAGGTTATAACGAGTGCCTGATTACCTATATTTTAGCCGCTGCTTCGCCAACCCACACCATTCCTGCTTCGGCTTATCACAACGGTTGGGCACGTGGGGGAGCTATCAAAAGCACTCAGGTAACGTACAATCTGCCATTGATTCTCAAACACAACGGCGCAGAACAATACGGAGGTCCGCTATTTTGGGCGCATTATTCGTACATAGGATTGAACCCCAAAGGACTCAGCGATGATTATGCCAATTATTGGGATTTGAATCGCAATCACACCCTTATCAACTACAAATATTGCCTAGAAAACCCGAAAGGTTATAAAGGTTATGGGGCGAACTGCTGGGGACTTACCGCCAGTTATTCAGTAAAAGGATATTCAGCCCACAGCCCCAGTAACGATTTAGGGGTGATAGTGCCTACTGCTGCACTTTCTAGCTTCCCTTATACGCCTCAGGAATCAATGGCTGCACTCAAGCATTTCTATTACGATTTGGGCGATACTATTTGGGGTAAATACGGCTTTTACGACGCTTTCAGCGAGCAAGCGGTATGGTATCCTAAGCGTTATTTGGCTATCGACCAGCTCACTATTGCCCCGATGATAGAAAACCACCGCACGGGTCTCATTTGGAAACTGTTTATGAGTTGCCCCGAAGTGCAGGAGGGATTAAAGAAGCTGAATTTTAAGGTGCAGTAAAAAAGATAAAAGATAAAGCCTAACATTATCTTATATCTAACCTAACCAGAAGTTTATTACTAACAGTGTTTTGAAAATTAGGTTTTAACAAAGGGCGATGTTCACACATCGCCCTTTGTTTGATTAATGACTAAAAATAAAGAACACCAATTTTAATACAATAATACCAAAAATACCAATAATACCAACTCAGAGACAAATGATGAGGGAGAAATAAGCGAAAAGAGACTTTCATTGAAAATAGAGGATGTTTTTTGGAATATTCAAAATAAAATAGTTATCTTTGCCAGCAACTAAGCTTTAATACCTTATGCGTATGCGTGTTTTTCTGTGTGTTTTGATGGGGTGGTTTGTAGGGACGATACACGCTCAGTTATTGCCACCTATCTATAACTACGCTCCTTCGGTATACTCGGGTGAGAGTCAGAATTGGAAAATATGTCAAGCGATAAATCAAAAGATATATTTTGCTAACAATATAGGTCTATTGGAGTTCAATGGGGTGGTATGGCAACATTACCCCTTGCCCAATGGGGCGATAGTGCGCGCCGTAAACGCCAAAGATAACACTATCTATACGGGAGGTTTTGCTGAATTTGGTTATTGGCAAGCAGATGCTTTCAACCGTTTGCAATATACTTCACTAAGTAAACGCTTGGCGCCTAAGGATATAGAAGACGAAGAGGTATGGAAAATTGTTTTTTTTGACCATTGGGTGCTCTTCCAGTCGTTGCACAAACTTTATATTTACGACTCTCAGCACGACCGCTTTCACATTGTGCATTCGCAAAACAACCTACCTAAAATCTTCAAAGTGGGCGAGCATATCTTCTTTCAAAAGATGAATGAGGGGCTTTTTGCTCTTGTGAATGGTAAAGAGGAGTTGCGTTCAGAAGCATCTCTTTTCCGCGAGCATATTGTTATTAATATCTTCCCATATAAAGGTAAGTTTCTATTTGTTACCCAAGACAAAGGCATTTACGAAGGAACACCTGCTGAGGTGAAACCTTGGCAAGTGAGTACAGGAGCGCTTACTTCTTCTCTAAATATTTACAGTTGCGAACAACTCTCTGACGGTTCTATCTTGCTGGGGACGATTGCCAATGGTGTATACCGATTATCACCAGAAGGACAAATGTGGGAGCACCTTCATCAGAAGCAAGGCTTGCAAAACAACACGGTGCTTTCTATCTTCGAGGACAAGGAACACAATGTGTGGTTAGGCTTAGACAATGGCATTAGTATGGTGAATTTCTTTTCGCCTTTCCGTCAGTATAAAGATAACGAAGGAGTGTTAGGAGCCGTTTATACGTCTATTGTTTACCAAGGTGATTTGTATTTGGGTACTAATCAGGGGCTTTTTTATGCGTCTTTTCCTTTGAAAGCAGGTCAGCCATTTCAGTTGGTTGAAGGTACTAAAGGGCAAGTGTGGCAACTGAAAGAACTACAAGGCACTTTGTTTTGTGGGCACAATTCAGGTACGTTTGTGATAAACAACCATCGAGCACAATTGGTGTGTAATGTTTTGGGTACTTGGGATATTAAACCTGTGGAAGGACATCCTAATTGGCTTTTGCAAGGCAATTATGAAGGTTTATACCTTTTGGAACTGAAAGAAGGGCGTTGGCAATACCGCAATAAGATAACAGGATTCAACGTATCTAGTAGGTTTTTTGAGTTTATTTCGCCTACTGAACTATTGGTAAGCCACGAGTACAAAGGCGTGTTCCGGTTACAACTCTCCCCTGATTTTACCAGAGTACTCCAAGTGCACAAAGAGACTTCTGCCCCAATGGGACGCAAGTCGGCGATTGCTAAATACCGCAATGAGATTTGGTATTTCACCGAAAAAGGCTTGTTTAAATATGATATTACCGCACGTAAGTTTGTGCAAGATGAAAGCCTTACCCATCGGCTATTCGACCAAGATGCCTACTTATCGGGCACTATGTTACGGGGTAAAGAGGACGGATTGTGGTTTTTTACCCAATACAATATAGTGAAGATGAGTCAGGGTAAGTTAGACAAGGCACTTCAGCTGAAAAAGATGCCTCTCTCGGCTGCTTTTCGCAAGGATTTGGTAGGGTTTGAGAACCTCAATGAGTACCGAGAAGGTGATTGCCTTTTAGGTACGAGCACCGGCTTTATGGATTTTGTGTTTAATCCGTCGCACCATACTGCTTATGAAGTGCATATAGAACATATAGATAAAAGCAAAGTGGAAGGCGTATGGCAACCTATTGCTCTTAATAGTGCTGATACCCGCTGGGCATACAACCAGAACAATCTGCGTTTTAGCTATAGTGTGCCTGCCTATAATGCGATGTTTCAAACTGTATATCAATATAAATTAGAAGGACTTTACGAGCATTGGAGCGACTGGAGCAAGGAGGCAAGTGTGCAGTTTGATAATCTGCCTGCAGGTGATTATACCTTTCTGGTAAGAGCCAGAGTGGGAAATGCTGTTTCGACCAATACGGCTATTTTTCACTTTGTAATAGAAAAACCTTGGTATGCCACTAATGTAGTGATAGCTACCTATATAGGACTCTTACTGCTTTTGCTTTTTATAATTCACCGAGTGTATAGAGTTCATTACAAGCGTCATAAGAAGAAGGTAGAACAAGAAAAAGAGAAAGAACTCGCCCTATTGCAATTGGAAAATGACCGCACGGTAATGAAACTCCAAAACGATAAGCTCCATAGTGAAGTGGAGAGCAAGAACCGCGAGCTGGCGGTGACTACGATGAACATCGTGCGCAAGAATGAACTGCTGATGAGCATCAAAGAGGCTCTTTTGAATAGTGGCAATAGCAAAGAAGTGTTACACATTGTGGAAGATAACATCAACAGCGAAGGTGACTGGGAGCATTTTCAAGAAATCTTTAATCAAACTGACCGTGACTTCCTTAATCGGCTTAAATCACTTCACCCTGACCTTACTCCTAATGACATTAAACTGTGCATTTACCTGCGTTTGAACCTTTCGAGTAAAGAAATTGCTCCACTACTGAACATTTCTACGCAAAGTATAGAGATAAAGCGCTACCGCTTGCGCAAAAAGATGCGTTTAGCGCGCAATCAGAACCTTACTGACTATATTCTAAAGCTCTAAATTAATGATTAATGGTTAATGATTAGTGGTGCGAGCTACACAGGCAGATGTGAGATGTACGAGTGAGTAGAAAACATAAATTGATTTTCTTAAAAAAATATATACATTACCTATACAACACCTCTTTTTAAGAGGTGTTTTTTATTTGTTGTTACCTTTACATAGATTTTTTGCATATAAGTTTAAATGTAAGATTTACAATGGTTTGTTTTGTAATTCTCGTTAATAGCAACTATACATTTACGTTAAAAATACTCCTTGTATATTTTTTGTATAGGTAAAATATTTTGTGTGTTGAATAATTGCGTTTATCTTTGTTGCGTGATTGAAAGAGAAATAAAAGAAAGAGAAGGTAATACCGAGTTAATGCCAGAAATGCCAATAATACTGATTGAAAAGTATAAATTTAGAGAGAGTAGGAAAAAGCAACTGAAAAAGGTGATTTGTTGTTTTGAAATTAAGGCTGTAATTTATCATTTTTGAGATAAAACTTATCAAAAGTTATCACGGGGAATGGAAGAACGAAAGCGCACGAAAATTATTCTTAACTTTATCCAAAAAAAGAGACGGATTTTTACTAGATGAATGATGGACTTAGCTTATAGAGAGCTTATAGGAAGCTTATACGAATCTTGGACGATTGGTATAGAAAGGGTGTATAAATAGTTGATTAATAATACAATACAACGATACCAGTAATATCAGTAATAGGTAGAGAAGCGAAAGTAAAGGAAAGAAAAGAGCAAGTTAGAAACAGTTTAAACCTAATATAATACATTAACATACCATTTAAAAAGAGCAATTCAGATGAAAGTATTTATTTTACCAATGTTGCTATTTTTATGTACGAGTTTGGCAGTGGCACAAACTTATAACATAAAAGGAAATGTGAAAGAAGCTCCTAACAGTCCGATGATGGGGGTTTCGGTGGTTGTAAAAGGCACTACCCACGGGGTCTCTACCGATTTCGAAGGGAATTTTGCCTTAGACAATGTGAAGAAAGGTCAGGTTCTGGTGTTTTCGTATGTGGGTTACATCACTCAAGAAATCACTGTGAACAATGGCAATGCGCTGAACGTTACCTTGAAAGAAGATACCCAAACCCTCGGTGAAGTGGTAGTTATAGGGTATGGAACTCAAAAAGTAAAGGACGTAACAGGTTCGGTATCAGTAGTAGATGCTAAAACCATTACCGAACTAAAGCCTGTGGATGCAGCTACTGCCCTGCAAGGTACTACCTCGGGGGTGAGCGTAAACAAGGCTTCGGGTTCACCTGGAGGGAAGATAAACATTCTCATTCGCGGAGTGAGTTCTAACGGTAGCAACGAGCCTTTGGTAATTATCGATGGTTACGAAGGGGCACTCAACAGTATCAACCCCGAGGATATCGAGAGTCTTACTGTATTGAAAGATGCGCAAGCAGCTATCTATGGTATCAAAGGAGCCAATGGGGTAGTGCTCGTAACTACTAAGGGAGGACGTAAAAATACACCTTTGGAAGTGAAAATCAGTTCGTATGCAGGTATCCAGCAAACTACCAAAAAGTTGGATTATATGAACGCTACCGAGTATGCCGCCTTGCTCAATGAAAGTTATGCAGCCAACGGTCAGCCATTACCTTTTGGCAATTTAGCTTCTTTAGGTAAAGGTATCAATTGGCAAGATGAGGTCTTCAAAAATACGACAATTTCCGATGTAACTGCCAGCATCTCTGGTGGTGGAGAGAAATTTAGCTATTACTTTGGTGCTTCTCACCTCACTCAAGACGGTATCGTCGCTCCCGAAAAATCTAACTTCAAACGCAATAATGTGAAAGTGAGTTTAGGTGCTGATATTTCTCCAAAACTCAAGATGAACTTCACTGCTAATTATTACAACAACAAGCGCAAAACCATTGAGGAAAACGGTTTGGGTGCAGTGCTCTTCAACGCTTTGAACTTCTCACCTACCTATAAATTAGACGACGAGGATTTAACAGGTTTCTTGGGCAATGAGGTGATCAACCCTTTAGCACAGATTAAAAATACTTATAATCAGTACGATGGCAATGGCTTAGAAGGTAACTTTCAGTTGAGTTATAACCTCATCAAAGGTTTAGACCTCACTTCACGCATCGGTTTTAAAACCTATAACGATGAGAAAAAAGATTTCCAACCACTGAGCTTCTTTGGTACGGGCAAAATCTTCAACCGTAGCCGCAGTACGGTAACTCAGGAAAAGAATGAAACACACGCTTATACGTGGGAGACTTTTGCTACTTATAACAAAACTTTCTGGAAAAATCACAACACTTCACTCACTGTGGGTACTAGTGCGCAACGCAACTGGGGTAGTGGACTCAGTGCTACAGGTTACGATGTGCCTAATAACTCTTGGGACTTTGCCGATATAGGGCTTACTACAGGTACGAACAACAGCAAAACTGATAACTCGTATACGAACGATTCGCGTCTTACTTCTTTCTTTGGTCGTTTGCAATACGATTATAAGAGCAAATACCTCCTGTCAGCAATGTTGCGCCGTGATGCTTCTTCAGACTTCCCGAAAGATAACCGTGCCGACTTGTTTTCATCAGTAACAGCAGGTTGGAAAGTATCCGACGAAAGTTTCCTAAAAGATAGCAAATGGATAGACTTCCTCAAATTGCGCGGTAGTTACGGTACACTCGGTAACAATGCCGGTAAGAATCTCTATAAGGCAATTTTAAACGGGGAAGCTGTGTACGTGTTCAACGGACAGATAGTGCGCGGAAAAGCTGTAGGCAAATTGCCCAACCCAAGTGCCAAATGGGAAGTAGCCGAAAAGTTAGATGTCGGTTTTGACTTCAATACACTTGGCAACCGCTTGTCGTTAGTATTCGATTATTTTATAGAAAACCGCAACGATTTGCTCATTTCTAATTTCCCTGTCTCAGGTATTATAGGAACGGCTGCACCAGGGGCTTCAAACCCTACTGTGAATGCAGGGAATACTCAAAATAAAGGCTTTGAGGTGGCGTTAGGTTATAAAAGTGATGTAACCAAACCTTTCTCTTGGGGCTTTAACTACAATATCACCCGTTTGGACGGAAAAGTGGTCTCAATCAATGGTGATGTGATTCCAGAAGGAGGGGCTTTCAGCGTCGGTCAGTTAGCGCCTGCACGTATGGAAGTGGGGCAACCTATTGGTTACTTCTACGGTTTGCAAGCCGATGGAATCTTCCAAAACCAAGCTGAGGTAGATGCGCACCCTTCACAACTCGCTTTAGGGGCTCCTGCCAAACCTGGCGACATCAGGTATAAAGATGTGAATGGCGACGGAGTAATCGATTTTAAAGACCGTACTTATTTGGGTAAACCTACCGCCACTTACTATATGGGCTTGAACCTCAATGCGAAGTATAAAAACTTTGATTTCTCGACCTATATGTATGCCGAGCTCGATAAAGAGATGGTGCGTAACTACGAGCGTTCACAACCTAACGTAAACCGTCAGCGTTTGTATCTTGACCGTTGGCGTGGTGAGGGTACTAGCAACAGCACACCTCGTGTAACTACGGGAGCAACTACTAATAATCTGTTCTCAAGTTTCTTTGTAGAGGACGCCTCATTCTTGCGCGTTCAAAACATACAGTTGGGCTATTCGATTCCTGCATCGGTATTGGAGAGTGTGAAGATGAAGAGCTTCCGCGTATATTTTTCAGTAAACAACGCCTTTACGTTCACTAAGTACAAAGGTTATGACCCTTCAGCTACCTCTGGCGATGCCATTGGTGGAGGTATTGATTACGGCTTTTATCCACAAGCCCGTCAGTTTATCTTAGGATTTAATACATCATTCTAAAAAGTCGTTCCATCTAACAGCGAAGCCACCAATCTCATCAGCGTAAGCTGAAATTCGTGTAAATTCGTGCGATTCGTGGGCGAAAAAACTATCAGCATAAGCTGAAGTTTGTGGGCTGTTCTATAACATATAAAAACATAAACAAATGAAAACGATACACCACATACAAAAATGGACAGTAGGGCTAATGCTCCTCGCCTTTGCCCTTGCTTGTTCCGACGATTTTCTCGACAAAACCAAACAGTACGAGATAAACTCCGAAAGTTACTTCAATTCTAAAGAAGATTACCAAAATGCGCTGATTGCATCCTACAACTTGTTGCATTCTACGTATATAAATGTATTGATGGGCGAAATTGCCTCCGATAATACCCTTTGCGGAGGGGAAGGAGCATCGGATGTAATAGGCTTTCAGCAAATAGACCAGATGATTCATACTCCTGTCAATGCACAACTCAAAGACTTGTGGGACTGGATGTTTGCTGGTGTAAACCGCACGGCTTATATCTTGGAATTCCAAAACAAAACAGCCTTTGAGGGCAAAGAGATGATCATTGCCGAAACACATTTCCTTCACGCTTATTACAATTTTGAACTCGTGAAATGGTTCGGAGCAATTCCTCTTAAGGAAAACAAACGCTTTGAACGTGGCGACGAACAAAAAATACCTCGTTCCCCTGTGAGTGAGGTCTATGCTTCTATTGAGAAAGACCTTTTGGCTGCCATTCCTCACTTGCCTACAACACCCCCCGACGGTCAAGTAGGGCGTGCTACCAAAGGTGCGGCTCAAGCCCTCCTCGGCAAGGTGTATTTATACCAAAACAAGTTTGCCGAAGCTGCTCAAGTATTAGAAACCGTGATACACAGCAATACCTATTCTCTTGTAACCGACTATGCGTCTATCTTTGAAAAAGAAGGTGAAAACGGTACTGAATCGGTATTCGAGATACAATACACCGATGCTGAAGGTGCGAGCTTCGACTGTTTGCAATGTAGCAAAGGGAATGTAGCGGTAGGGTTTAACAGTATCCGCAACTACAACGGCCCTGTGTTCGATTCTGGCTATAGTTTCAATGTGCCTGTGCAAGAAGCTGTCGATGCTTTTGAAGCAGGCGACCTCCGCAAAGATGTAGCTATCTTGGATATCGTAGCGTGGGCAGCAGCGAACAACGCTACTTATGCCGAAGGTTACAAACATACGGGCTATTTCAATAGAAAATATATTGCTCGCAAAGGCGACCTCAATAGCCCCGACCAAAACCTTACCAACCCTAATAACTATCGTGCCATTCGCTATGCCGATGTGCTCTTAATGGCTGCCGAAGCGCTCAATCGTGGTAATATCAGTGATGAACGCGCTCGCGATTACCTCAACCAAGTGCGCAAACGTGCCTTTGGCGATGAAAATCACAATATTACTGTGTCAGGCACTGCCCTTACCGAAGCAATTTGGAAAGAACGCCGTGTAGAGTTCTTAGGCGAAGGCTTGCGCTTTTTCGACTTAGTCCGCACGGGTAAAGGTACCGAAATACAAGGCTTTACTGCCAATAAAAACGAAGTCTTCCCCATACCCCACGAAGAAATTCGTTACGCCAACGGCAATTGGCAACAAAACCAAGGATATTAATGACGAATTACGAATTACGAAGTAAGTCTCCTTTGCAGCTTGTCCCCCTTCGGGGGTTCGGGGGCTAAAAACTCTTATCTAAATTAAAATGAAAGCACTCAAAACCCTAATAGCACTACTGCTCCTCATTGGAATGGTAGCTTGCGAAAAAGATAAGGACGATCTCAGTTTCGTCCAAAATGCCACGGCTCCTACCGATGTCTCAGCTAAATTTCAGGTGAGCACCGATAACTCAGGAGCTGTAACCATCACGCCAGTAGCTACGGGAGTAACCTCCTACAAAGTCTACTTTGGCGATAGCACTGCAACTCCCACTACAGTGAAAGCAGGTGGTTCGGTAACACACACTTATGCTGAAGGTAGTTACCAAGTGAAAATAGTAGCTGTGAACATCGCAGGCAAGGAAGCCGAAGCGACTTTGCCTTTAGAGGTGTCGTTCCGCGCTCCTGAGAATGTAGAAGTAACTGTGGCTAACGACCAAGCGGTTTCTAAGAAAGTGAATGTAACAGCTAAAGCTAACTTTGCGATTACTTACGATGTGTATTTCGGTGAAAGCGCTGATGAAAAACCAGTGTCTGGCAATATAGGTGAAGTTGTTTCACATATTTATAAACAAACAGGTACTTACACCCTTACGATAGAGGTGAAAGGTGCTGGCAAACAAACTACCAAAGTACAAAAAACGGTACGAGTAATTGCTTTGCAACAGCCTACTACTGCGGCTCCTCAACCTCCAATTCGCAAAGCACAAGAGGTCGTTTCGCTTTTCAGCGGACGATATACCAATGTGGCAGGTACCGATTTCAATCCTAATTGGGGACAAGCCACTGCCTACAACCTCTTTAAGTTGGGTACTGATGAAATCTTGCAATACGCTCACCTCAATTATCAAGGTATCCAATTTGCCCGAGAAATCGACCTATCGGCGATGGAGTTCTTGCATTTAGACGTTTGGACTGCCGATGCTACAGCTTTAGATATCTATTTGATTAGCAAAAGCACAGGCGCTGATGGTGAGAAGTTTATCAAAAAGACCCTCACTGCCGATAAGTGGACAAGTATCGATATTCCGCTAAGCGACTACACCAAACAAGGATTTGTAATCACCGATGTACACCAAATCAAATTAGTAGGACAAGGTACGGTATTTATTGATAACCTGTATTTCTACAAAAAATCGAATATCGTGATAATCGAAAACTTTGAAGGTACAGCTCCCGAATTTACTACCTTTGGCAATATGGCAGATGTGGAAGTAGTAGCCAACCCTAATACTACAGGCAATACATCTACCAAAGTAGTAAAAATGGTACGCACCAAAGGTTGTGAAACGTGGGCAGGTGCGTTCTTCACTTCCGAAAGTTTGGATATGAAAAGTCACAAGGTATTGAAGCTAAAAGCCTTGTCACCTAAAACAGGTATTGTTGTAAAAGTGAAATTAGAGGGAGCTACTAGCGATGACGCAAAAGAAGTAGATGCTCGCATCACCAAAAAGAACACTTGGGAAGAACTTTCTTTTGACTTTACTGGTATTGATACCAGCGCAAAATATACTAAAGTAGTTGTTTTCTTCGACTTTGGTGAAAAAGGCGATGATACCACTTATTACTACGACGAAATAACACTTAATTAATTGCCCGTGCGGTTCGCACTAAATTGACAAATTAAAATGAAAACCTTAAATCTTTTAACCCTATTAGTAGCTTTTGTCTTTATAAGTTGTAAAGATAAGCACGAGTTTGGAGACCTTACACCTCCATCTAATGTAAATGCCTCGTTCAGCATCGTGGGGGCTGATAACACTCATCCTCACGGCGACGGCACGGGTTTGGTGAACTTTGTAGTAACCGCCCAAAATGCCATTTCTTACCGTGTCGATTTTGGCGATGGCAAGACCGAAATGGCTCCCTCTGGTAAAATCCAACACCGCTATACCAAAGTAGGTACCAACAAATTCACAGCGGTAGTAA
Organism: Capnocytophaga sp. oral taxon 335 str. F0486; assembly: GCF_000277665.1. Taxonomy (NCBI): domain Bacteria; kingdom Pseudomonadati; phylum Bacteroidota; class Flavobacteriia; order Flavobacteriales; family Flavobacteriaceae; genus Capnocytophaga; species Capnocytophaga sp. oral taxon 335. Next base: position 113,904 of record NZ_AKFR01000015.1, on the reverse strand, counting down.
GTGCTGTAGGTGCAGGAGGCTCTATGAGTTCTGTGTCTTTAGAATTGGAAGTATATAGTTCCTTCTCCGATGCTGAAGCTGAAAATATGCTTGCTGGTAAGAATGTAGGCGATACTAAAACTTGGTATTGGGCTGCCAATGTAGCGGGATATGCAGGCTTAGGCCCTCAAGAAAGTGGCGATAATGGCGAATATGGCTACCCCGCTTGGTGGCAAGCAACACCATTTGACCCTACTCGTACTTGTATGTTCGAAAATTCCTTCATCTTCACCCGTACAGCCAATGGTATTACCTATAAACAAACTGCCGATCACGTGTTTATACCAGGAGCTTACGCTGAGGTGTTAGGTGTAGCTAAAGACCAATGTCACGGCACCGATGTAGTCCCTACGATTACAGGCGAGAAACAAGTGTCCTTCGTGCCTTCTACTTCTAAAGCCGCTACCCAAGGTAAGTACGACAACAAAGCCTATCGCGGTACAGCTATCGAGCTCTCCAATGGTGGTATGCTCGGTTGGTGGGTAGGAGCAAGCACTTATGATATCATCAGCCTTACCGATACACAACTTGTCGTGCGCGTGATCCAACCTAATAGTCAGCTTGCTTGGTATCACATTTTTACCACTACCAAACCTTCCGAAAATAGTTTTACCAACCTCGTATGGTCTGATGAGTTTAATAAAGCGGGCACCCCCGATGCGACAAAATGGACGTATGATTTAGGCAAAGGTAGTAATGGTTGGGGTAATAACGAGTTGCAAACATACACCAAAGACCCTGAAAATGTGAAAGTTGAAAACGGTCTGCTCAAAATTACAGCCAAAGCCGATGGCAGTGGAGGGTATACTTCTGCACGACTCAAAACTGAAGGTTTGTATGGCTTCAAATATGGTAAAGTGGAAATCAAAGCCAAATTACCAGCATCTCAAGGCACCTGGCCTGCAATGTGGTTCTTGGGCAATAACTTCGCTACCGATGGCTGGCCTAAATGTGGCGAAATAGATATGCTCGAACAAAAAGGTAATAAAAAGACCCATATACTCGGCGCTTGCCATTGGTACGACACCGATAACAACCATCAGGGCGATTACGACAAAGAAACTGAATTTGCAAACACTTCTGCAGATTTTCATATCTATACGATGACGTGGACAGAAAAAAAGATTATCTTTGCAGTCGATAACAAGAACTATTTCGAAATGGACAACAATGCTAAATTGCCATTCAACCAAAAATTCTTCCTTATTCTAAATGTCGCGATGGGAGGAACATTGGGAGGTCAAGTAGCTAATAATTTCACCGAAGATAGCCTTGAAATCGATTATGTAAGAATTTATCAGTAAATTAATTATTATGAAGAAAATAACGTATTGTATCGCTATGGCATTAGCTGTAGTAGCTTGTAACAATTCGTCAAAAACCGACGATAAAACCCCTGTGAAATGGGAATCCTTCAGTGGCGATAAAAACATCGAACGCAAGGTAGATTCTTTGCTATCGCTAATGACCTTAGAAGAAAAAATAGGACAACTTACTCAGTTTGCCGCTAATTGGGATGTTACAGGCCCCGTAATGTCCGATGACTTTCAGCCTTATCTCGAAAAAGGTCTCGTAGGTAGTGTGTTCAATGCTGTTACCGTGCCTGGAGTGCGCAAATTGCAGGATATAGCTGTCAAGAAAACTCGCTTGGGTATCCCTATTCTATTTGGTTACGACGTGATTCACGGTTATAAAACCATATTTCCTATGTCGCTTGCCGAAGCCTGCTCTTGGGATTTAGACCTAATGCGCCAAACTGCTGCTATTGCTGCCGAAGAAGCTGCTGCCGATGGCATCAAATGGACTTTTGCTCCTATGGTCGACCTCGCTCGCGACCCACGCTGGGGGCGTGTGATGGAAGGCGCTGGCGAAGACCCCTTCTTGGGAAGTGAAATCGCCAAAGCTCGCGTACAAGGTTTTCAAGGGGGAACCGACTGGCATTCGCTTAGCAAAACCAATACTGTCTTAGCGTGTGTAAAACACTTTGCTGCCTATGGTGCTGCCGAAGCAGGGCGCGACTACAATACCGCCGAGCTCTCTCAGCACACCCTTTGGAATGCCTATCTACCACCTTATAAAGCAGCAATTGATGCAGGAGTGGGCACCGTAATGGCTTCCTTCAACGAGGTGAACGGTATCCCTGCAACTGCCAATCGCTATCTAATGACCGATATCCTTCGCAAGCAATGGGGCTTTAAAGGCTTTGTAGTAACCGATTATACCGGTATTAACGAACTGGTTCCTCACGGTGTTGCGGTTGATAATAAGCACGCTGCCGAGCTAGCAATCAATGCTGGTATTGATATGGATATGACAGGCGCTAACTTTATCAAGCACCTCAAAAAATCAGTCGAAGAGGGTAAGGTGAAAGAAGAGACTATCAACACCGCTGTACGCCGTATCTTGGAAATGAAATTCGTATTGGGCTTGTTTGACGACCCTTATAAGTTCCTCGATGAGAATCGCGCCAAAACAACCCTTATGAAACCGGAGTTCTTGCAAGTAGCCCGCACTGCGGTTGCTAAATCAGTGGTATTGCTCAAAAACAACGCCGAGGTATTGCCTATCACTCCCGATATGCCGAAAAAGGTAGCCCTTATAGGCCCTATGGTAAAAGATTCTATTAACCAAAATGGCGAATGGCAAGGTCGCGGCGACCGTGAACTCAGCGCTTCTCTTTTCAAAGGATTACAAGAAGTGTATAAAGATAGTAAGGTGCAGTTTAGCTATGCTAAAGGTTGTACCCTTACCGCCACAACTTCTGCCGATATAGCCAAAGCAGTAGCTACAACACGTACCGCTGATGTAGCAGTGGTAGCCTTAGGTGAAGATTATAACTGGTCTGGTGAATCCGCTTGCCTTACCGATATACGTTTGCGCGCTCCTCAACGCGAATTGCTCCGCGCCCTCAAACAAACAGGTAAACCTATAGTGTTATTAGTGTATAGCGGTCGTCCGCTCGACCTCAGTGAAGAAAGTGAATTAGCCGATGCTATTTTGCAAGTGTGGTTCCCTGGTACTCAGTCAGGTTATGGTATCGCCGATGTATTAGCTGGTAAGTACAACCCTTCAGGGCGTTTGGTAATGAGTTTCCCTCGTAATGTTGGGCAAGTGCCTATCTATTACAATCACAAGAACACCGGTCGCCCCGTTGATCCTAATAACCCAACAGTTGATTACCGTTCTAAATATGAGGATGCGCCTGTCACACCTCTCTATCCTTTTGGTTACGGATTGAGCTACACCACCTTTAATATTAGTAATGTACAGCTCAGCAGTGCCACCCTCAGCAAAGGAGGTAAGATCACTGTTACAGCCCAAGTAGCCAATACCGGCAAGCGCGATGGTGAAATAGTAGTACAGTTATATATACGCGATTTGGTGGGTAGTGTAACCCGTCCGGTGAAAGAGCTCAAAGGCTTCCAAAAAGTCGCACTCAAAGCCGGCGAAAGCAAACAAGTACAGTTTGAAATTACCGAAGACCTCTTAGCCTTCTACAACGCTGATTTGAAAAAAGTAACCGAACCCGGCGCTTTCAAACTCTGGGTAGCCCAACACTCCGCCGATAACAGCAACGAAAAAGATTTTGAACTAAAGTAGATTTTTTTCTTTCATTACACGCAAAAAGGATTGCTCTTCTAGGGCAATCCTTTTTTTGTTTTAGTGTATGATATCTTATTCGCTAATCTTAGCCCACGTATCTTTTAAGCCGACGGTTTTGTTGAACACCAATTTTTCGGGGGTAGTATCAGGGTCTACGCTGAAATACCCCAAACGTTGGAACTGTACCGTGTCGCCTGCTTGGGCGGTCTTGAGGCTTGGCTCTACATAAGCAGTTACTACTTTTAGAGAATTGGGGTTGATGTAGTTTAAGAAGCTATCTTCTTGGCGGTCGGGTTCAGCAACGGTAAAGAGGCGGTCGTAGAGGCGCGCTTCGGCTTTCACGGCGTGGGGTATGGATACCCAATGCAATGTGCCTTTTACCTTGCGCATACTCGCTTCGGTACCACTACCGCTGCGGCTATCGGGGTCGTAAGTACAATGTATTTCGGTAATATTCCCTTGAGCGTCTTTCACTACGCTTTCAGCTTTGATGATATAAGCATTCTTCAAACGTACTTCTCCTCCTAATTTTAATCGGAAATACTTCTTGTCAGCCTCTTCTCTAAAGTCATCTCTCTCGATATAAATTTCTCTACTGAAAGGCACCTTACGATAGGTCATAGGGGTTATCTCAGGATTATTTTCGGCGTCAAGCCACTCTTCTTGTCCCTCGGGATAGTTAGTAATCACCACCTTCACAGGGTCGAGCACTGCCATTACACGGTTAGCTTTTTTATTGAGGTCCTCGCGCACGCAGAATTCCAATAGCGATACATCTATTAGGTTTTCGCGTTTGGCAATACCGATGGTATCAGCAAATTTACGAATGGCTTCAGGGGTATAACCACGGCGACGTAAGCCTGAGATAGTAGGCATACGAGGGTCGTCCCAGCCAGCAACATAGTTTTCGGTTACCAATTGCAACAGCTTACGTTTACTCACAATCGTATGACTGAGGTTACGGCGGGCAAACTCACGTTGTTTAGGACGGGTACGAGTGTTGTCGTATACCTGGTCTAAAAACCAATCGTATAACTCTCTGTGTGGTAAGAATTCTAATGTACAAAGGGAGTGTGATATTTGTTCGAGGTAGTCGCTTTCGCCGTGCGCCCAGTCGTACATAGGGTAGATATGCCATTTGTCACCTGTGCGGTGGTGTGAAGCGTTCATAATGCGGTAAATGATAGGGTCGCGCATTAGCATATTAGGCGATGCCATATCTATCTTGGCGCGGAGTACATACGTGCCATTTTCGAATTCACCGTTTTTCATACGCTCAAAAAGGGCGAGGTTTTCCTCAGGGGAGGTATTGCGATAAGGGCTCTCAGTTCCTGCTACCGTTGGCGTGCCTTTTTGAGCGGCAATCTCTTCCGATGTTTGTTTATCTACATAGGCTTTTCCTTGTTTGATGAGCATTACTGCCCAGTCGTAAAGTTCTTGAAAATAGTCGGAAGCATAGCATTCTTTATCCCATTTGAATCCGAGCCACGCTACATCACGGCGAATCGCATCTACGTATTCTTGTTCTTCCTTAGAAGGGTTGGTATCGTCGAAACGCAAGTTTACAGGGGCGTTGTAGCGCAAGCCCAATCCGAAGTTGAGGCAGATAGAACTCGCGTGACCGAGGTGCAAGTAGCCATTTGGTTCTGGAGGGAAGCGAAAGCGTAAGGCGTTGGCGGAAAAGCCTTTCGCAAGGTCTTCCTCAATGATATTTTCTATAAAGTTATTAGAGCGTTGTTCTTTTAATTCTTCTGACATCTTTTTTAATGATTAATGATGAATGGTAGATAGTTAATTCTTGTTTTCAAGGTGCAAAGATACAAATAATTTCCTAATTTACTAATTAACCAATTACTCTCATTCTTTTGGCGAAGGCAATAGCTTCCACATTATCAGCGTGTGTTTTCTCTTAGGATATTTTGCCTATGGCGGTTTATTGTATGCACACTGATATTCAGCTTTTCGGAGATTTCCCTGCGAATATTTGTCATTTCCCTAAAAACACCTACCTTTGCCACCTCAGTAGCCACTAATCATTATAACTTATGCCTACTTACAACAAAATATTTGAAAACAATCGTCAATGGGTAAAACACCGCAAAGAGGGCGACCCTCATTTCTTCGAGAAACTCGCCGAAGACCAGAACCCCGACTATCTTTATATAGGTTGCTCCGATAGTCGTGTAGCTGCCGAAGAGTTAATGGGTGTAGGTCCTGGTAAAGTGTTTGTGCATCGCAATATTGCCAATGTAGTAAACACCCTCGATATGAGTTCTACTGCCGTGATACAATACGCCGTGGAACACCTGCAAGTAAAGCATATTGTCGTATGTGGTCATTACGATTGCGGAGGGGTAAAAGCTGCTATGCAAGCCAAAGACTTTGGTTTGCTAAACCCTTGGTTGCGTACTATTCGCGATGTATACCGCTTGCATCAAGCAGAACTCGATGCCATTACTGATGCCGACCAGCGTTACCGCCGTTTGGTAGAACTGAACGTAGAAGAACAGTGTTTCAATGTTACCAAAATGGCAGTTGTGCAAGAAAGTTATCTGAAACACCAATACCCTGCTGTTCACGGTTGGGTATTCGATATTCACACCGGCGAACTTATAGACCTTAACCTCGACTTCGAAGCCTTCCTTCATAAAATCCAAAAGATATACGACCTCACCGGACAAGAATGGTATAAACCCTACTAATTTCACTCAATAGTCAAAAATCAAAAGACGTCATATATCAGCTCCAACTATTCTCTGGCTACTTTACAACGAACTTATATTAAATACAATTTCTTTCAAAAGTTTTTTTATAAACACCTATTCTACCACGTCTATCTTTTCGCTTCCCTAAGTCTCTCCGACAGCACCCACTTTTTTAACCTATCTCATAAAACTTTTTCACCGTCTCACCCTCGTCATTCTCCGTTCATTCCTCATTGCCCGTGCGACTGACACCTGCCTGTGTGGTTCACACTTTTCCTTCGCTACATTCCCCCTATTACCTCCGTCATTTGTCATTCGTTCCTCGTCACTACACTCCCTCTCCTTGGGAGAGGGACGGGGTGAGGATTCCCTTTCTTTCGCCTCGAAACCCTGTTTTTACCGTTTTTTGTTCCGCTGTATTATATTATGAGTCAATTACTTATGCACCCCTTCTATACCAATCGTCCAAGATTCGTATAAGCTTCCTATAAGCTCTCTATAAGCTAACCTCACCCTCCTAACACCCTTTTCTCATCAAAAACCCTCCCTCTCCTCTTCCGAACTTTTCCGTTTCCTTCCGATAGCTCAAATATGTCACTTTTAGGGGTATACACTTTGCCAAAGTTTTTGTCTGTGCGGCTCGCACCTTTGGCAAAGTTGAATAAACTGACAATATTTACTCATTTCCTCATTCTCTAATTCCCTCATTTTCTAATTTGCTAATTTTCCTCGCCCGTCGTGCTACGACCTCACACTTTCTTCCTTTTTCTTTTGAAAAGTATTAAAATTAATAATGATGCACTTTCTTTTATTTTCTCCTTATTTATTGTAATTCATATGATTATCCCCTCTATTTAACGAGATATATAAAATTATTTAAAAATATTAGCTATGATTATTTGGTAGATATAATAAATAGTGCTACTTTTACGCCGTAAATTTCATTTAATAGCCAAACTTATGAAAGAAAAGTATTTAACATTTGTTATGTTTGTGTTAGGTTGCTTTTTAACAACTCTTATGGCACAAACCATCTCAGTAAAAGGTAAAGTTACTGACGATAAAAAAACGCCTTTACCCGGAGTTTCCGTAGTGGTTAAAGGCTCTACGCACGGTACATCTACTGATTTTGACGGTAATTACCAAATCCAAGCCAAAGCAGGCGATGTGCTCGAGTTTAGCTTTGTAGGGTTTACTACCCAGACTAAAAAAGTTGTAGGGGGTGGCAATTCTTATACAGTTAATGTACAGCTAAAAGAAGATACCCAGCAACTCAGCGAAGTGGTAGTGGTGGGGTTTGGTACCCAAAAGAAAGTAAACCTTACGGGTTCTGTCAGTTCTGTCGACTCTAAAGCTATCGAAGCACGTCCCGTAGCTACCGTCACTGAGGCTTTGCAAGGTATTGTTCCGGGGCTGAACATCTCCACTTCCACCGCTGGAGGTCAGCTCGATGCTACCAAAAGCTTTAACATTCGTGGGGCAGGTACCATTGGCGATGGCTCTAATGCAAGCCCGTTAGTACTCATCGATGGTATGGAAGGCGATATGAATGCCCTCAACCCTAATGATATCGAGAATATTTCAGTGCTTAAAGATGCTGCGGCTGCTTCTATCTATGGTTCAAGAGCTCCGTTTGGGGTAATCCTCATAACTACTAAAAAAGGAAAATCTGGTAAAGTAATAGTAAACTATACTTCTAATTTGCGTGCTGATTCTCCTATCATTCGCCCTAAAATGGTCGATTCTTACTCTTGGGCTACTTATTTTAACGACGCCGATGTAGGCGGTACGCAATTCCAAGATTGGAAACTTCAACAAATAAAAGACTTTCAAGAAGGAAAGATTACCAAATCAATGTTCGAAAACTCTTCTGGTAAATGGGAAGCTTGGGACGCTCACGACTTGCTCCCTATTGCAAATACCAACTGGATTGAAGAACACTACAAGAAAGCTTATTATTCTTATGAACACAACCTCAGTGTAAGTGGCGGTAGTGATAAAAACCAGTATTACATCTCTGCTAACTACTTAAACCGCGATGGACTTTTCCGTTATGCCTCCGAAGACTTCGACCGCTATACCCTTACAGGTAAAATAAACGCTAAAATTAATGACAAACTCTCCATAGGCTATAGTTCTCGGTTAGTGCGCCAGAATTACGAAGCCCCTTCTTACCTTACCCACAATGCCGTATTCTTCCACGATATCATTCGTTATTGGCCTATTATCCCTCTCAAAGACCCAAATGGCAATTATACCCGTGAAAGTAAAGTACCATACCTGAAAGAAGGTGGTAAACAAAAATCTGAGAAGGATTGGTTGTATTCTCAACTCACTGCCAATTACAAAATCACTGATAAATGGGACGTGGTAGCTGAGTTTAACTACCGTATCTATACAGAGTTCAATCACACCGACCATCTTACTACTTACGCTAAAGATGTGAAAAATCAACCTTATATTGTAGATAACGAGACTTCTTCTATATATGAATATGCTAAGAAAGAAAACTTCTTAAACCCTAACGTATTCACAAATTATCACATCAATTTAGAAAGTGGTCATAACTTTAAGCTTATGGCGGGCTTTCAGTCGGAACTTCTAAAGAGTAGAGATTTATCAGGCGATAAAAAGAATGTGATTACCCCTTTAACTCCTACTCTAAATACCGCTTCTGGTAAAGAAGTAACCAAAGGAGGCTATAGCCATTGGGCTACCTTAGGTTTCTTTGGTCGTATCAACTACGATTATCAAGGTAAATATTTGTTAGAGGTAAATGGTCGTTATGATGGTACTTCTCGCTTCTTGTGCAATCAACGTTGGAGCTTCTTCCCTTCTTTCTCTGCCGGTTGGAACGTAGCTCAAGAAAACTTCTGGGAACCCTATCGCGATTATGTGAGCACCTTCAAGATTAGAGGCTCTTGGGGTGAATTGGGGAACCAAAATACCAAAAACTGGTATCCGCTTTATACTATAATCGATTACAAAACCAATGAAGGTAATTGGGTTTTAGGAGAATCTCGTCCTAATGTTGCTGGTATACCTGCACTTATCAGTACTACTTATGGGTGGGAAACTGTACGTTCTTGGAATGCAGGTCTCGATGTAACCGCCCTTAAAAATCGTTTAAACTTCACGTTCGATTACTTTGTCCGTGCCACTTACGGTATGATAGGACCTGCTCCCGAGCTACCTCAAACCCTTGGTGCAGCAGTCCCTAAAACTAACAACTCCGATATGGAAAGCCGTGGTTTTGAAGTAATGCTCAGCTGGAAAGATAAAATCGGTGAAGATTTTCGCTATGGTCTTACCTTTACCCTTGCCGACTCCCGTCAGAAAATCCTTAAATACCCTAACCCTTCTAAGAGTTTAGGTGACAAAAGAGATAATTGGTACGAGGGTCGTTATGATGGTGATATCTGGGGATACACCACCAAAGGAATCGCCAAAACACAAGCCGAAATGGACGCTCATTTAGCTAAGGTGAACCAAAGTCAGTTAGGAAGTAACTGGAGTGCGGGCGATATTATGTACGAAGACCTTAATGGCGACGGTAAAATATCTAACGGTAAAAACACTGTCGATGACTCTGGCGACCTTTCTATTATAGGTAACAAAACCCCTCGATATAACTATGGTATAACCCTCGATGCCTCTTACAAAAGGTTCGACTTCCGTCTCTTCTTGCAAGGGGTAGGCAAACGCGACTTTGCCACCAGTGGTTCTTACTTCTGGGGAGCAAGTGGCGGTAAGTGGCAAACCGTAGTCTTTAAGGAACATTTGGACTATTTCCGCAATGACCCTAATCACCCATTAGGACAAAATCTCGACTCTTACTATCCTCGTCCCGACTGGGATTCAGGTAGAAACCGCCATACACAAACCCGCTATTTGCAAAATGCTGCTTATCTAAGGGTGAAAAACATACAGCTCGGATATACACTCCCCCAAGAAGTAAGTGAGAAAATAGGCATTAGTAACTTACGTGTCTATATTTCAGGTGAAAATATCCTCACCTTTACCAAGCTCAGCAAACTTTACGACCCCGAAATGTTAGGTATCGGTTATGGCGACGAAGGTGCTAAAACTTATCCTATCTCAAAAACTTGGGCAATTGGTTTAAATATAACTCTTTAATTTTAGTAAACTATGAAAAGATATTTAAAATATATAGCTTTATCAGCAGGAGTATTGCTCACCTCTTGCGATAAGTTCTTAGATAGAGAGCCTTTGGATAAAGTAACCCCCGATAACTTCTTTAATACCGAAAGCGACTTACTCTCTTATGCGATCAAACTCTATCCCGATGTAAGTTTCTCTACTATTCCACCAGGACAATACGGGCTTTCCGTCTTCAAATCGGACGATGCAACCGATAACCAAGTTGCCCCAGCTGGTAATGCTCGATTCTTACCCGGTGAATGGCGTGTGCCTAGTACTAGTAAAGAATGGGATTTCGAGTCTATCAGAAAGTGCAACTACTTCTTTGAGAAAGTACTTCCTAAATACGAAGCCAATGAAATTAAAGGAAGCCCTGCTAATATTAAGCAGTGTATAGGAGAAGTCTATGCGCTCAGAGCACAAATCTATTTCGTAAGACTCCAAAACTTTGGCGACTTCCCCATCATTACTGAAGTGTTGCCCGACGAGAACGCTATCTTAACTGAGCAAAGTAAACGCCGTCCTCAAAATGAGGTCGCTCGCTTTATCCTTTCCGATTTAGACAAAGCCATCGCCCTGCTCAGCGAAAGTACCCCTAATGGCAAAAATCGCATCAATCTTAACGCTGCTTATCTCCTCAAGTCTCGTGTAGCACTCTACGAAGGTACTTGGCTTAAATACCACAAAGGTACTGCCCAGGTGCCAGGAGGAGCTGGCTGGCCTGGCGCTCAAGCAAGCTATTTGAGTGGCTTCAGTATCAACATCGACGATGAAATTAAGTTCTTCCTTACCGAAGCTAAAAACGCTGCTAAAGTAGTCGCCGATAAGATGGTAAATAACCTTACCCCTAACTCTGGCGTGCGTGTAGCTCGCGATGCTAGTATGGCTATTAAGAATCGCTATTTTATGATGTTTGCCGATGATAATATGGAATCTTATGACGAGGTTATCTTCTGGCGTAAATATTCTAGAACTGAACAAACGCATAATATCCAAATGGAATTAGCTCGTAACGGAGGTGGCTCTGGCTATACCAAAGGACTCGTAGACTCTTACCTAATGAAAAACGGCTTGCCCATCTATGCATCAGGATCAGGCTATTTAGGCGATGAGACTCTTTTCAATACAATAGAAAAACGCGACGACCGCTTGCGCCTCTTCACTAAGTTAGATAACGACACCTTGTATTACCACGAAGGGACTCCTGTAAAAGCCCGTGTACCCGAAATCCTTAATCCTGCCGAAACCCGTGCTACCACAGGCTATCGCGTGAAAAAAGGATTGAACTATTCTGAAGACGATGCTACAACCCACAACCGCGGTATCACAGGCTCTATTGTTTTTCGTGGTGCCGAAGCTTTACTCAACTATATGGAAGCTCAATATCTCCTCGATGGTACCCTCGATGGCTCTTCTCAAAGCTATTGGCGCGCTCTTAGAACACGTGCTAACGTAGATCCCGATTTCCAAAAAACCATCAATGCTACCGATATGGAGAAAGAAAAACTTGGCGACTGGGGAGCTTACTCCTCAGGAACTTTGGTGAATACAACACTTTACAATATCCGTCGCGAACGTCGTAACGAGTTTATTGCCGAGGGTATGCGTTGGGCTGACCTAAAACGTTGGCGCTCTATGGAACAGATTAAAAACACTCCTTATATTGTCGAAGGATTCAAAATTTGGGGAACTATGAAAGATTGGTATAAAAACCAAGATGGCTCTTCCAAATTAGTAGTAAGCGACACCGATAAAGGAAATGTAAACCCACAATCCAACAGCGTCTACTTGCGTCCTTATCAACGCAATAAAGTGAACAATCTTTATTACGATGGTTATAAGTGGAATGATGCTCATTATTTCGAGCCAATCCCTATGGACGCCTTCCGTCTTACTTCTCAAAATCAAGCCAATTTAGATGGTTCGGTAATCTATCAAAATCCAGGCTGGAGCAAAGTAGCCGGCGAAAGTCTAAAATAACATCTTTCATAACATAATTTTTATTGCTTAAATAGGAAAAGCTACCCCTAAAAGGTAGCTTTTTCTATTTTGTAGTTATTCGCCATAAATTTTTTCATCGCCCCACCTTTCGTCACTCATCATTCGTCTTCCGTCATTACTTCCCTTTTCCGTCATACTCCCCTCTAGTGCCTATGGCCTAAGGCCTAGTGCCCCTTCCTCTTTCTTTCGCCTCGAAACCCTGTTTTTACCATTTTTATACTCGTTGTATCATATTATGAATCAACTATTTATATACCTTTTCTATACCAATCGTCCAAGATTCGTATAAGCTTCCTATAAGCTCTCTATAAGCTAACCCCACCCTTCTTACAGCCTTTTTTCGTCAAAATCCCTCCCTCCTCTCTTCCGCTCTTTTCCGTTTCCTTCCGAACTCTCCAATCCCTCCTCTAACCTGTCCTACTCGTCTGAAAACTCCGACCCGTCCATTCCCTTTGCTGGTATTATTGGTATTTCTGGTATTATTGGCATTTACCTCATTTCCTATTTTTCTCATTCTCTCATTTCCTAATTTCCTAATTTTCTAATTCTCTCATTTTCTCATTCTCTCATTTTCTAATCCTCTAATTTCCTCATTTTCTTTAAATTATTTTAAACTCAAAATTCTGTTCTCATATTTCTTGCACAATTCAAAAAAAGAAAGTACATTTGTAGCCGTTAATAACCCATAAAATTTCACATTATGCCCTATTTATTTTACATTTTATTCTTTTTTGCATTAGTATTTTTGCTATCTACTTTCTTCACCGTGCGCCAACAAACCGCCGTGTCAGTAGAACGTTTTGGTAAATTCGAAAGCATTCGTCATTCGGGTTTACAAATGAAAATACCTATCATCGATAAAGTAGCCGCTCGCATCAGTCTCAAAATCCAACAGCTCGATGTCATTGTCGAAACTAAAACTTTGGACGATGTATTCGTCAAAATCAAAGTATCAGTACAGTTCGTGGTGATCAAAGAAAAAGTATACGATGCCATTTACAAGCTCGAATACCCACACGACCAGATTACCAGCTATGTATTCGACGTAGTCCGCGCCGAAGTCCCTAAGATGAAACTCGACGATGTATTCGTTAAGAAAGACGATATCGCCATTGCCGTAAAACGCGAAGTACAAGAATCAATGGAAACTTACGGTTACGACATCATCAAAACCTTAGTAACCGATATCGACCCCGATGCCCAAGTAAAAGCCGCAATGAACCGTATCAATGCTGCCGAACGCGAAAAAGTAGCGGCTCAATACGAAGGTGATGCACAACGCATTCTCATCGTCGAAAAAGCAAAAGCAGAAGCCGAAAGCAAACGTTTGCAAGGTCAAGGTATCGCCGACCAGCGTCGTGAAATTGCTCGCGGATTGGTAGAGAGTGTAGACGTATTGCATAAAGTAGGTATCAGCTCGCAAGAAGCTTCAGCGCTTATTGTGGTTACTCAACACTACGACACCTTGCAAGCCGTAGGTCAGCAAACCAATAGTAATCTTATCCTACTTCCTAACTCACCCGAAGCAGGTAGTGAGATGCTCAACAATATGATTACCTCCTTCACCGCTTCAGCTCAAGTAACCGAAACCTTGAAGAAGAAGAAAAACGACTAACTCACTGTTAAATAATTAGATTTTAAAAGCTATTCATTTTTTTTGAATAGCTTTTTTTTGTGGTTATTGCTAAAATTACTAATTTTGCACTCTGTAATAATTTTTTGCCGTATACACTCTGCCAAAGTGTAGTAACGCTTGATTGAAGATTGAAAAAAACAACTATGAAAATATCATATAACTGGTTAAAACAATATTTGAAGTTAGAAATGCCTGCTGAAGATACAGCGGTCATCCTTACTGATTTAGGCTTAGAAGTAGAAGGGATTGAACACTTCGAAAGCGTAAAAGGGGGACTCAAAGGGGTAGTGGTAGGTCACGTACTCGAATGCGAAAAACACCCTAACGCCGATAAACTTAAAATCACCAAAGTAGATGTAGGAGGCGAAGCTCCTTTGCAAATCGTTTGTGGAGCTCCTAACGTAGCACAAGGGCAGAAAGTACTTGTAGCTACCATTGGCACAGTACTCTACGACAAAGAAGGTAAGCCTTTCGAAATTAAGAAAGGTAAAATTCGTGGCGAAGAGAGTTACGGTATGATTTGTGCTGAAGACGAACTCGGCTTAGGCGAAAGTCACGATGGCATTATGGTGCTAGACGGCAAATGGGAAGTAGGTACCCCTGCCAGTAAGGTGTTTGAGGTAGAAACCGACGAAGTGTTCGAAATAGGATTGACTCCTAACCGCGCCGATGCAATGAGCCACTACGGTGTAGCACGCGACTTACGTGCAGGCTTGATGCAAAAAGGTATTTCATTAGAGCTCATCACTCCTTCTATTACAAAATTCCACGTCGATAACCGTTCACTTAAAATGGATATAGAGGTACAGAACAAAAAACTCGTACCTCGCTATACCGGTGTTACCATTAGTAATGTACGCGTAGACGAATCGCCTGAATGGTTGCAAAACAAACTCAAAGCCATAGGCATTACTCCTAAGAACAACGTAGTAGATGCTACAAACTACGTACTGCACGGAATGGGACAACCTATTCACGCTTTTGATGCCGACCATATTATTGGTCGCAAGGTGATTGTAAAGAATGCCGATGAAGGCACGAAGTTCAAAACCCTCGACGGAGTAGAACGCACCCTCAACGCTGAGGACATTATGATTTGTGATGCCGAAAAACCTCTCTGTATAGCAGGGGTATTAGGCGGTGAAAACTCAGGTATCACTCATTTTACTCGCAATGTATTTTTAGAAAGTGCTTATTTCGATGCTGTATCGGTGCGCAAAACAGCCAAACGTCACGGCATCAATACCGATGCTTCTTATCGCTTTGAGCGCGGTATTAATATAGAAGATTGTAAATACGCCCTAATGTATGCCGCAGTACTGATTGAAAATATTGCAGGAGGGGTTATATCATCCGATGTGATAGATTTTTATCCTAAAAAGCAAGAAGATTTTCAGGTGTTTCTTACTTTTGAGAAAATAGATAAACTTATTGGTCAGAAGATTTCACGCGATACGATTAAGGCTATCTTACACTCTTTAGATATCAAAGTAAATTCGTTTACCGAACGTGGGTTAGGCTTGTCAGTCCCTTCGTACCGCGTAGATGTACAGCGTGAAGCCGATGTAATAGAGGAAATCCTTCGTATCTATGGTTACAACAATGTCATTTTCTCTGAAAAGCTAAATGCTACAATGGCGTATTCTAACAAATACGACGACCATAACATACAAAATGTGGTAGCCGACCAGTTGGTAGCGAAAGGCTTCTTTGAGATAATGACCAACAGTCTTGTGTCAGAAAAAGAGATTACTACTTATGCCGAAAATCCAGAGCAAGCAGTAAAGCTCCTCAATCCTTTGAGTAGCGATTTGGGCTATATGCGTAAGAATCTAGTGTTTTCAGGCTTAGAAGTGATTGCTTATAATAACAACCGCAAACGCTCCGACTTGAAGTTGTTCGAGTTTGGCAAGAACTATCACTATATTGATGGTAATTATACTGAAAGCAAGCATTTGGTGTTATATCTCACAGGTAATACCCAACCTGAGTATTGGGGCGCTCCCGCTCAAAAAACCTCTTTCTTTGAGCTCAAAGGAGTAGTTGAATCTCTCTTCGAACGTCTCGGCTTGAAGGAAATCACTATTTTGCCTTTAGAAGCTAACGACACGTTGAGTAGTGAAGGGTTCCGTTGGCAAATAGGGGAGACCCTTTTAGGAACGATAGGAGTAGTAAAAAGCAAAGTGCTTAAAGATTTCGATATCAAACAAGAGGTGCTTGTAGCTGATTTGCATTGGGAAGTGATTTTAGAACAAGTGCAAGACCATAAAGTGGTATACAAGGAAATTGCTAAATACCCCGAAGTACGTCGTGATTTAGCTCTTTTGCTCGATGAGAAAGTAACCTTCGCCGACCTTTACGAAAAGGCATACGCTACCGAGAAAAACCTCTTAAAACACGTAAATCTTTTTGATGTATACCAAGGCGACAAACTGCCCGAAGGCAAGAAGAGCTATGCCCTCAGTTTTGTACTTCAAGACAACAATAAAACTCTTACCGATAAACAAATCGACAAAACGATGCAACACCTCCAAGACGCTTTTGAAAAACAATTAGGGGCTACATTAAGAGAGTAAAAAATAGAAATTAGAACAAAAATAAGACGGCGTTTTTACGTCGTCTTATTTTTTTATGCTCCTTAAATTAGTTCTCAAATTAAGACTATTGTTATAGAACAAAATTAGAATTATTTTGTGATATTTATAACAAATCACAACTTTTTCATAACTACTTATGTTACACTAATTTCTAAAACTAAATCTCATTAAAATATTGGTAATCAACGATAATATAGTGTCTATACCTCTTGTTTCTTACCTCCTATCTCTTATCTCTTATCTCTCATTTCTCACCTCTTATCTATCAGAGACTTTTGCAGTTTAAAAAAATAGTTGTACTTTTGCACCCGCTTTGGATAATTAAGTCCAAACCTCTAAGTCCTATGGACTGACAACAAGTAAATAAATAATTATATATAGTATTGTAAATTATGCCAACAATTTCACAATTAGTACGAAAAGGAAGAACCAGAATTACCAAGAAGAGTAAATCGGTTGCTTTGGATTCGTGCCCACAACGCCGAGGTGTATGTACACGTGTGTACACCACAACGCCTAAAAAGCCGAACTCAGCTATGCGTAAAGTAGCTCGTGTTCGCTTGACTAATGGCAATGAGGTGAACGCTTACATACCTGGTGAAGGTCACAACCTCCAAGAGCACTCGATAGTATTGGTACGAGGCGGAAGGGTAAAAGATTTACCAGGTGTTAGATACCACATTGTTCGTGGTGCTCTCGATACGGCTGGTGTAGCAGGTAGAACGCAACGCCGTTCTAAATACGGTGCGAAACGCCCTAAACCAGGACAAGCAGCTCCCGCCGACAAAAAGAAAAAGTAATTTAACACACAAAATCTTTTAACTGAAAAGAAATGAGAAAAAGACAGGCTAAAAAACGCCCCCTTTTACCAGACCCTAAGTTTAACGACCAATTGGTTACGCGTTTCGTGAATAACCTTATGTGGGACGGTAAAAAGTCAGTGGCTTTTAAAGTATTCTACGACGCAATTGATATCGTAGAACAAAAGAAGAATAACGACGAAAAGTCGGCATTAGATGTTTGGAAAGACGCTCTTAGCAATGTGATGCCTCACGTTGAGGTGCGTTCACGTCGCGTGGGTGGTGCTACCTTCCAAATCCCTATGCAAATCCGTCCAGACCGTAAAGTGTCTATGGCGATGAAATGGCTCATCGGTTTCGCTCGTAAACGCAATGAGAAATCAATGGCTCAGAAATTGGCTGCCGAAATTATCGCTGCCTCTAAAGAAGAAGGTGCTGCTGTGAAGAAAAAAATGGATACGCACCGTATGGCTGAAGCTAACAAAGCATTCTCACACTTTAGATTTTAATTAACACGATGAGTAGAGATTTAAAATATACAAGAAACATAGGTATTGCTGCGCATATTGATGCCGGTAAAACCACAACTACCGAGCGTATCCTTTTCTATACCGGTAAAACGCACAAAATTGGTGAAGTACACGATGGTGCTTCTACTATGGACTGGATGGAACAAGAGGCTGAACGCGGTATTACTATTACTTCAGCGGCTACTACCTGTAAATGGAACTTCCCTACCGAAAATGGTAAACCTACCGCCGATGCCAAAGAGTATCACTTCAACATTATCGATACCCCAGGCCACGTCGATTTTACCGTTGAGGTAAACCGTTCCTTACGTGTACTTGACGGCTTAGTATTCCTTTTTTCTGCCGTTGATGGCGTAGAACCTCAATCGGAAACTAACTGGCGCTTGGCTGATAACTACAAAGTTCCTCGTATTGGGTTCGTAAATAAAATGGACCGTCAAGGAGCTAATTTCCTCAACGTTTGCAACCAGGTGAGAGATATGCTCAAATCTAACGCGGTTCCTATCGTATTGCCTATCGGTGACGAAGCAGATTTCAAAGGTGTTGTAGATTTGATTAAAAACCGCGCCATCGTATGGCACGAAGAAAATTCAGGTTCTACTTTCGACGTAGTAGAAATTCCTGCCGATATGAAAGAGGATGTAGCCAAATATCGCGCTCAATTGATTGAAGAAGTAGCTGGTTACGACGAAGGTCTTCTCGAAAAATTTATGGAAGATGAAAATTCTATTACTGAAGACGAAATCCACAAAGCATTGCGCGCTGCAGTAATGGATATGGCTATCATTCCTATGGTATGCGGCTCATCATTCAAAAACAAAGGAGTACAGTTTATGCTTGATGCTGTTTGCCGCTACTTGCCTTCACCTCTTGACAAAGAAGCTATCGAGGGTACTAATCCTGAAACAGGTGAGCCTGCACTCCGCAAGCCAGCTGTTGATGCTCCTTTTGCAGCCTTGGCATTCAAAATTGCTACTGACCCTTACGTAGGTCGTTTGGCGTTCTTCCGCGCTTATTCTGGACACTTAGATGCGGGTTCTTACGTGTTGAACACTCGTTCAAACAACAAAGAGCGTATCTCTCGTATCTATCAGATGCACGCTAATAAACAAAATCCTATCGAATACATCGAAGCTGGTGATATAGGGGCTGCTGTAGGTTTTAAAGATATCAAAACAGGTGATACTCTTTGCGATGAAAAATACCCTATCGTTCTCGAAAGTATGGTATTCCCCGATCCAGTAATCGGTATCGCTGTAGAACCTAAAACAAAAGCCGACGTTGATAAATTAGGTATGGCTTTAGCTAAACTCGCTGAAGAAGACCCTACCTTCCAAGTAAAAACCGACCAAGCCTCTGGTCAAACTATCATCTCTGGTATGGGTGAGTTACACTTGGATATCATCGTAGACCGCCTCAAACGTGAGTTCAAAGTAGAAGTAAACCAAGGACAACCTCAAGTAGAGTACAAAGAGGCTATCACAGGTAAAGCTGATCACCGCGAAGTCTACAAAAAACAAACAGGGGGTCGTGGTAAATTTGCCGATATCGTATTCCGTATGGAACCAGCCGAAGAAGGCAAAGTAGGTCTCGAGTTTGTTAACGAAATCAAAGGTGGTAACATTCCTAAAGAATATATCCCATCTGTAGAAAAAGGTTTCAAAGAAGCAATGAAAAACGGACCTTTGGCAGGATTCGAAATGGATGCGATGAAGATTGTTCTTATCGATGGTTCTTTCCACCCTGTCGATTCAGATTCATTGTCATTCGAGTTGGCAGCCAAATTGGGTTACAAAGAAGCTGCTCGCGCTGCAAAAGCCGTATTGATGGAACCTATTATGAAATTGGAAGTTATTACTCCAGAAGAAAATATGGGTGATATCGTAGGAGACTTGAACCGCCGTCGTGGTCAAGTAAACAATATGGACGACCGTAACGGTGCTAAGGTAATCAAAGCATTTGTGCCAATGTCAGAAATGTTTGGCTACGTAACGTCATTGCGTACACTATCATCAGGACGTGCTACCTCTACTATGGAGTTCTCTCATTACGCAGAAACCCCATCAAACATAGCAGATGAAGTAATTAAAAACGCCAGAGGCAACTAAATTATTGATAAAATGAGTAATCAACAGAAAATAAGAATAAAGTTAAAATCTTACGACCATAACTTAGTAGACAAATCTGCTGAGAAAATCGTAAAAACAGTAAAAGCAACAGGTGCAGTAGTTACAGGACCTATTCCATTACCTACACACAAAAAAATCTTTACTGTGTTGCGCTCACCTCACGTAAATAAAAAAGCACGTGAACAGTTCCAATTGAGCTCTCATAAACGTCTTTTAGATATCTATAGCTCGTCATCAAAAACTATTGATGCTTTGATGAAATTGGAATTGCCAAGTGGTGTAGAAGTAGAAATTAAAGTTTGATAACTTTACTAAAATGTCCCGAAACTGTGGGTTAGGGAAAAACGGATAAAAATGATTCAGGGTTAAAAAGTCTCGGGCATTTTTTGACCCTGAAACATTATAATAATTGTCAATAATCAATTGTTAATTGTCAATTAAAAAGAACTAATAACTAATTTAATATTTAATTTTATGTCTGGGTTAATCGGAAAAAAAGTAGGAATGACCAGCATTTTTGATGAGAACGGTAAAAATATACCTTGTACCATCATCGAAGCAGGTCCTTGCGTAGTTACCCAAGTCAGAACCAAAGAGGTTGATGGCTATGATGCTCTTCAACTTGGTTTCGATGACAAAGCAGAAAAACGTGCTACCAAAGCAGAGCTTGGTCACTTCAAAAAAGCAGGTACTTCTGTAAAGAAAAAAGTTGTTGAATTCCAAGGTTTTGAAGACAATTACAAATTAGGTGATACTATCACCGTCGATTTCTTCACCGAAGGAGAGTTTGTGGATATCACAGGCGTTTCTAAAGGTAAAGGTTTCCAAGGGGTAGTGCGTCGCCACGGTTTTGGCGGAGTAGGTCAAACTACTCACGGTCAGCATAACCGCCTCAGAGCACCAGGTTCAGTAGGCGCTTCGTCTTATCCTTCACGCGTATTCAAAGGTATGCGTATGGCTGGACGTATGGGAGCTGAAAAGGTAACAGTACAAAACTTGAAAGTATTGAAAGTGGTTGCTGAGAAAAATCTTTTAGTTGTAAAAGGTTGTATTCCAGGTCACAAAAATGCTTACGTAACTATTCACAAATAATGGAAGTAGCAGTATTAAACATAAAAGGAAAAGAAACAGGTAGAAAGGTAACCCTTTCTGATGCTGTGTTCGGTATCGAGCCTAATAATCACGTAGTATACTTAGATGTTAAACGCTATTTAGCTAACAAACGTCAAGGTACTCACAAGGCTAAAGAAAGAAACGAAGTGGCTGGAAGTACTCGCAAAATCAAAAAACAAAAAGGTACTGGTACAGCTCGTGCAGGTAGCGTAAAATCTCCTGTATTTGTGGGTGGTGGACGCATATTCGGTCCTCGTCCTAAAGACTATACACAAAAACTTACTAAAAACGTAAAACGCTTGGCTCGCCGTTCTGCCCTCAGCGCTAAACTACAAAACCAAGCCCTCGTTGTAGTTGAAGATTTAAATTTCGACGCTCCAAAAACTAAAGATTTCACCGCAGTTGTAAAATCTTTGGGCTTAGAAAATAAAAAATCACTTTTTGTGTTGCCAAATACAAATAATAACGTATATTTGTCCTCTCGTAATGTACCTACTTCAAGTGTAGTAACTGCTTCAGAGTTAAACACTTATCAATTGGTAAACGCTTCAAATGTAGTACTTACTGAGAGCTCAGTAGCAGTTTTAGAGTCAATTTTAACAAAATAAGAAGAAAATGAGCGTATTAATCAAACCTGTAAATACAGAAAAAGCAAACGAAAATAGCGAGTTGAGAAACTGCTATACATTCGTAGTAGCTAAGGACGCTAACAAGATTCAAATCAAAAATGAAGTTGAAGCTACTTATGGCGTTAAAGTGAAATCCGTACGTACCCTTAACTACGGCCCTAAACGATCTACTCGTTATACAAAAACAGGCTTGCAAATTGCTAAAACCAACGCTGTGAAAAAAGCAGTAGTGCAAGTAGAAGATGGAACTATAGATTTTTATAGTAATATATAAGTATTTAACAAATAGACAAAAATGTCAGTTAGAAAATTAAAACCGATTACCCCTGGTCAGCGTTTTAGAGTAGTAAACGAATTCGACACCATTACTACTGATAAGCCGGAAAAGAGTTTGCTCCTTCCGTTGAAAAAGACCGGTGGTAGAAACAATCAAGGAAAAATGACCATGCGTTATATTGGTGGTGGTCATAAGAAAAAGTACCGTATCATCGACTTCAAACGAAACAAATTCGGCGTAGACGCCAAAGTAGTTTCTATCGAGTACGACCCTAACAGAACAGCGTTTATTGCTCTCGTTCAATACACCGACGGTGAAAAGCGTTACATCATCGCTCCCGCTGGTTTGAAAGTAGATCAAGTAATCGTTTCAGGTCAAGAAAACATCGCCCCTGAAATCGGTAACGCAATGCCGCTCTCTCAAATCCCTCTCGGTACTGTAATTTCTTGTATTGAATTGCGCCCTGGACAAGGAGCTAACATCGCTCGTTCTGCAGGAACTTTTGCTCAACTAATGGCAAAAGATGGTAAGTATGCTACTGTAAAGCTACCTTCAGGTGAAACCCGTATGATCCTCCTCACTTGCCTCGCAACCATAGGAGCCGTATCAAACTCTGATCACCAATTGGTACTTTCAGGTAAAGCAGGTCGCTCACGCTGGTTAGGACGCCGTCCTCGTACACGTGCTGTAGTTATGAACCCTGTCGATCACCCAATGGGTGGTGGTGAAGGTCGTGCTACCGGTGGTCACCCACGCTCACGTAAAGGAATACCAGCGAAAGGTTATAGAACTCGTTCTAAAACCAAAGCAAGTAATAAGTATATTGTAGAACGCAGAAAAAAATAAGAGACTAACAAATGGCACGTTCATTAAAAAAAGGACCTTACGTTCACTATAGCTTGGAAAAGAAAATCCAACAAAATATACAATCTGGTAAGAAAAACGTTATCAAAACTTGGTCACGCGCTTCTATGATTACACCAGACTTCGTTGGCCAAACTATTGCAGTTCACAACGGTCGTCAGTTTGTCCCTGTATATATCACTGAAAATATGGTGGGACATAAATTAGGAGAATTTTCACCTACTCGTTCCTTCCGTGGACACGCAGGTGCAAAAAATAAAGGTAAAAAATAATTAAGGCTATGGGAGTTAGAAAAAAATTAAGAGCAGACGAAATTAAAGAAGCTAAAAAAAGCTTGGCTTTCGCGAAGTTAAATAACTGCCCTACTTCTCCTCGAAAAATGCGCTTAGTAGCGGATCTAGTACGTGGACAGCAAGTAGACAAAGCCTTGGCTATTTTGAAATTCAACCAAAAAGAAGCAGCCGCTCGTTTAGAAAAATTGTTGCTTTCAGCTATCGCTAACTGGCAAGCTAAAAACGAGGACGCTAACTTGGAAGAAGCAGGAGTATTCATCAAAGAAATCCGCGTGGATGGTGGCGCTATCCTTAAACGCTTACGCCCAGCTCCACAAGGAAGAGCACACAGAATTAGAAAACGCTCTAACCACATAACTTTGGTGCTTGGAGCTAAAAATTTTAACACAGAAAGCTAAGATAAACTATGGGACAAAAGACAAATCCAATCGGAAATCGCCTAGGAATTATCAGAGGATGGGAGTCTAACTGGTATGGAGGCAATGATTACGGAGATAAACTCGCTGAAGATGATAAAATCAGAAAATATGTTCTCGCTCGTTTATCTAAAGCTAGTGTTGCTCACGTGATTATCGAACGTACTTTCAAACTTGTAACCGTTACTATCACCACCGCTCGTCCTGGTATTATTATCGGTAAAGGCGGTCAGGAGGTAGACAAGTTGAAAGAAGAACTTAAGAAAATCACTGGTAAAGACATCCAAATCAACATTTTTGAAATCAAACGCCCTGAGCTTGACGCAGCTCTCGTTGCAGCAAGCATCGCCCGCCAAATCGAAGGTCGTGTTTCTTACAAACGCGCTATCAAAATGGCTATCGCTTCAGCTATGCGTATGAACGCCGAAGGTATCAAGGTAATGATTTCAGGTCGTTTGAATGGAGCCGAAATGGCACGTTCCGAAAGCTTTAAAGAAGGTCGTATCCCTCTTTCAACCTTTAGAGCTGATATTGATTACGCTATTGACGAAGCTCACACTACATACGGTCGTATGGGAATCAAAGTGTGGATTATGAAAGGCGAAATCTATGGTAAAAGAGAACTCTCTCCACTTGTAGGTATGACTAAAAAAGCCACCGGTGGAAATTTCTCTGGTAAATCAACTGACAAGCCCGCGGGTGCACCCAAAAGAGCGCGTCGCAAAAAGTAATTTTTTAAAGAACAAGAAAGATGTTACAGCCAAAAAGAACGAAATATCGTAAACAACAAAAAGGCAGAATGAAAGGTGTAGCTCACCGCGGTGCGCTCCTTTCTAATGGTACTTTCGGAATTAAATCGTTAGATTCAGCATTCATCACTTCTCGCCAAATCGAGTCAGCTCGTGTAGCTGCTACCCGTTATATGAAACGTGAAGGTCAACTTTGGATCAAAATCTTCCCAGATAAACCTATTACCAAAAAGCCTTTGGAAGTACGTATGGGTAAAGGTAAAGGTGCCGTAGAATACTGGGCAGCCGTAGTAAAACCAGGAAGAATAATGTTTGAGGTAGGCGGTGTGCCGCTCGACGTAGCAAAAGAAGCGCTACGCCTCGCAGCTCAAAAGCTACCCGTGAAAACAAAATTCGTTGTAGCAAGAGATTATCAAAATTAATTAAAGAACAATGAAACAGTCTGAAATTAACAAATTGACAATAACTGAGCTACAAGAAAAGCTTGGTGAGTTTAAGAAATCGTATGCAGATTTGAAAATGGCACACGCAATTTCGTCATTGGAAAAACCAATTCAATTACGTAATGTAAGAAGAACTATTGCGAGATTGGCTTGTGAGCTAACTAAACGAGAATTACAATAATTCGAACCTGCCTTATGGAAAAAAGAAATTTAAGAAAAGAAAGAATAGGGGTTGTTACAAGCAACAAAATGGATAAATCTATCGTAGTTTCAGAAGTGAAACGTGTAAAACACCCTATGTATGGTAAGTTCGTGTTGCGCACTAAAAAATATGTTGCGCACGACGAAAAAAACGATTGCAACATTGGTGATACTGTGCGTATAATGGAAACACGCCCATTGAGCAAAACCAAATGTTGGAGATTAGTAGAAATCATTGAAAGAGCTAAGTAATTATGGTACAACAAGAATCAAGACTAAAAGTAGCCGATAATACTGGCGCTAAAGAAGTGCTAACAATCCGTGTACTCGGTGGTACTAAGCGCCGATACGCCTCTGTTGGCGATAAGATTGTAGTTACCGTCAAAGAAGCTACCCCTAACGGAAACGTAAAAAAAGGACAAGTTTCTACCGCGGTGGTAGTAAGAACTAAAAAAGAAGTACGCCGTGCCGATGGTTCTTATATCCGATTTGATGAAAACGCTTGCGTTCTCTTGAACGCAGCTGGTGAAATGAGAGGTACCCGTGTATTCGGTCCCGTAGCACGTGAACTTCGTGATAAACAATTTATGAAGATCGTTTCATTAGCACCAGAAGTGCTTTAATTTTTAACTAAAGTAAATGATGAAACTAAAAATTAAAACTGGAGATACCGTAAAAGTAATTGCTGGAGACGAAAAAGGTAAAGAAGGCAAAGTATTACGTGTAGATCGCGAGAAGAACAGAGCGATTATTGAGGGAGTTAACCTGGTGAAAAAGCACACCAAACCTAACGCTCAAAAACCTCAAGGTGGAATCGTAGAAAAAGAAGCATCTATTCACATTTCTAACCTCGCCCTCATCGACCCTAAAACGAAAAAAACTACTCGTGTAGGATTCGAAGTACGTGACGGTAAAAAAGTGCGAATTTCTAAAAAATCTAATGTAGTAATATAATATGGCTTACGTACCTAGATTAAAACAAGAATACAAAGAGCGCGTTATTGCGGCTCTAAAAGAAGAATTTGGCTATAAAAACGTAATGCAGGTTCCTAAACTTGAAAAAATAGTTGTGAGCCGCGGTGTTGGTTCAGCCGTAGCCGATAAAAAACAAATCGACTATGCTGTAGACGAACTTACCAAAATTACTGGTCAGAAAGCTGTTGCCACTTATTCTAAAAAGGACGTAGCTTCTTTCAAACTCCGTAAAGGTATGGCTATCGGTGCCAAAGTTACCCTTCGCGGCGAAAGAATGTATGAGTTCTTAGACCGTCTTATCACTACAGCTCTTCCTCGTGTAAGAGACTTTCAAGGCGTGAAAGCAAATGGCTTCGATGGTAGAGGTAACTACAACTTAGGCGTTACCGAACAAATCATATTCCCTGAGATCGACATCGATAAAATCAATAAGATTGCAGGTATGGATATTACCTTCGTTACTTCAGCTTACACTGATAAAGAAGCTAAATCATTATTAAGCGAATTAGGATTACCTTTTAAAAAGAACTAAGTATATGGCTAAAGAATCAATGAAAGCCCGCGAGGTGAAACGTCAAAAGTTAGTAGCTAAATATGCTGCTAAACGCAAAGCTCTAAAAGAAGCTGGTGATTATGAAGCACTTCAGCTAATCCCTAAAAATGCTTCTCCTGTCCGTCTGCATAACCGTTGCAAACTTACAGGACGCCCTAAAGGGTATATGCGCACTTTTGGAATTTCACGTGTGTTATTCCGCGAAATGGCAAACAAAGGATTAATTCCTGGTGTAAAAAAAGCAAGTTGGTAATAATTTAAAAGGACAAATTTATGTATACAGATCCTATCGCAGATTATTTAACAAGAATTAGAAATGCTAATAGCGCAGGTCATAGAGTTGTAGAAATCCCTGCATCTAAACTCAAAAAGGAAATTACTAAAATCCTTTTCGACCAAGGATTCATTCTTAGCTATAAATTTGATGACTCTACCGTTCAAGGTACTATCAAAATAGCTTTGAAATACGACAAAGTGACTAAAGAACCCGTTATTAGGCATATTGAAAGAGCCAGCCGTCCAGGTCTAAGAAAGTACGCTGGCGCTGATAACCTACCTCGAGTATTAAACGGATTGGGTATTGCTATCATCTCTACATCACAAGGCGTGATGACAGGTAAAAAAGCTAGAGAACTCAATATCGGTGGAGAGGTAATTTGTTACGTTTACTAATCAATAAAAAGACAATAAAGAATGTCAAGAATAGGTAAAGCACCCATCAATATTCCCGCAGGCGTTACCGTTACTATCAAAGATAACGTTGTAACCATAAAGGGGAAATTAGGCGAATTAACCCAAGAGGTTAAAGACATTGCTGTAAAGCAAGAAGATGGACATTTAGTGTTTGAAACTACAGATGCTACCAAAGACCAAAATGCTAAACACGGTTTATACCGTGCCTTAGTCCATAATATGGTCGTAGGTGTTTCTGAAGGATTCACTAAAGAATTAGAGTTAGTAGGGGTTGGATACCGTGCAGCTAACCAAGGACAAAAGTTAGATTTAGCCCTCGGTTTCTCTCACAACATCATTCTCGAATTGCCAAAAGAAATTAAACTCGAGACAATCAACGAGAAAGGTAAAAACCCTATCATTAAATTAACTTCTCACGACAAACAACTACTCGGTCAAGTAGCGGCTAAAATCCGTAGCTTCCGCAAACCTGAACCTTACAAAGGTAAAGGTGTGAAATTTGTAGGCGAAGAGTTGAGAAGAAAAGCAGGTAAATCAGCTTAATAGTTAGAACAATGGCATTATCAAGAATAGAAAGAAGACAACGTATTAAAAGCAGAATCAGAAAAGTAGTAAAAGGTACTGCTGAACAACCTCGTTTGGCTGTTTTCAGAAGTAATAACGAAATCTATGTACAAATCATAGATGATACTAAAGGAACTACTCTGTTGGCTGCATCTTCACGTGATAAAGAAATTAGTGCCGCCAAAGGTACTAAAACTGAAAAAGCAGCATTGGTCGGTAAAGCTATTGCTGAAAAAGCTTTAAAACAAGGTATCGAAAAAGTATCCTTCGATCGCGGGGGATATCTTTATCACGGACGTGTGAAATCATTAGCCGACGGTGCTAGAGAAGGCGGACTTAAATTCTAATAACTATGTATCAGAAATATAAAAATGTAGAATATGTAAAACCAAGTGGTTTGGAATTGAAAGACCGTTTGGTAGGAGTACAACGTGTTACTAAAGTAACTAAAGGTGGTCGCGCTTTCGGTTTCTCTGCTATCGTTGTAGTAGGCGACGAAAACGGCGTGGTTGGTCACGGCTTAGGAAAATCTAAAGAGGTTTCTGAAGCTATTGCTAAAGCAGTAGAAGACGCTAAGAAAAACTTAGTGCGTATCCCTCTTAACGGTACTACCTTGCCCCACGAACAAAAAGGAAAATACGGCGGAGCTCGTGTATTCTTACAACCAGCTACTGAGGGTACCGGAGTAATCGCAGGAGGTACAGTACGTGCCGTATTGGAATCAGTAGGTATCCATAACGTACTTTCTAAATCACAAGGTTCTTCTAATCCTCACAACGTGGTAAAAGCTACTTTCGATGCTTTATTGCAGTTGCGCAGCGCTAAAACTGTTGCTGCTCAACGTGGCATCTCTTTAGAAAAATTGTTTAAAGGTTAATTTTTTATAGCAATGGCAAAACTTAGAGTAACACAAATTAAAAGTAGCATCAAACGTCCAAAAGACCAAAAACTTACTCTTGAGGCTTTAGGACTTACCAAAATCGGTAGAACCGTGGAACACGAAGCTACACCAAGTATCCTTGGTATGATCAATAAGGTAAAACACTTAATTTCTGTAGAAGAAGTTAAATAATATTTTTATACAAAGTTATGAACTTGAGTAATTTACAACCCGCACAGGGTTCAATTCACAGAGAAGGGAAGCGCGTAGGTCGCGGTCAAGGTTCCGGTAAAGGTGGAACCGCTACCCGTGGTCACAAAGGAGCTAAATCTCGTTCAGGCTTTTCTAATAAGATTGGCTTCGAAGGTGGACAAATGCCCCTCCAAAGACGCGTACCAAAATTCGGTTTTAAAAACTTTAACCGTAAGGAATACGTAGGTATCAACTTGGGTAGACTACAAGAACTCGTTGATAATGGTAAAATTACTGATAAAGTAGACCTTGAAATCTTAGTTCAACTAAACCTCATTAAAAAAACTGACTTGGTGAAAATATTAGGTGGTGGAGAACTAAAATCTAAGCTAAAAATATCTGTTCATAAGTTTACAGCAAGTGCTAAAGCTGCTATCGAAGCAGCTGGTGGTGAAGCTGTAACCTTGTAATATTTAATTTATGAAGAAGTTTATCGAGAACCTGACCAACATTTGGAAAATTGAAGAGTTAAAAAATAGAATTATTTTAACTCTCGGAATTTTGTTAGTTTATCGCTTTGGAGCTCACATCGTCCTCCCTGGTATCGACTCCGCTCAACTCCACGAGTTAGCAACGAAAACCTCAGGTGGCGGATTGCTCGACATCCTTAATGCTTTTACAGGGGGCGCTTTCTCTAATGCCTCAGTATTCGCGCTCGGGATTATGCCCTACATCTCGGCTTCTATCGTAGTACAGTTGATGGGAATCGCTATTCCTTATCTCCAAAAACTACAAAAAGAAGGTGAAAGCGGGCGAAGAAAGATAAACCAAATCACTCGATGGCTTACTATTGCAATATGTATTGTACAAGCACCTGTATACTTATACGGTATCAATAGATTAGGAGTCCCTGATTCTGCTTTCCTTTTAGGTAAGGGACTCAATTTTATTGTTCCAGCAGTGCTTATCTTAGTAACAGGAACTATTTTTGCAATGTGGTTAGGTGAAAAAATCACCGATAAAGGAATAGGTAACGGTATCTCCCTCCTCATTATGGTAGGTATCATCGCCCGCTTGCCTCGCGCATTCTTGTCTGAAACAGCCTCTCGCCTTACTGGTAATGGAGGACCTCTATTGATTCTTATCGAAATAATTCTTTGGTTTGTAATCATTTTGCTTTGTATTTATCTAATCAAAGCAGTACGTCAAATCCCAGTACAGTATGCACGCAGAACAGCTGATGGTGGAACTACTAACGAGAGAAACATCTTCGGAGCTCGCCAATACATTCCTTTAAAAATTAACGCTGCAGGGGTAATGCCTATCATCTTCGCTCAAGCTTTGATGTTTATCCCAGCCACTGTAGCCGGACTATCACAGTCAGAATTTGCAAAAAGTGTTCAAGCAGCCTTCTCAAACGTCTTCGGATTTTGGTACAACCTGCTATTTGCAGCTATGATTATACTCTTCACGTATTTCTATACTGCAATTACAGTGCCTACAAACAAAATGGCCGATGACCTAAAACGCAGTGGAGGTTTCATACCAGGTATACGCCCAGGTAAAGAAACAGGCGACTATTTAGATAAAATTATGTCGCTCATCACTCTCCCAGGTTCTATATTTATAGCCTTGGTAGCAATATTCCCTTCTCTGCTTAAAATCATCGGAATGCAAGACCAATGGGCATTGTTCTACGGTGGTACCTCACTACTCATCTTAGTAGGGGTTGCAATTGATACTATGCAACAAGTAAATTCATATCTGCTCAATCGCCATTATGATGGTTTGATGAAAACAGGTAAAAACAGAAAAGTATCTTAATTAATATATGGCTAAACAGGCAGCAATTGAGCAAGACGGAATCATTGTAGAAGCTTTGTCTAACGCAATGTTCAGAGTTGAATTGGATAACGGTCACGTAGTGATTGCCCATATCTCAGGAAAAATGCGTATGCACTACATCAAGCTTCTTCCTGGTGATAAAGTAAAACTCGAAATGAGTCCTTACGACCTAAGTAAAGCTCGTATCACTTACCGTTATTAGTTAATTAAGAGAATTCTTCCAATATTTTGGTTGTTAATTTCTCACAGATATTTTTCTATTTTAGTAATATCTGTGAGAAATTATAATCATAAAAAAGAATTTTTTATTTGTAGTATTTTTAGTATAAAGCATTTGTATTCAGTATCTTGAATATGGTTTTTTATGCTTAAAAATGAGTGAGTGGAATGTATAATTGCATATTTGTGAGCTAAAAATGTGGCTATTACAAAAAAAAATTGTAGTTTTGCGCACTCTATTGATATAAACAAAACGAAATGAAAGTTAGAGCATCAATTAAAAAAAGAAGTTCAGAGTGCATCATTGTGCGCAGAAAAGGACGATTGTACGTAATTAACAAGAAAAATCCTAAATTTAAACAACGACAAGGATAATTATGGCACGAATTGCAGGTATTGACTTACCAAAAAACAAAAGAGGGGTTATTGGTTTAACCTACATTTTTGGTATTGGAAAAAGTAGAGCTAAAGAAATCTTAAGTAGAGCTCAAGTAAACGAAGACACAAAAGTAAGCGAATGGAATGATGACGAAATCACTCGTATTCGCGAAGTGGTTGCGTCTTATAAAATTGAAGGAGAATTGCGCTCCGAAATCCAATTGAATATCAAACGTTTGATGGATATCGGTTGTTATCGCGGTATCCGCCATCGTAACGGATTGCCTTTGCGCGGACAAAAAACTAAAAACAATTCTCGTACAAGAAAAGGTAAAAGAAAAACTGTTGCGAATAAGAAGAAAGCAACTAAATAATAAGTAGTAGAGTATGGCAAAACAAAATGCAAAGAATGCAAAAGTCTCTAAGAAGAGAAAAGTAGTGGTTGAGTCAGTAGGCGAAGCACACGTTTCAGCTACTTTTAACAATGTTATTATTTCTCTTACCAACAAAAAAGGAGACGTAATTGCGTGGTCATCAGCAGGAAAAATGGGCTTCAGAGGGTCTAAAAAGAACACTCCTTACGCTGCCCAAGTAGCCGCAGAAGATGCAGCTAAAGTAGCTTTTGACGCAGGTCTTAAAAAAGTAAAAGTATACGTGAAAGGACCGGGTAACGGTAGAGAATCTGCTATCCGTACTATTCATAATGCAGGTATAGAAGTAACTGAAATTATCGACGTTACTCCACTACCTCACAACGGATGTCGCCCTCCTAAAAAACGTAGAGTCTAATTTCAATACTAACAAGTAAGAAAGGTGAGTTGTTATCGAAGGAATGCCTTAATTCATAACTACCTTTCATTTAAATAATTTAAAATGGCAAGATATACAGGACCAAAAACAAAAATAGCTCGTAAATTTGGTGAAGCTATCTTCGGAGATGATAAATCTTTTGAAAGAAAAAACTATCCTCCCGGACAACACGGTTTGGCACGCCGTAGAGCAAAACGCTCTGAATATGCTATCCAGCTACAAGAAAAACAAAAAGCTAAATATACTTATGGTATTTTAGAAAAACAATTCCATAATCTATATGAAAAAGCAAAAAGAAGTAAAAGTATTACCGGTGAGGTGCTTCTTCAACTTTGCGAATCTCGTTTAGACAATGTAGTATACCGTATGGGCATTGCTCCTACTCGTAGTGCAGCCCGTCAATTGGTATCTCACCGTCACATCACTGTAAACGGAAATATTGTAAACATTCCGTCTTACTCTCTTAAACCAGGTGATGTAGTAGGTGTTCGCGAAAAATCAAAATCTTTAAGTGTGATCGAAAATTCATTGGCTGCTCACAGCACCGTATACGAATGGATCACTTGGAATCCTGAAAAAATGGAAGGTACTTTCGTAGCAGTACCTCAACGTATTCAGATTCCTGAAAATATTAAAGAACAGTTAATCGTAGAGTTGTACTCTAAATAATAATAAAGACAGCAGTCAAATTATGGCATTATTCAACTTCCAAAAACCAGATAAAGTTATAATGATTGAATCATCTGATTTCGAAGGACGATTTGAGTTTCGCCCTTTGGAACCAGGGTATGGTTTAACAATAGGTAACGCATTACGAAGAGTTATGCTTTCTTCGTTAGAAGGTTTTGCAATCACTTCTGTGAAATTTGATAAAGTAGGACACGAATTTTCTACTATATCAGGAGTAAGAGAAGATGTTACTGAAATTATTCTCAATTTGAAACAAATACGTTTTAAACGCCAGATTGAGGATATAGAAAACGAAACAGCAACTATTACTGTTTCTGGTAAAAGACAATTGACTGCCGGTGATTTTCAAAAAGCTCTTTCAGGTTTTCAAGTATTAAATACTGATTTGGTGATTTGCAATATGGATTCTTCAGCTTCTTTTACAATAGAGGTTACTATTGAAAAAGGACGTGGTTATGTTTCGGCTGAAGAAAATGCAAAACCAAATGCACCGATAGGTGTAATTGCTACTGATGCAATTTTTACCCCTATTAAAAATGTGAAATATTCTATTGAAAATTATCGTGTTGAACAAAAAACAGACTACGAGAAGTTAGTCTTTGAAATTAAAACCGATGGGTCTATACACCCTAAACAAGCACTTACAGAAGCTGCAAAAACACTCATTCATCACTTTATGCTCTTCTCCGACGAGAGAATTACTTTAGAGGCTGATGAAATAGCACAAACTGATACTTATGATGAAGAATCATTGCATATGCGCCAGTTGCTAAAAACTAAGTTGGTGGATATGGACTTATCCGTTCGTGCACTCAATTGTTTGAAAGCTGCCGAAGTAGAAACATTAGGTGATTTGGTATCTTTCAATAAAGCCGATTTGATGAAGTTTAGAAACTTCGGAAAGAAATCATTAATTGAGCTTGATGAGTTGGTAGTCAATAAAGGTTTAGTGTTTGGTATGGACACCTCGAAGTATAAATTGGATAAAGATTAACTCGCTCTTGCGATATTTTAACTAAGGAAAAATGAGACACGGAAATAAAATTAATCATTTAGGAAGAAAAACTGCTCACAGAAATTCAATGCTTGCCAATATGGCGAACTCACTGATTGAGCATAAACGTATTAACACTACTTTGGCAAAAGCAAAGGCTTTAAAATTATTTGTAGAGCCTTTGGTAACCAAATCTAAAGAAGATACCACTCACAACCGTCGTATCGCTTTTAGTAAATTGCGCAATAAATATGCTGTTACCGAGCTTTTCAAAGAAGTGGCTGTAAAGGTAGGCGACCGCCCAGGTGGATACACTCGTATCATTAAATTAGGAAACCGTTTGGGCGATAACGCTGAAATGGCTATGATTGAGTTTGTAGATTACAACACTACTTACAACGTAGCTAAAACCGCTAAGAAGAAAACTACCCGCCGTGGTAGAAAGAAAGCAACTGCTGAAGAAACTCCAGCTACAGCCGAAGTTAAACCAGAGGCTACTGCTGAAGCTACTGAATAATATTGCAGTTTATTAGGTTCGTAAATTATAAAAAAGGGCTTGCCGTCGGCAAGCCCTTTTTTATTGTGTAAGATTTCTTTTTTAAGGCTATTTTTAGCTTTTTATATAAAGAGTTTAAGATGAGGTGAGGTTGATGTAAGAAAAGTGTAGTTTAGGCTACAGAAATCATACAAATCTTTAAAAAATCGAACAAATAGGTAGCAAGCTACTTGAAAAAGCCAATAATACTAGAAATATTTAACTTTGCCAAAGGTGCGAGCCGCACAGGCTGTTGAATTAGCAAATTTGGAGAGTTGAGGGGTTCGGAAGGAAACGGAGAAGTTCGGAAGAAGTAATTTAGGTAAAAGGTAAAAAATGAGCTGTAAGGAGGGTGGGGTTAGCTTATAGAGAGCTTATAGGAAGCTTATACGAATCTTGGACGATTGGTATAGAAAGGGTGTATAAGTAGTTGATTCATACTGTGATACAACAACGCAAAAAATGTTAAAAACGGGGTTTCGAGGCGAAAGAAATAGAAAAGGCAATAGGCCTTAGGCCATAGGCACTAGGGGGGAGTGTGACAGAAAAGAGATTTAGTAAATTAGC
The DNA here is from genome assembly GCF_000277665.1 of Capnocytophaga sp. oral taxon 335 str. F0486. NCBI lineage: Bacteria > Pseudomonadati > Bacteroidota > Flavobacteriia > Flavobacteriales > Flavobacteriaceae > Capnocytophaga > Capnocytophaga sp. oral taxon 335. Next base: position 78,823 of record NZ_AKFR01000015.1, on the reverse strand, counting down.
AAGTTTGGAAATTAGAAAATTAGCAGATTAGGTGTGAGTGGCACGACTGGGAAATTAGAGAATTAGAAAATTTGGAAATTAGAAAATTAGCAGATTAGGCGTGAGCACATAGACAGGAAGGTTAGCAAATGGTTTGTGTTATATGTAAAACAAAAAAGGTGATGAAATATTTGGTGGAGAACAAAAAAGTATGTATTTTTGTGCCGATTAACAAATACTTTTTAAACGATGAAGAAAATATTTTTAGCTTTAATAGCAATAGCTACTTTTGTAGCTTGTAATAAGGACAATGGGGGAAGTGAGGAAGGTGTTTCAGCTAAACACCCTAAGAAAATTATTTCAACAAGTCCTTATCTTCGGGTAGAACGTATATTTGAATTGTATGACGATGCCCGTCCTAAGAAAGAATCTTATACACACTATCAAGCGGATACTGTTTCGTATTCTTCTGTTACAGAATATGAATATGATGGCAAACGCCCTGTAAAAAAGAGATATGGTGATTATGAGGACTCTTATTTTTACAACAATGGAAAATTAGAACGTGAGGTGTCTAAATCTAAATATAATAGCACTCCTTCAACAACAGAATATCAATATGATGGCAATGGGAGAGTCATTAAAAAACTAACTCGTTACCGTCAGGATAATTATGAAGAAGTAAACTACCAGTATAGTGAAGCAAACAAAATAATCGCTAGTAAAGAGAGATTTGTAGAAAACAAAAAAATATATTCATCACGTACATATACTTTAGATGCTAATGGGAATGTAGTAAAACAAGAGTATAAAGATTATAGAGATTATGACATTGTTGTTACCTATGAATATGATAATAAAATAAACCCTTTGTTTTCTCCTACATTTAGAGATTTATATCCGGATTATTTTACAACAGGGGTAAGCAGAAACAATATTATCAAGCAAACCAAAACAGAAACTAATCCAAAGGAACCTAACAAGGTTTCTAAGGTAACTTTTAGAACTGTTTATGAATATAACGGCGATTATCCTGTAAGAGATACGTATTACTCAGTTCCTAATGAAGAAAATAAACCTGAGGAAAAATTGTCTGTTACAGAATATATTTATTAGAAAGAACAATATTTTCAATTTTAGAAAAGAACGTTCAGAATAAAAGTAGCTTAAAAAAGTAGAGAAAATAGCGTTTTTCTCTACTTTTTTGTTTTTATGAGACAGATTAAAATTAGTAGAAAGCCTTAGTTTTCGGAGTACTCTGAGTTTTCATACTTTCTCGGAGAGGATCAGAGAATATCTAGGAGGCATTACCCAATCGACAAATTTGGTAATTCACAAATTATTCGTACCTTTGCACTAACAAATGATGTTTCTCAAACAAATATCGGTCGTAAACTACAAGAACATACTCTCACAAGCGTATGCCTTTAGCCCTACTATCAACTGTTTTGTAGGAGATAACGGTGTAGGGAAAACGAATCTGCTTGATGCTATTTATCACTTAGGTATGGCAAAGAGCTACTTTACTACTTCGGCAGTGCAGAGTGTACGCCACGGCGAGGAGTTTTATCTTATCGAAGGACAGTTTCGGCAAGAAGAACGTGAAGAACAGATAGTGTGTAGCCTTAAAAAAGGACAGAAGAAAGTAATGAAACACAATGGTAAAGCCTATGAACGTCTGGCTGACCATATAGGTAAATACCCTATGGTGCTTATCTCACCTTCCGACCGCGACTTGATAGTAGAAGGTAGTGAAACACGCCGTAAGTTTTTGGATAGTGTGATTTCGCAAACCGATAGAGCTTACTTAGAACTGCTTTTGCGCTACAACCGCACGCTCTTGCAACGCAATACGTTACTGAAACAAATGGCAGAAGGAGGCGTTTTCTCTTTAGAGACTTTGCACATTTACGATGAGCAGTTGGCACCCTTAGGACAACACATTTATGAGAAACGGCGAGCTTTTATGGAAGAGTTTTTGCCTATCTTTAGCGAGCAGTACGCGTATATTTCGGGGGGTAAGGAACGAGTGAGTTTGCATTACGACAGTAGTTTGCACCAAAGTGATTTGGCTACCCAGCTTGTCGAAAATACTGAGCGAGACCGCAGTGCGCAATACACTACCGCAGGTATTCACAAGGACGATTTGCTTTTTGAGATTGAGGGCTACCCGATGAAGAAGTATGGCAGTCAGGGACAACAGAAGTCGTTTTTGATAGCCTTAAAGCTATCGCAGTTTGAAGTGTTGAAGCAATCGTTAGGGGTTACACCCATAGTGCTTTTAGATGATATTTTTGATAAGCTCGACGATACTCGCGTAACGCAGTTGGTGCAGTTGGTTACTCAAAAACATTTCGGACAGCTTTTTATTACCGACACTCATTCGCAACGCACCGAAGACGTAGTGAAGCAAACGGGACTAGCGTATGAGATGATTCAAATAGGTGCGAGCCGCACGGGCAGTAAGAGCCACAAAAGCAGGTAAAAGATAAGAGATAAAAGGTAAATGAGAAGAGAAAGTGACTTTTACAGATATTAATTGTTAGTTGAAAATTTATATAAATACATAAGATGAAACCCAACAAGAAGAAAACACCCAGCAAGAATCCTATTAAACCTACCCTCACAGTGAGTGAGGAAAGGAGTTCGAGTATGAAGCTTTTGGCGAGTGTCTTGCTCATTGCCTATGGCTATGTAACGGTACTTACCCCTAACTGGATGGCATTCGACTCCAATGCTACAAAGTTTTACACCTTTGCTATTCTGAACTTGATAGTAGTAGGACTTGTGTTTTTTATTAAAGAATTCAGAGAACGCACACAATTACTGTTTGGCTTTTTTACCAATAAAATAGGGATTGCTTACTGCCTGATAATGGTATTGGCATTGCTCTCGTTTACCAAAGCTATTGATATAGAAGAAGCGATTTTGCACTTCTTTAAGATATTTACAGCTTTCTCAGCTGCTTGGATGGTATCGGCTTTGGTAATTTACAACAAAAAGAGTTTAGTACATTTGGCAGTTGCGATGACAATTCTTTTGTGTTATGACTTTTTGGTAACCCTCGACGGAGTAAAAGGCATCATCAAGGGTATTAGTGCCGATTACAATATCAAAGGCTCGTATTCTAACAAGAATATTTTGGCTTCGGCTATGTTTATTAAGATACCTTTTGCTATCTGGTTGTTTTATTTTCACAAAAACACCTTGCGTATCATCGGAGGGATAGGTGTTTTAGTCGGTACTTTGGCAATCTTCTTTATGAGTACCCGTGCTTTCTACTTAGCAACTATTCTTACAACGCTTATCTTCATCACGTATGGTGCTATCGACTATTTTATCTTAAAACGCCGTGAAACGGGCGTAAAAGTACTGATGCACGTAGGCTTGGTAGTTCTTGCTTTTGGTATTTTCTCGTTTGTACAGAACTATTTATACCCTCAACAAGTGCGACAAAGCACCAGTTTCGGGGCTCGTTTGGCTGAGGTAGCTAACCAAGAGAATACCAGTAACAATTTGCGTAAAACTGCTTGGGTGATTACCACTACCGATATGATTCCTAACGACCCACTGTTGGGTGTAGGCATTGGTAACTGGAAGGTACGCTTCTTACAGTATGAGAATTCTTATAGTCCGCATTATATTTATATGTATAAGAACCACAACGACTTTTTGGAGCTCACCGCCGAAGCGGGAATCTTCGCAGGGTTGGCGTTCTTGGCTATCTTCCTCTTGGCAGCTTATTATTTCCTAAGAGGCACTTATAAAAACAAGAATCCTGAGCAAGAGCAATGGTTTTTCTTACCATTGTTTGGTCTCTTTGCTTATTCGTTTGATGCGTTCTTTAACTTTCCTCAAGACCGCCCCGAAATTCAAGCCCTTTTTGGTATTTATGTAGGGATAGCAGTAGGCTTGGCAGTATTGTATTTCAGTAAGAAAAAAGGAGAAGAGCGCAAATTGCCAATGAGTGTTGTAGGTTTTATAGGAGCAGTAGCCGTGGTGGCAATGGTTTTGAATGTGGTAGTAGAGCGTATGTACTTTGATTCTTCTAAAATACAACGTATGGTAAAAGAAGAGCAACAAGGGGTGCGTCCTACTAAATCACCTTCGGATTACCTGATACGCAACTATCCTCGTATTCCAAATCTCACGGCAGTGGCTGAGCCTGTAGATGTAGAAAAAGCGCGTTACTTGATAGACGAAAAGAAATTCGATGAGGCACGTAAAGTATTGGCTTCCATTCATTACCACCCTTATGATGCGCGCCCTGAGTATTTTACTGCTGTATCATACTTTATGGAAGAAAACAAAAACAACGATAGTATTTATAAATATGCTCATAAAGCCCGAATGATAAAGCCTAATTTCTTCGGTAACCTAAATTTAGAGACCTTTGCGCTAAACAATATGGGTAAAGAACAAGAATCGATTCACTTGCTCAAACAGTATTTAGGCTTGGAGAAAGACAGTGTGCAGAAAACACAACCTAAGTGGAAAACTATACTGAAAAACCGTTTCCACGTAGATGTAGATAGAGACGCTCTTCGCGGTAATCGCAGTGAAGTACAAGCGTGGAACTCTTTGGCTTATCTGCAAGAGAAAAATAACTTAATAGCTGATGCTCGTGCTACCTTAGATAGTGCTATTGTGTATTTGCCCGACAATAAAGATATAATTAATAACCGCAACAAGATTATCTCGCGTATGCAGGTAGAACAGTTTGCCCCTCTTTACACTCAGGCAATGCAACTCTATTTGCAGCAACGTTATGCTGAAGCAATTCCTATATTTACGAGATTTTTGGAGAAAGTCCCTGCTCATATAGACGGGCTCAGGTATCGTGCTATTAGTTACTACAACACTCAGCAATACCAGAAATCCATTAACGATATGGCTGAAATGGAGAGCTTAGGAGTGTCCGTAGATGCTATACTGAATAATTATCGTGCCTCTTGCTACTATATGTTGGGCGACAAGGCGAATGCTAAAGTCTTTTTCCAAAAAGCCGCTAGCGAAGGCAATACCGATGCTCAACGCAACTTAAATACCCTCAGTTTTTAAGTCAAATGAATACCTATACAAAACAAATCCTCAGCGAGAAGGAACTCCAAGTAATGCTACACCGCCTCGCTTGTGAGCTGATAGAAAACCATAACGATTTCTCGAATACGGTTTTTATCGGTATCCAGCCCCGTGGCACTTATTTAGCTGAGCGATTGGTAGAACTACTTACTAACGAATACCACATTGCTGATATTCCATTAGGCTTATTGGATATTACTTTCTTTCGCGACGATTTTAGGCGCACAAGTAGACCTCTTGAAGCCAACTCTACTGCTGTCGACTTTATCGTCGAAAACAAGAGAGTGGTATTTATAGACGATGTGCTCTACACAGGGCGCAGTATTCGCGCTGCTCTCAGTGCCATACAGAGCTTCGGGCGCCCTTCTGAAATAGAGCTCTTAGTGCTTATTGATAGGCGTTTTAGTCGTCATCTCCCCATACAACCCGATTACAGCGGTAAGCAAGTAGACGCTATCAATGATGAACGTGTGGTAGTACACTGGAAACAAAACGACGGAGAAGACTCAGTAGAGGTAATAAGTAAAGTGGGTGAGCTGGTGTAGCAGAGAATGTAAGTAAGAGATAAGGAATATGTGATATGGTAATAGCAATTCTTACAGTCTTTATAATGCTGAACGTAGTGCTGAAACTCAGTTTTTGGAAACTGTGGCAACACGTGTTATTTGCAGCTGTTTGTTTCTTGTTTGTATGGTTGGCTACTGATTTTGCCTCAGAACAGTCACAAGTTACCCTCCAAACAATGCTCAGCAACCCCAAAGTGCTCGGTAATATCACTGTACTGCTCACCGTAGAAACTGCTGTGTGTATGGCGTATTGTTTTACTTCACTACGTACGCTTTTCAAAGGTAAAGAAAGTCGCTGGCATAAAGTTTTGCAGTGGTATCCTAACCTGCTTATCTTTCCTGCATTGTTCTATGTACTCACTCAAGCTATCTTTTATTATACAGGGGTATCGTTTGAGCATATTGCCTTTTGGATAGGTGCGAGTGTGATAGTTTTCATAATATTAGGTTCTTTGGGTCTTCAAAAGCTGTTACCTGAGAAAGACCTGCGCTTAGAGCTACACTTTTTGGTGAGTTTGCTTATCACTCTCTTAGGACTTATAGGTACTGCTAACGGACAAATACTCTACGTTCCCCAAAGTGAACCTATCAATTTAAAAGTATTGGGAGGTATATTTACTTTCTTTATAGCCTTGTTTGGCATAGGCTTTGGATTTAGTAAATTGTATTGGTTCTTACGCCAAAGAAAACAAAAGAATTAAATTTATATTGATGATGAAAAACATATTTATAGCTGGAATACTATTGCTCACAAGCGCTTCCTATGCACAAATAACTATTAGTCAGGAAAAGAATATAGCCGATGCTATGGAACTCAAAAAGGAAATAGCTCGTACCGAGAGCGCTTTCCAAGTACAAATCTATAATGGCAATATCACCGAAGCTAATAAAGTAATGCTCGATGCCAAAAGCAAATACAAACAATACCCTGTATTGCTCACTTTCGAGTCGCCTAACTACAAAGTGCGCCTTGGTAGTTTCCGTACGCGTTTAGAGGCTGAGAAGAAACTTGTAGAGATTAAAAAATCTTATCCCGCAGCCTTTGTGATAGGCTTAAAATAACCTGTAATAAGGGGACACTATGTTTAAAAAAAACACCCTTCGCTTTCAGATATTCCTCAGTATGACCCTACTCGTGCTAGTAGCTTTCGCTATTTTGGCTTTCGTAATGATTGGGCAGTATAAAAAACAGGCATTAGAATATCACGATGAGCGACTTATCGACAAGGAAAACCAAATCAAGATGCAGATACAATATGTATTCTCGCAAACCACTTTCCCTGTCGAAACCCCTTATATACCCCTTATCTTTCGGGAGGATATCTACAGCATTGCCAATATCCAAAACCTAAACTTTGCCCTCTATGACCTCGACGGCGTTCTGCTAAAAAGCTCCAAAGCCTCTCTCTCGCCCGACCAAGATGCGTTTTTTATTCCTCCTGATGTACTGCATCAGCTTTCCGCTACACTCAATAAACGTCTTGTTGAGCACCACGAATTTGCAGGGCGTGGTTACCAAACCTCTTACAGTTATATTACCGATTTGCAGTTCAAGCCTATCGCTATTCTCAACATTCCTTATTTCGAGAACGACACCTTCAACGAGCGCGCTTTAAAAGGGTCGCTGTATAACTTAGCGATGGTGTATTTCTCGCTCTTAGTAGTTGCCCTTGCGGTAGCTTACTTCATTTCTAAATATATTACCAAATCGCTTAAAACTATCGAAGGTCGTTTAGAGAAAACTCGTTTGCTCTCCCAAAACGAAAAGATACTTCTCAAATCTGCCCCTGCCGAGATTACCGAGTTGGTAAATGCCTATAACGGAATGATTGATGAGATTGAGAACAGCAAAGCCCTTTTGGCGCAATCCGAACGCGAACAAGCGTGGCGCGATATGGCAAAGCAGGTAGCACACGAAATCAAAAATCCTCTTACTCCTATGCGTCTCTCCGTGCAAAGTTATCAACGCAAAGCCCTTCGAGAGCCTCAAACCGCTGAACAAACTAATGAATTTTGCGAATCTCTTATCCAACAGATAGACATATTGAGTAATATTTCTACTGCCTTCTCAGCACTTACCAATATGCCTGCTAAAAACGATGAGGAATTCGATTTTGTGTCTGTTATCAAACGCACTTTAGATATCTTTAATTCTGATGAAATTCACTTCACCCATTCTCACGATGAGATTATAAGTGTATTCGATAAAGACCAGCTCGGTCGTGTAGTTACCAATTTGGTGAAAAATGCGCTACAAGCTACCGAAAACGAACCTTTCCCTTCTATTGAAGTGAGCCTTAATAAAACCGATACCGATATTACTCTAAAAGTAAAAGACAATGGTACGGGTATCCCCGACGCCGATAAAGAAAAGATATTCGAACCAAAATTCACTACCAAAACCAGTGGTAGTGGCTTGGGATTAGCAATGGTGAAAAACATCGTACTTTCCTACGGGGGTAGCATTCATTTTACTTCCGAAGTAGGAAAGGGAAGTGAATTTACTGTAGTATTGGTACACTTTTTGAATAAGTAAATAAATAAACATTATATTTTATGAAAAATCACATCTTAACATTGGGAGTTGCTGTGCTTATGCTCGCCTCCTGCCAAAACAATCCTTCACAAACTGCTAACACTGTAGTAAGTGAAACCACTACTATGATGGAGAATGCTGCTGAAAAAGTAGAAGAAATGGTAACTCCTCAATTGTTAGCTACTTATGTAGGTACTCTTCCTGCAGCCGATTGCGGCGGAATGGCTACCGTTATCCATCTCTATGCCGATGACACCTATGTAAAACAAGAAAACTGTGCAAGCAAAAACTTCGAATCTAAAGAAGAAGGTAAAGTAGAACACACTGATAAAGGTTTTACACTCGTTTCTAAAGCTGATAATCACAAATCTTTCTATATTACCAAAGGCGATAATATCGTACAAGTAGGTGAAGATGGTAAAGAACCTAAAATGGTAAAAGAATATACTCTTACCAAACAAATGTAACAAGTAAAATCTTATGTAAAGCGAAGGCTGTTCAATCTTGTATTGAACAGCCTTTTCTTTTACAAAGAAGAAAAAAATATGTAAAAAATCTTTTGTAGTTAAAATAATTGTTATAACTTTACCCCCTAATTTGTATTTTATGTTAGCAAATTTCCAATGGATTTAGTGCGTCTTTTCATAAAAAGGATATCATACAATCAATCGCAGAACGATGCCTTTGTGCTTATAATGCACGAGGTCGAGACCGATTTAAAGCTACCCATCGTCATTGGTACCTTTGAAGCACAATCTATTGCCTTGGAATTAGAGAAGAGTCTTGTACCTCCTCGACCCCTTACGCACGACCTCTTCAAGATATTCGCCGATACTTTCAGTATACAGATAAAAAGAGTCGTGATTTACAAATTAGAAGAAGGCATTTTCTACTCCAATATCCTCTGTGTACAAAATGGTCAAGAATACACCATCGAAGCTCGTACCAGCGATGCCATCGCCATTGCCTTGCGTTGCAACGCACCCATCTACACCTATCGAGATATCATTCAAAGAGCCGGCATTTATATCCCTCTGCTCAACGATGAGCCTTCCAATACCATAAGTCCTTCGTTAGACAATGTTGATGAGGAAGATAGCAGCCGAAACAGATATACTAAATACGCCTTACCCGAACTAAAAACAATGCTAAATGACTGTATCGAAAATGAAGATTACGAAATGGCAGCGCTTATCAGAGATGAAATCTCTAAACGCGATAGTACTTTTTAAAACTATATACCAATGAAAAAAAACATAACCATCGGAAGCCTTAGCTTCCTTTTACCACTCATAAGTGTCGCCCAAGACGCTACACAATCTCCTACTACACAAACCGCCACTACACAAGTAATGAAGGCTGTCGCTAGCGAAGGTTTCACTCTCGAAAGTTTTACTCGTGGCGTGGTAGGTATGATTACCCTCCTGTTTATCGCCTATCTTTTCAGTAGCAATAGGCGCGCTATTAATTGGAAGACTATTGGCATAGGCTTAGCCCTACAACTCTCCATTGCAATAGGTATTCTAAAAGTAGGCTTTATACAAGACGCCTTCGATTTTGCCGGTAGTATCTTTGTGCTCATATTAGATTTCACAAGAGCAGGTAGTCAGTTTCTCCTCGGTAACTTAGTCGATACCAATAGCATAGGCTATATCTTCGCTTTCCAAGTACTCCCCACCATCATCTTCTTTTCTGCACTCACCTCCCTATTGTTCTATTTAGGTGTTATTCAGGTAATAGTGCGTGGTATGGCGTGGGCATTGTCTAAACTGCTGAATATTTCAGGTGCCGAAAGTCTTTCGGTTACGGGGAACATCTTCTTAGGACAAACCGAAGCCCCTCTGATGATTAAAGCCTATTTAGCCAAAATGACTCGCTCCGAAATCCTCCTTGTGATGATAGGCGGAATGGCTACCGTAGCAGGAGGCGTTATGGCTGCTTATATCCAATACCTCGGTGGCGACGACCCCCAAATGCGCTTGCTCTTCGCCCGACACCTCTTAGCAGCTTCCGTAATGGCTGCCCCCGGTGCTATCGTAGTTTCCAAGATGCTATGCCCTCAAACCGAGCAATTCTCTAACGATTCGCACGTCTCTATGGAGAATGTAGGTTCCAATGTGCTCGACGCTATCGCCAATGGTACTACCGAAGGACTTAAACTCGCTGCCAATGTAGCGGCTATGCTTTTAGTATTTGTGGCTTTTATCGCAATGATTAATTATTTCTTTAATTGGGTAGGTTATCAAACACATCTCAACAATATCATAGCTAGCAATACTCCTTATAACGGACTCTCTTTAGAAATGATTTTAGGTACCGTTTTCTCACCCGTTATGTGGCTCGCTGGTATTGCCAAAGAAGACGTTATGCTGATGGGACAATTGCTTGGTATTAAGCTCTCCTCCTCAGAATTTGTAGCTTACACTCAGTTAGCTGCTCTAAAAGATATGACGAGTGCTCCTCACTTAATGTATAACAAATCTATCATTATGGCTACCTATATGCTTTGCGGTTTTGCCAATTTCGCCTCCATAGGCATTCAAATAGGTGGTATAGGTGCCTTAGCCCCCAACCAACGCAAAACACTCTCTCAATTCGGCTTAAAAGCCGTTCTCGGGGGTACTTTAGCCTCTCTGTTATCCGCAACTATCGCTGGAATGATTATCGGGTAACCACACTTTTCTAAATAACACAAGCTTAAAATCGCTTTTTATACCATAACACTTTGCCAAAGGTTCTGAACACCTATCGTTCTACAACTTTGGCAAAGTTTTTTATTGCCTATTTTGCTACAATCCCCCGTGTAGCTCGTACCCGTCCGTCCAGCTCACACCTAATTTGCTAATTCTCTTTCCCGTCACACTCCCTCCTAGTGCCTATGGCCTAAGGCCTAATACCTCTTCCCTTTTCTTTCGCCACGAAACCCCATTTTTAACATTTTTTACGTTGTTGTATCACAGTATGAATCAACTACTTATATACCCTTTCTATACCAATCGTCCAAGATTCGTATAAGCTTCCTATAAGCTCTCTATAAGCTAACCCCACCCTCCTTACAGCTCATTTTTTATCTTTTACCTGAATTGCTTCTTCCGAACTTCTCCGTTTCCTTTCGCAGTGCCTTAATCTCTATTCCTTCTCTAAAAACTCTAACTAATCTTCACACCAGATAGCCCACCAGATTATTGTATTTTATAAAGATGAAATTAGTGCTATAAGGACTCATAGTCAGTTATTACAAAAAAGTGAATCGTATGAAAGAATGTAGAATGCTCACAACCGAGCTAAGGAATAAGATTTGTAAGAAGATAAAATAAAAAAAGCACTTACATTATGTAAGTGCTTTTTTTGTTGCTCCCCCTACTGGACTTGAACCAGTGACCCTCTGATTAACAGTCAGATGCTCTAACCAACTGAGCTAAGGAGGAATATATTCTACTTATGTTTTCCTTAATTGCGGTGCAAAGGTACAACTATTTTTGAAACCTGCAAATTTTTAAGCAGAAAAATATTATATATTTTTTAGCTGTATTGCTAAGTCGTTTATTTTCAATAATAATATAAAAAGACTTTACCAAAAATTTAATAGCCTCTCGTGCTACGAGTTTTGGTAAAGTCTTTATTACTATCTATGTAACTTGTATTACTTGTTTACAAAGTAGTGATAGAACCACGGAATGGTTTCAATACCTTTTAGGAAGTTGAAAATACCATAATGCTCGTTAGGTGAGTGGATAGCATCACTATCTAAACCAAAGCCTAAGAGAATAGATTTACTACCTAATTCTTCTTCAAAAAGGGCTACAATAGGGATACTACCTCCTGAACGTACAGGTATAGGCTCCTTGCCGAAGCTCGCTTGGCAGGCTTTTACTGCTGCTTGGTAAGCAGGCGTATCAGTAGGGGTTACATAGCCTTGTCCGCCGTGGTGCGGAGTTACTTTCACGCGCACACCTGCTGGTGCGATACTCTCAAAGTGTTTGGTGAAGAGCTCGGTAATTTCGTGGTTGTCTTGGTTAGGCACTAAGCGCATTGATATTTTGGCATAAGCCTTACTTGGGATTACGGTTTTAGCTCCTTGCCCTGTATAGCCTCCCCAGATACCATTTACATCAAGGGTAGGACGTATAGAGGCGCGCTCGGTAGTGGTATAGCCTTTTTCGCCATATACTTCATCGATATCTAAGGCTTTTTTGTAGGCTTCGAGTGAGAAGGGTGCTTTTGCCATTTCATCGCGTTCAGCTTGTGAGAGCTCTTCTACTTTGTCGTAGAAATGCGGAATGGTAATGCGGTTGTTCTCGTCGTGCAAAGAAGCAATCATTTTAGTAAGCACGTTGATAGGGTTCGCTACGGCACCACCGTATAAACCAGAGTGCAAATCGCGGTTAGCACTGGTAACTTCCACTTCCACATAGCTAAGTCCGCGTAAGCCCGTAGTGATAGAAGGGGTGTCATTAGCCAGCATACTGGTATCGGAAATGAGAATAATATCGTTTTTGAGTTTTTCGTGGTTGTTTTTTACAAACCAACTAAGGCTTCCTGAGCCTATTTCTTCCTCGCCTTCAATCATAAACTTCACATTGCAAGGGAGCACGTTGTTTTTCACCATATATTCAAGGGCTTTCACGTGCATAAACATTTGCCCCTTGTCGTCGCAAGCTCCACGAGCGAAGATAGCTCCATCGGGGTGAATATCGGTTTTTTTGATAACAGGCTCAAAAGGGTCAGATTCCCAAAGCTCAATAGGGTCAGCGGGTTGTACATCATAGTGCCCATATACTAAAACAGTAGGCAGGGCAGGGTCGATAGTTTTTTCGCCATATACGATAGGGTAGCCAGGGGTTTCACATATTTCCACCTTGTCGCAGCCAGCCTTCTCTAAGGCGTTTTTTACAGCATCGGCGGTGTTGAGCACATCCTGAGAATAGGCAGCATCAGCACTGATAGAGGGCATTTTAAGCAGTTCTATCAGTTCCGCAATAAAGCGGTCTTTGTTTTCATTGATATAATTTTTTACTGAATCCATATGTCAATTAACAATTTACAATTAATAATTATCAATTTGTGGTTTTAAAACGCAACAAAGGTACATTATTTTTCTAAAATACCAAAATTTCATCTATAAAAAGCCAAGCATCACCTCCTTTTGGCGGTGTTTTTACGTTTTTGAGGGTGAGCTTGATATAGCGTGCTTCCATTGGACTAAACTTCAACACAAAATCTTTTAAGGTGACTTTTCCTCTCACTACACAAGGCTCGTTGTGAGTGGCTACTTCACGGTAGTTTTTACCGTCGGTTGAAAGGGCTACCGTAAATTTTACAGGGAAGTAAATGCCAGATGCTTGGGCATCCATTGCTCCTATGTGCACCTCTCTCACCTCAGTAACCTGCTCCAAATCGAGGGTGAGGGTAACATCGTCGCCTAACCAACCGAGCCATTGCCCATCGTGAAAGTTTTTGGTACCGCGAATGATATTGGTGAGCGTCGCTTCTCCTTGCCCTTGGTAACTCTTGTGATAAAGTGGACTGTAACTTACTTTCTTATCTATCGCTTTGTGGAATGTTACCTCGCCAGTGGTAATGGTGTTGGTCGCCTTTCCACTGAAAACAGTTGCTTTAAAGGTCGTGCTTCGATTCAGCGCAATAGGCTGGTGGTATTTCGTGGCTTTCTCCATAGGAGTATCTCCCAAAGCATAGCGAATGTCGGCGTTGGGGACTTCACAGTCTAATTTTAGAAAGATATTCCCCTTTTGGTTTTCAACGGTAGGGGCTACTTGATACATAGAGTGGGCATAGTTTACCTTCATCACGTCCAAACGCTTCATAAAGGCTTGAGTGCGATTTATAAAGTTGTCCCAGTTCTTCAAGTTATCGGCTGTCCAACTGATTTCAGCAAGCGCCAACAATCGCGGAAAGAGCATATATTCTGAATATTCAGTGCTACCCACGTGTTCTGCCCATAAGTTGGCTTGCGTACCCAAAATATTTTTTTGTAGCGCTGGGCTGAGGTTTTCTTTTTCAAGACTGTAATGGTAAAGTTTTTTGAGTGGTAAGTAACCACCATTGGCTTGAGGCTCATAGTCGGGAAGACCTTGATAGTTGTCTATATAGCAATCGCTAGTGAGGACAACAGGGTTGCCTTGTTCGAGGGCTTTTTTACCTACCTCAATACCGCACCAATTCATCACCACTGCATTGTTAGCTAAACCACCATCCATTATCTCGTCCCAACCTACCAAAGTGCGCCCTTTGGATACTAAGAAATCATCTATACGCTTGATAAAATAACTCTGTAGTTGGTGCACATCTTTTAAGTGGTGGTCTTTCATACGTGCTTGGCATTTGAAGCACTTTTCCCATTCGGTGTGAGTGGCTTCGTCACCACCTACGTGAATGTATTTACTGGGGAAGAGCTCCATCACTTCGGTAAGTACATCTTCCAAGAAAGTGAAAGTTTCTTCTTGCCCCGCACAATAGATATCGGTGATAGGCCACACCGCGCCTGAGGGTACTCCTATGAGGCGTTTGTGACAAGACAGTTTGGGGTAAGCCGCTATGGCACTCATTGCGTGGGCAGGCATTTCTATTTCGGGGATTACTGTAATGCCACGTGCAGAGGCGTAAGCTACAATCTCTTTAATATCTTCTTGAGTATAGAAACCTCCGTATTTTTTAGGAGCTGTCGCAGGATTGGCAAAGGCGTTGGCGGAGTTAGGAGTGCGCTCATCCCATAGTTTATCCTCTTGGTCTACACGCCACGCACCTATTTCGGTAAGTTTAGGATACTTTTTAATTTCTATGCGCCAACCTTCATTGTCTACTAAGTGGAAGTGGAAGGTATTGAGCTTGAGCATTGCCATACGGTCGAGAGTTTTCAGTATATATTCCTTGGGGAAGAAATGGCGAGAGACGTCCAGCATCAATCCGCGCCAAGCGTACTGAGGAACATCAGTGATGGTAACTGCGGGCACCGCCCAATCAGTCTTCACGGGTGTAGTGCTTTCAAACTCTTTAGGCAGTAGCTGACGCAGCGTTTCGAGGGCATAAAGCGCCCCGTTGTAGTCGGCAGCGACTATGGATATATGTTCAGGTTGTACCACAAGGGAGTAACCTTCTTTTGGCAGAGATTTATCAACTACAAGAGCAATGTAATTTGTTGTTACTGCCTCTTTTTTGATGGGCAATTTGATACCAGATGCTCTCTCGAACTGCTCTGCAAAAAGTCTGGCTGCAGCTGTTAAAGAAACATCGCTTACAAAAATAGTTTCCTTAGTAAACCGGAAACTACCCTTACCCATAGTGAGCGATTGAGGTCGAGGGATAACATTAAGGTCGTTTTCACTGAAAACAACTTCTTTCTTAGGGGGCTGACAAGCTATTACCCATAAAACACTAATGCATAAGAATTTTTTTATCGTCTTCATTGGTTAATCTGTTAATTGGTCAATTTACTAAGTAAGATACGCTACCACAAATCCCACACAAACACTTAAAAACTTTAATAGGTTAAAGCGATGTCCTTCGGAGTTTTCAAATAAGATAACGGTAGAAATATGCAAGAAAATACCTATTACAATAGCCGAAAGCTCCGTTTGGTAATTGACAAGGCTTGGTACTGTATTACTTAAAAAAGTGCCTAATGGCGTCATTAGGGCAAAAAAGAGTAAAAACAGTGCTGTCTTCCACTTGTTCACCCCCGAATTCACAAAAAAAGTAGTGAGCACAATAGCCACAGGCAGTTTGTGCACGAATATACCATACACAAGGTCGTGATTATGTCCGTGAGATAGCGGGAAACCTTCTAAAATCGAGTGAATACTAAGGCTGATAAACAGTGAGAGAGGAAAAGCACTATGCTGGTGTGGGTGTGGGTGCTGGGTGTGGCCGTGTTCGGCTCCGTGCGAAAAGAACTCTAAGACAATTTGCAAGAGTACTCCTACTATCACAAAAAGTCCTATGTATTTAAAATCTTGCGTGTGCTCATCGTGAGAGTGATATACTTCGGGTATCAGCACGAATACAGTGAGTGCCAATAGGTAAGCGCCACTGAAAGAGAGTAGTAATTTGGTGTATTGTTGTTGGGCAGGTTTAAAAAAGGTAACGAATGAGTAGCCTAATACTACTGCCAGAAAAGGGAGAAGATAATTCATTTTACATTTAATCTCTTACCTGTTTTTTAAAGGTAGCACGGCGAGCAAAGATAACCGGGTCAAAGCTCTTCCAGAGTTGCTGAATAGCAATATTTTCTTCGAGTTCAGGTGTAATCACGCAATGAGTAACCCCATTGCGGGTGAATATATCATAATAATAGTCGAACAACAAGGCGGGAATACCCTTACTTTGGTATTCGGGGGCTACCCCAATAAGGTAGAACTCCACCGTATCGTGATGTCGTTTCGATTGTAATAAATACCACCAACCCCAAGGGAAGAGTTTGCCTTTTGCCTTTTGTAATGCTTTAGAGAACGAAGGCATCACAATGGCAAAACATATCAGTTTACCGTCCTTATCTTCAATAAAACGTATATACTCAGGATTGATAAAAGGGATATACTTTTGTTTGAAGTACTCTCGCTGACGTTCGCTTATAGGCACGTAGGAGGCTAACTTAGAATAGGTTTCGTTGTAAAGGTCAAACATTGCATCTACGTGCTTGAGCACTTCTTTGGTAGTGGCGGTATCGATAAGTTTTACGCCATAACGTTTTTTAATGGCTTCGGCTGTTTTTTTGAACAATTCGGGTTTAGCATTCTCTATAAGGAAAGACATATCGATAAAGCCTTTTTCTTTAGTGAAGCCTAATTGCTCTAAATGCCGATTATAATAAGGATAGTTATACCACGTCATCATATTCGAGATATGTTCGTAGCCCTCAGTGAGCAAGCCCACCTTATCCATACTCGAAAAGCCCATAGGACCTTCCATATACTCCAATTGATACTCACGGGCTTTTTCAGCTACCTTATCCAAGAGAGCTTGTGTTACTTGAATGTCGTCTATCATATCCAGCCAACCAAACCGCACTTTCTTTATACTCTGTTTAAGGTCGTGCTGATTAATAATAGCTACTACGCGCCCTACCATTTTACCTTTCTCATTGTAAGCTCCGTAAAAGAAGGCTTCGGCATTGTCGAATACAGGGTTCTTGGTTTTGTCAAAAGAGGCTACCTCGTCACTGATGAGAGGCGGTACCCAATAAGGGTTGTTTTTGTATAAAGACAAAGGAAACTTCACAAACTCGGTAAGTTCCTTTTTAGTGGTGAGTTCTTTAATCAGGATCAATGGCATTACGTCTGTTTCTTTTAGGTTTTTTCTTGTGTTGTATTTTGGTGGTTTCTATTGTTTCACTCAATACCTTCTTGATATAGCTGTTGTGGTTATCGATGCGATAAGAAGCCCCGAACAATCCCATATAGCGTTGTGGGGTATCTTTCCAGCCAAAGCCCATATCGGCATTGAGTTGTATTTTATCGGAAAGCAAGAAGGCAACGCCAAGACGCGTAATCTGGTCGTTGTAATGCTGGCTGTGAATACCTTGATGTTCTGCAAAGATACTAAACCAACCATT
Source organism: Capnocytophaga sp. oral taxon 335 str. F0486 (assembly GCF_000277665.1). Classification (NCBI taxonomy): domain Bacteria; kingdom Pseudomonadati; phylum Bacteroidota; class Flavobacteriia; order Flavobacteriales; family Flavobacteriaceae; genus Capnocytophaga; species Capnocytophaga sp. oral taxon 335. The sequence continues at coordinate 61,092 of NZ_AKFR01000015.1, read as the reverse complement.
GTCTAAGTTATGAGTAACGGTGAACAAATAGCTGTATTCGGTGTTTTTACCGCTTAAGAATCTATCAATGATACCGTTTGCTACCAACACCACACGAGGGATAGGCTCTGCTTGAAAGATAGCTGCTACTTTGGGAGAGAGTGCCGGTATTGACTCGTAGTAATATCGCTTGTTTGGTAAGAAATTCACCCCTGCATAAAGAGATATGGAAGGTGTGAGATTGCGCCATCTAAAAGAGTTATTAGCCTTCCAACTGTAAATACTCGGCTCTTCATCTAAAAAAGCAGGTTTAAAGAGTAAATATTTAGCCCCAATAGTATTATTCACAAAACCAAAGTGCGAGGTCGTACCGTTAGATGCAATTGTACGGTCATAAGCAAGAGTACCATTGAGCATCACTTCCAATTCTTCTTTATAAAAACCATAACGCACTGCATAGTTCATTCCAGTAAAATCCATAGAAGTGCCTGTCTCTTTGTGGTGGTTGTGCTCGTACCAAAAACCTCCTTCAAATTGTAATACTCTCGCCCCTACTGCATAAGCACTTTGTGAAGTGCCTGGGAGGTTTGAGTTAATAATTTCAGTGTATTGTGCCTTTGCCAAAAACGGAAAAGCACAAAGCATTAGCAAGTATATTTTCTTCATTGTATGTGAATATTTTAGGCGACAAAGGTAGGAAAAAGTTTTTTACTATACAACTTTTATAACCTAAACACATTCTTCTTCACTTTTAACTTCCCTTTTACGTCGTAAACGATACCGTCTTCTTTTAAGTAATTTCCTATATTCATTTGCAGAAACTCTTGGTGTGCCACGCAAAGCACCACTACATCGTTGTGGGTAGCGAGGTTTTGTGGTTTAATAGCTACCTCAATGCCGTACTCTTCACAAGCGCGCTTAGGGTCTGCCCAAGGGTCATACACTGTAATATTGTTAGTAAAATTTTCAAGAGTACGGTAGATATCCACTACTTTCGTATTGCGAGTGTCGGGGCAGTTTTCTTTGAATGTAAAACCTAAGAGCAGGATTCGGCTGTCCTTCACAGGCATACCTTGTAAACACAAGCGGTTGATAATCTGATAGGCGATATAGCCTCCCATCGAGTCGTTTGTCTTTCGGGCTTCCATCATTAAGCGTGGCGATACGCCGTGCAGTTTAGCTTTTTGTATGAGGTAGTAAGGGTCTACCCCTATACAGTGTCCACCTACCAGACCGGGGCGGAAGGGCAAGAAGTTCCACTTGCTACTCGCTGCATCTATCACCGCATTAGTATCAATCTCTAAAATATTGAATATCTTCGCTATCTCATTCATAAAGGCGATATTCACATCGCGCTGAGCGTTTTCTATCACTTTGGCGGCTTCGGCTACTTTTATAGACGGGGCAAGGTAAGTGCCTCCCCTCAGCACTGAATTGTAGAGCGTATCTATTTCCTGTGCTACCTCAGGGGTAGAGCCTGAGGTAATCTTGCAGATAGTCTCCACGGTATGGTGCTTATCACCAGGGTTGATGCGCTCGGGCGAGTAACCCACAAAGAAATCGCGGTTGTATGCAAGCCCCGACGCGCTTTCCAAGATAGGCACACACACCTCTTCCGTCACTCCTGGGTAAACCGTCGATTCGTAAATTACTATATCTCCTTTTTTTAGCAATGCGCCTACTGTTTGGCTCGCTTCGCGCAAAGCGGTAAGGTCAGGTTGCTGATAGAGGTCGATAGGTGTAGGTACTGCCACTATGTACACATTGCAATCCTTAGCGTCCTCAGGGTTTGCAGTGCAAATAAGGTGGGTAGCCAACCGTTCTTTAAGGGTTTCACTACCGATTTCGCCCGTAGTGTCAATACCCGTGTTGAGGCTTTCCACTCGCGCCGTATAGGGGTCGTAACCCACTGTAGGATATTTTTTGGCAAACAGACAAGCTAAGGGGAACCCCACATAACCCAGCCCAATAATGCCTATTTTATATGATTTCATCTAAATAATTAACAATTCACAATTAATAATTAACAATCCTTTCCCAAAACTCCGCCTCGTCCGGCTGGGCAGAAAGTTCTCTCCTCTCACCTCCTATTGCCTGAGGCTTATGCCCCAAAGCTTAGTGCCTAAATCATATTATACTGTTTTAGTTTGCGATATAGCGTCCGCTCCGAAATCCCCAAGGCTTTGGCGGTTTCCTTGCGCTTGCCACCGTTGTGTTCTAACGACTTGCGTATCATCTCGCGCTCTTGCTCTTGAAGTGAAAAACGCTCTTCTTCCGCAGCTTCCTCATAGTCGTACACCTCTTCGTGAGATAGGATTTCCTTCTCGGTAGGAGGTACGGGAATAATAGAATAAGCTGGAGAGCTCGCCTCATTCTTGTGTGAATCATTGCCGTAGATGCGGTGAATAAGTCCCTCGTTGTCCTGTTGTACTTGGGCTGAATTGCCGTGTTGTAGCAGTTCAAGAGTAAGCTTTTTCAAGTCGTTGAGGTCAGATTTCATATCGAAAAGCACCTTGTAAAGCAACTCGCGTTCGTTGCTAAAATCACTATCCTGGCGCGCTTGCTGAGGTACAACCTGTGGTAGATTGCTACCCTCATCAGGTAAGTAGGTGCGCAAAATACTCGCTGTAATATCCCTGCGCTGTTCAAGTACCGAAATCTGCTCGGCTACATTGCGCAACTGACGGATATTCCCGCTCCAGCGGTAGTTCGTGAGCAGATGTACCGCATCTTCGCTGAGCTTCACAGGAGGCATTTTGTATTTCTCAGCAAAATCCGAAGCAAACTTGCGGAAAAGCAAGTGGATATCGTCTTTGCGTTCGCGCAAAGGAGGCAAATGTATCTCTACTGTGCTGAGTCGGTAGTAAAGGTCTTCGCGGAAACGTCCTTTTTTAATAGCTTCTTGCATTTGCACATTGGTAGCTGCCACAATGCGTACATTCGTCTTCTGCACTACCGAGGAACCTACTTTTATGAACTCGCCGTTCTCGAGCACCCGCAAGAGGCGCACTTGGGTAGTGAGGGGCAATTCACCTACCTCGTCCAAGAAGATAGTCCCGCCATCGGCTTCCTCAAAATACCCACTACGGGTAGCGGTAGCTCCCGTAAAAGCGCCTTTTTCGTGACCAAAAAGTTCCGAATCGATAGTCCCTTCGGGGATTGCTCCGCAGTTTACGGCTATGTATTTGCCGTGTTTGCGTAAAGACAGCGAGTGAATGATGCGCGGTATAACCTCTTTTCCCACCCCACTTTCTCCGGTAATGAGTACCGAAATGTCAGTAGGGGCTACTTGTATAGCTTTTTCGATAGCGCGATTCAGCTTAGGGTCGTTGCCAATAATGCTAAATCGCTGTTTTATAGCTTGTATATTTTCCACTTTTTTAGTTGAGAGTTTATGAACGGCAAAGGTACGAATATTTTTTTGAATTTATGTCAGTTCGATATAACAAAATGCTATTTTTCAATCGCTTTTCCTCCGCCTTTCCGCCACCACACTCCCACTAAACTCCTTCCACAAATTTGCTAATTTCCAAATTTCCCAATTTGCTAATTCTCTTTCCCGTCACACTCCCCCCTAGTGCCTATGGCCTAAGGCCTATTGCCTTTTCTCTTTCTTTCGCCTCGAAACCCCGTTTTTACCGTTTTTAGCCTTGTTGTATTATACTATTAATCAACTGTTTATATACCCTTTCTATACCAATCGCCCAAGATTCGTATAAGCTTCCTATAAGCTCTCTATAAGCTACCCCCACCCTCCTTACAGCCTTTTTTTACCAAAACCCCTCTCAACTCTCTTCCGAACTTTTCTGTTTCCTTACGAATACTCCTAACAGTCACCAACACATCGCTTTTTCATCTCAAACTTTGGCAAAGTTTTAAACTTTTCCAAAGTTGAATAAACTAACAAACCCTCCGCTAGTGCAATTCTTGTAGCCTCCTCCTCATTCTCTCATTTTCTCATTTCCACATTTCCTAATTTCCTAATTCTCTAATTTTCTTGTCACTTTTTCGTCGCATTCCTAGTGCCTATGGCCTAAGGCCTAAGGCCTCGCATTTTTTTCATTTCCACATTTTATTTATCTTTGCAAAAAAAAATGTGTTTTTAATGAAGAAATATATCATCACTTTATCGCTTTTGTGCCTCGCAATGGCCTGCAAAAGCCCCTCAACCGGACAGATAATCCCCCAAGAGGAGATTACCAATCAAATGTATTTCACCTCCAAACCCATTGTTTCTGCTCATCGGGGTGGGGGAGGTGAGCAACTTAAAGGCTATCCCGAAAACTGTTTGGAAAGCATTCAATACCTTTCCAAGAAAGGAATACACAGCTTTGAGATAGATATCTTCGAGAGTGCCGACGGCGATTTGCTCCTGATGCACGACGATAAGTTAGGACGTACCGCCACAGGTCAAGGAGTTGTATCGGATCTTACTACCGAACAGTTACGCACTGAAAAACTCAAAGATGAGTTCGGTAATGTAACTGCTTTTCAGATTCCGTTTTTAAAAGATGTACTTTCGTGGTGTAAAACCCATAAGGGGTACTTAATGTTAGATTTTAAAAAGGGTATTTCTTATCAAAAAGTGGTAGATTTAGTGCGCGAAGAGAAGATGGAAGCGCAAGTGGTGCTTATCAGTTATAATACTGCACAAGCCGAAGCCTTGCATAAGGTAGCTCCTGAGATGCTCCTTTCGGTGAGCGCCCGCAATGAAGACGAACTAAACCGTATTTTGCAAACAGGTATTCCTAAACAGAAGTTGTTGGCTTTCACCGGTATTCGTTTAGCTCCTGATCAGCTGTACGAGCGTTTAAACCAACTAAAAATACCTGTCATATTAGGTACATTAGGTAACTTAGATAAGCGTGCTGCTACCAAAGGCGACCACCTATATACCGAGTGGGCAAAGAAAGGTATACAAGTTTTCTCTACCGATAGACCTTTGGCATTCAAGTAAAAAATAAGAGGTAAGAAACTTACTTCTTACCTCTTATTTTATCTAAAACAAATCGTTTTCGCTAATACTCTTGTCGTGTTTAGTATAAGCAGTAGGGCGTTTGGCAAAGAAATCGTCAAGCTCATTGCTAAACACTTCCTCCTCAAACCACATCATCGGTTTAGCTTCCTCTCCCGAAATTCCAAAAGGTTTTCCTAATCCCAATTGTGTAAGCGAGTCGTCCAAACGATAACGCATATAGTTCGACAAGTCTTTTTTGCTAAAGAACTCCAATTCACCTTGTTCAAAAATCCAGTCTAGCATCTTGTCTTCCAAAGTGATATAACTACGGATAAAAGTAGTTGCATCTTCTTCGGCTTTAGCTTTCATTTCTGGATTTTCTTCAAATATCTTTTTGAGAATATAAATACCTGCATTGGCGTGTAACTGTTCGTCTACCGATGTCCACGCAATAATATTCGCTACGTTTTTCAAGAACCCTTTAAAACGCGTAAATGAAAGAATAGTAGCAAACTGACTGAACAACGAAGCATTCTCAATAATCAATGTGAAAAACAGAATCCGCTCCATAGCGTTCTCACGATTTTTAGCCAAGTATTCTTTTAATACATTACTACGTTCTTTAAAAACAGGTACCTCCAATAAGTTTTCAAACTCGTTGTTGTAGCCCAAAACCTCCAATAAGCGTGCGTAAGCCTCGCTGTGGCGGAACTCACATTCGGCAAAAGTAGCCCCTAATCCGTTGAATTCAGGTTTAGGGAAGAGGTCATAGAGGTCTCCCCAGAAAGTCTTTACCGATACTTCCACTTGGGCGATACCTAATAGAGCGCGTTTTACAGCTTCTTTTTCCACAGGAGTTAACTCCGATTTAAAATCCTGAATATCGGCAGTAAACTCCACTTCTGAGTGTACCCAAAACGATTTGTGCATAGCGTTCACAAACTCCATAACCTCAGGATATTCAAAAGGTTTGTAGTTCTCGCGTTTGTCAAAAATTCCCATAATGATAAATGTTTTTTATGAATGTTTTAATGATGTTTTACAGAGCGCAAAGATAATAAAAATACTATAAACTCCAATAATTTTTCTAATTTGCTAATTCCCACATTCCCTAATTCTCTAATTTTCTCATTCTCTAATTTTCTAATTTTCTCATTCTCTAATTTTCTAATTTTCTCATTCTCTAATTTTCTAATTTTCTCATTCTCTAATTTTCTTCATCTTACCTTTGCCCTTCCTTCAAGTAGCCTTTTATTTTCACTAATTTTACCTTATTACCTTTTACCTTTTATCTTTTACCTAAATTCACCCTGTTGATAACTCTGTTAATAACCTGTTAATTTAAATTGATAACTATTTTTTTGTCAATAATAAATTTATTTGTACTTTTGCCTCGTCAAACAATGATTAAACATTTATAGAACTATGGAAGAATTTGTAAAATTAGTAGAACACATTTTGTATATGGAGAATTTCAACACTGCAATTACTCCTGATTTAAAACAAAAGTTTATAGAGCTTAACAGAACTTATGGCAATAATGTGCCCGATAAGTATAAAGCAGACGTAAACAGATTATATAATAGCTTTCGCGATAAACAAAGCGTAGAGGTAGATAGTAACGCTTACGCTGTTAGCTAATAGTAAATGAATGTTTTAGTAACTGGAGGTAGTGGGCAATTAGGTTCTGAAATTCAGGCTAATCCTCACAAGAAAAGTTGCTACTATTTCACGGATATAAATAGCTTGGACATCTGTGATGTCCAAGCTATTCGTGCTTTTGTGCAACTTAATAATATTGATGTCATTGTTAATTGCGCAGCTTATACCAATGTTGATAAAGCCGAAGACGACTCAGCTCTCGCAACTCTTATCAACCATACAGCTGTCGAGAATTTAGCAACTGTTTGTAAAGAACACAACTTGCCTCTTATTCATATTTCCACCGATTATGTCTTCGGAGGAAGTAAAAACACTCCTTATACCGAAACCGACCCAACCACACCTCTTGGGGTGTATGGGCGTACTAAATTAGCAGGCGAACAAGCAATACAGCAAGCAGGCATTGAACATCTCATTATCCGTACAGCGTGGTTGTACTCATTGCGTTTCGGTCATAACTTTGTAAAGACTATTCGGCGCCTCAGTGCCGAACGTACTGAACTAAAAGTAGTATTCGATCAAGTAGGTACCCCTACCAACGCTTCTGATTTAGCCGATTTTATTGTGCAAGCAGTCGAAAACCTTTGGTATAAAGGCAAACGTGAGGTCTATCACTTCTCTAACGAAGGGGTTTGCTCGTGGTATGACTTTGCAGTAACTATTGTAGCGCAATCGGGTAATAATTGTAAAGTATCGCCCTGTCGTTCCGATGAGTTTCCAAGCAAAGTAACGCGCCCTGCCTACTCAGTGTTAGATAAGACCAAACTAAAAAAAGACTTTAATTATCCAATTCCTCATTGGAGGCATAGTTTTAATTGTTAATATTAATTGTAAATTATTAAATTAGATATGGGACTTATAATAACCATCGCAATCATAGTGATTCTAGTATTTTGGTACATTAGTGCCAACAACAAACTCGTGGCATTAGCCAATAATCGTGAGAATGCCTTTGCTGATATCGATGTGCAACTCAAGCAACGTCACGATCTTATTCCTCAACTCGTAGCAGCTGTAAAAGGCTATATGACTCACGAGTCCGATGTGCTCACCAAAATCACTCAAGCGCGCAGTCGTGCTATGAGCGCTACTGATATAAACGATAAGATTGCAGCCGAGAAAGAACTCTCTTCTGCTATGGGCGCTTTCAATATCCAAGTAGAAGCTTACCCCGATTTGAAAGCGAATACTAACTTTATGCACCTCCAACAAGAAATTGCCGATATAGAAAATAAATTGGCGTCAGTGCGTCGCTTTTTCAACTCTACTACCAAAGAGCTGAATACCGCTATCCAATCGATACCTACTAACATCGTAGCAGGTTTCAAGAAAATGACTCCACAACCCTTCTTCGATTTGGGTACAGAACAACGCCAGCAGTTGGATAAAGCTCCAGAAATTTCGTTTAACTAATCGAATGCACAGAAGATATATAAAGGAGATGTTTTATAGCGTCTCCTTTATTTGTTTTTTGAACATTGTTTGGTATTCTCATATAAAACTAATATCTTTGCAACTTCTACCTTTGTAAGTAAAGAAAAATTGCTAATAATAAAAGCCTAAATTATGCAATATCTTGGTATCCGACAACAAATTGCACGAAATAACACCAAGTCTATTCTCTATTTATTAGCCTTCCCCTTGCTAATCCTTGCGGGAACCTATGCGGTATTGTATATGCTTAACGACCAAGATATAGAGGCTGTGAATGCTCAATTCCTTTTAGTAGTCCCTATGGTGCTGATAGGGGTAGCTATATGGTTTGTAATCTCCTACTTCTTCAATACCCAAATGATACAAACCGCCACTCACTCTCGTCCCTTAGAACGCCGTGAGAATATGCGGGTGTATAACCTCACCGAGAACCTTTGTATGAGTGTCGGAATGCCTATGCCCAAGCTCTATATTATAGAAAGCGATGCGCTCAATGCTTTTGCTTCCGGTATCAACCAAAAAACCTTTGCCGTCACCCTCACACGTGGTATTATCAACACGCTTAACGACGACGAACTTGAAGGGGTGATAGCTCACGAACTTACCCATATCCGCAACCGCGATGTCCGTTTGCTTATTATTACCATTGTGTTTGTAGGTATTTTTGCCACGATTGCCAATATCGCTTTCCGCACGATGCTCAACAGTCAGTTATATTCTTCACGCAACAGGCGAAACGAAAAGGGTGGGGGAGGAGCTGTTGTGCTGGTAGTCTTATTGGTAGCAGGGGTTGTCTATTTTTTTTCAATACTCTTTAAGTTGGCACTTTCTCGCAGTCGCGAATATATGGCTGATGCAGGAGCTGTTGAAATGACCCATAAGTCTTTGGCATTAGCCAATGCCTTAAAGAAAATCTCAGGGCACTCCACCATCGAAGGTGTGGATAACGACGAAGTAAAAGAACTCTTCATCGACTATAAAGCCGAAGGCTTTTTTGCAATGTTCGCCACCCACCCACCTATTCGCAAACGCATACAAGTATTAGAGCAATTTTAAAGACTTATTTTAGCTCAAATTAACTAAAACATTCTTGCGCATAAGCTTCCCTTCTACAACTCCCCTTGATTCCTTCAGTAAACGTACCTCCCCTATGTATCAATCATAGAAGTTTCCTTCATTCATTCTTCGTCTTTTGTTTGTCTTTCCTTCATTCTAGACCCACTGTAGACCCACTGTAGACCCACTGTAGACCCACTATAACCCCACTTATCCCCATTTAAACCTTATTACTTGTCCGTATGCCCCACACCTGCTCGTGTGGTTCGTATCGTATTTTTGTTTGCTTTTACATCACAAAGCTTTGCCAAATCCTAATTAGCTAATTATTCACGTAAGCTAAAAAAATAGCAATAAAGTTAAAACATATTATTCAGAAAATATATCTGATATTCAAATGTTTGTATTTACAGTTAAAATATTTTCGTAAAAAAAGTACCAAAAATTTTGTCGATAAAAAAAAATGTTATACTTTTGCGCTCTGTAAAAAGATAGACGCCGGCATAGCTCAGTTGGCCAGAGCACGTGATTTGTAATCTCGGGGTCGTGGGTTCGAATCCCTCTGCCGGCTCAAAAAAAGTACATATTTTAATAGTTCAAATATTCGGGGGAGATACTCAAGCGGCCAACGAGGGCAGACTGTAAATCTGCTGGTTTTACCTTCACAGGTTCGAATCCTGTTCTCCCCACTGTCATATTTTTATTTTTTTGCGGGAGTAGCTCAGTTGGTAGAGCGTCAGCCTTCCAAGCTGAATGTCGCGAGTTCGAACCTCGTCTCCCGCTCTTTTTTTGTATGCTGATGTAGCTCAGGGGTAGAGCACTTCCTTGGTAAGGAAGAGGTCACGAGTTCAAATCTCGTCATCAGCTCTCACGTATTTTGTACACACATCAAACACTCATTTATATAACTAAGATTTAAAATTTATTTAAAAATGGCAAAAGAAACATTTGATCGTTCCAAACCCCACTTGAATATTGGTACTATTGGACACGTGGATCACGGTAAAACAACTTTGACAGCCGCTATTACTAAAGTATTAGCCGACGCTGGTCTTTCAGAAGTTCGTAGCTTCGATTCAATCGACAACGCTCCCGAAGAAAAAGAACGTGGTATTACCATTAATACCTCTCACGTAGAATACCAAACAGCTACTCGTCACTACGCACACGTAGACTGTCCTGGCCACGCCGACTACGTAAAGAATATGATTACAGGTGCTGCCCAAATGGACGGTGCTATCCTCGTAGTTGCCGCTACCGACGGACCTATGCCTCAAACTCGTGAGCACATCCTCCTCGGTCGCCAAGTAGGTATTCCTCGTATCGTTGTGTTTATGAACAAAGTAGATATGGTAGACGACCCAGAATTGTTGGAACTCGTAGAACTCGAAATGCGTGAGCTTTTGAGCTCTTACCAATACGATGGCGATAACACTCCTATCATACAAGGTTCAGCTCTTGGTGCTCTTAACGGCGAAAAGAAATGGGTTGATAGCGTTCTTGCTCTTATGGACGCTGTTGATAAATGGATTGAACTTCCTACCCGTGACATCGATAAACCATTCTTGATGCCTATCGAAGACGTGTTCACTATCACCGGTCGTGGTACCGTTGCTACTGGTCGTATCGAAACTGGTGAAGCTAAAACAGGTGATGCAGTTGAAATCATCGGTATGGGTGCTGAGAAATTGACCTCTACTATTACTGGGGTTGAAATGTTCCGCAAAATCCTCGACCGTGGTGAAGCTGGTGACAACGTAGGTTTGTTGCTTCGTGGTATCGACAAAAAAGACATCAAACGTGGTATGGTAATCTGCAAACCAGGTTCTGTAACTCCACACGCTAAATTCAAAGCTGAGGTGTATATCCTTTCTAAAGAAGAAGGGGGTCGTCACACTCCATTCCACAACAACTACCGTCCTCAATTCTACGTACGTACAACCGACGTAACCGGTACTATCCACTTGCAACCAGGTGTCGATATGGTTATGCCAGGTGATAACGTAACTATCGAAGTAGAATTGTTGCAACCTATCGCTCTTAACGTAGGTCTTCGTTTCGCTATCCGCGAAGGTGGTCGTACCGTAGGTGCTGGTCAAGTAACTGAAATTCTTGACTAATTAGCTTAGAAGGTTAGGTTAAATATTATTTAATACAAAAAAGTTTTGAGCATAAAAACTCAAAACTTTTTTAAAATACGGGTGTAGTTCAAGGGTAGAATAGCGGTCTCCAAAACCGTTGATGGGGGTTCGAATCCCTCCACCCGTGCTTAACATTGCTAAAGTTCAAACTTTGGCAATGTTTTTTTGTTTTTATCTTTATCTTCTAAAAATCATATCTTTGTATCACATTATTTACTTTTATCTTTTACCTGAATATACTCCATATTTTTGATGATAAATAAAAAAGTTGTACCTTTGTGGTGTCAAACCCAGAAACGATATTTCCAATGAAACCTTTTTATTTTTTCTTTTGTATGCTCCTCGTTATGAGTTGTAGCAAAAGTTCCGATGATAGTTCCTCCAATCCTTTACAAGGCACGTGGAAACTTATAGCTGTGATCGACGAAACCGGAAATGGTAGAAAGCCTGACCCTACAGTAGCCGATTGTCCGGATTGTTATGTGATTGCTTTTAATAACGATGGTACTCTCACAGGAAAAACACATACTAATTTGCTTAGGGAAAATTACTCTTTTAGTGCTGAAAGCAGTGTGTTATCAATTGAAAAAGGCATAGGAAGCACTAACGCTACCGAAACTGCTGATGGTGAGTTGATGATAAAAGTACTCACAGGTAAGAGTATTTGTATTTTCAAAAACAATTTGCTAAAAGTAGTCAATCAAAATACTCAAAACATTAAAGAATCCTTACTTTTCGAAAAACGATGAAACCTCTTTACTTCTTTTTCTGTATGCTCCTCGTTATGAGTTGTAGCAAGAGTTCCGATGATAATAAAGCTTTTGCTTTTACGCCTCTACTCAATAGTTATACGGGTTTTACTGCTTCTGTTACTCACCAGCAAGAAATTATTCATAGCGAAACCGAATTACAAGAGATTGCTAAAAAATACGGTATAGAACACAAAATAGCCAGACTCCCTAAAATTAATTTCAACACTGAACAGTTGGTACTCATTTGGGGAGGCATCAAAGGTTCGACACCTTCGCAAATAGAGGTAATCTCGGCTATAGAATACGATGACTACATAGAAATCATCACCGAAAGCAAAGTAACAGGAATTGCCTCGGCACTTAGTCGTCCTTTTTGTATTATTAAAACGATTAAAACACATAAGAAAATGGTGTTTAAGAGTAATATCTCTACTGGTGGAATTATAGGTTCTTGAAACAATATGCCTAAAACATTTGCTTTTTAGTAACCGAATCAATACCTTTGCGGTGTAGTTTATTAGGTCTCAGGGGTCAGGTGTTAGCGTTTTATCAGAAATTCAAAGAGTTTCTTTGAGAATTTAGAAGCTCTCAATAAACTAAATATCAATTAACAACGAGTTAGAATGTAAAAGGTACCATTTCTTATCTCTTATCTCTTACCTCTTAACTAAACAAAATGGAAAGAATAGCAAGTTTTTGTATCGACCACCTCAAACTCGAGCGTGGCATTTATGTATCGCGTAAAGACTATGTAGGCAAGGAAGTGCTTACCTCTTTCGATATCCGTATGAAGCTCCCCTACCGTGAGCCCGTACTCGGTAGTCCCGAAACACATACTATCGAGCACCTCGCCGCTACTTGGTTGCGCAACAATCCCGAGTGGAAAGACAAGATTATCTATTGGGGGCCTATGGGCTGTATGACCGGTAATTACCTCATTCTCGCTGGTGACTATACCTCTAAAGATATCGCCCCCTTGATTACCGAACTCTTTGAGTATATCGCTAATTTTGAAGGTGACATTCCTGGTGCATCGGCTTTAGAATGTGGCAATTTCTACAACAATAACCTCCTAATGGCGAAGTATGAAGCTAAGAAATACTTAGAAACTCTTCACCACCTCACTGATAAAAATCTGAATTATCCAGAATAAAAACTATAAACAATGAATACACCTGAAAAATTATCCCTCTTGCGCTCTAAAATGCAAGAAAACCACATCGACGCTTTTGTGGTATTCAGCGCCGACCCTCACCTTAGTGAATACCTACCCAAAGAATGGCTCGAACGCGCTTGGCTCTCTGGATTTACAGGCTCTGCGGGTTTCGTGGTCGTTACCAAAGATAAAGCCGGCTTATGGACGGACTCTCGTTACTTTGTACAATCGGCGATTGAGCTCAAAGGCTCAGGTATCGACCTCTTCAAAGATGGTGTAGAAGGCACTCCCGATTATGCCGATTGGCTCGTATCAGTACTTCCCGTTGGGGCTACTGTGGCTCTCAACGCCTTGGCTACCTCTCACATCGCTTGGGAAAAACTACAAGCTACTTTAACCGCTCACAATATTAAATTGGTGCATAAACCTCTTATTGACCTTATCTGGACGAACCGCGAAAAAGACCCTCTTCATCACATTTTCGTACACCCCGATAAATGGGCAGGACAAACTGTAGCCGAGAAACTTACCGCTATTCGTAAAGCAATGGCTACCCACCGCACTACATTGCACCTTATCACTGCCTTAGACGATGTAGCTTGGACACTCAACCTCCGCGGTAGCGATGTGGCTTACAACCCTGTATTCCTCGGTTATATCGCCCTCACCGATAAAGAAGCGACCCTTTTTGTAGATAAAGCCAAACTCACTCCTGAGGTAGAAAATCATTTGGCAGCAGCCAAAGTAAACGTGCGTGCTTATGATGAGTTCTACAACTATTTGGCTACCGTAAAAGGACAAAATATACTCCTCGCCCCTAATACGAATCAAGCGATATTTGAAGCCCTCCAAAAGGACAATAAACTCGTGCAAGCTCCCGCTCCTGGCAACCTGATGAAAGCCGTGAAAAACCCTACCGAGCTCGAAGGATTCCGCACCGTAATGGTACGCGATGGGGTAGCAATGGTGAAGTTTCTCTACTGGCTCACCCACCAAGTAGGCAAAGAGCCAATGACCGAATATAGCATCGGCAAGAAGCTACGCGATTTCCGTGCCGAAGGTAAAAATTTCGTAGGCGAAAGTTTTGGCAGTATCATTGGTTACCAAGGTAATGGCGCCATTGTGCACTATTCAGCTCCTGAACACGGCAGTAAAGAGGTACACCCCGAAGGTAGTGTTTTGGTAGACTCTGGCGGACAGTATTTTGAAGGTACTACCGATATCACTCGTACCATTCCATTAGGCAAAGTGAGTCAGCAGTTTATTGACGACAGCACTCTTGTACTCAAAGGAATGATACAACTCGCAATGGTACAATTTCCAAGAAGTACTCGTGGCGTACAGCTCGACGCTTATGCCCGTATGGCACTTTGGAAAAACCACAAGGACTACGGTCACGGTACGGGTCACGGGGTAGGTAGCTTTATGAACGTACACGAAGGACCTCAAAATATTCGCAAAGACCTGAACCCACAAGTGCTATTAGCAGGTATGGTATGTTCCGACGAACCTGGGGTATATCTCGAAAACCAATACGGTATTCGTCACGAGAACCTCATTACGGTGCGTGAAGTAGCTACCAACGAGTTTGGTACGTTCTACGATTTCGAGACCCTCACCCTTTGTCCGTTTATGCCCTCAGGCATCAATGTGAGTCTCCTCACCGATGTAGAGCGTAAGTGGCTTAATGCTTACCACAAAACCTGTGAAGAGAAACTCGCTCCCCTTTTGGAAGGCGAAGTAAAAGAATGGTTCTTAACTCTTGTAAAACCTTTGTAGTTTAGCTTCTATTTGTTTTTAAATATACTGAAGGAAGGCTACCCAAAGCTCTATTTGGGTAGCCTTTTTTAATTATTACGCTTGCCAATTGTTTATTATTTTGTACTTTTGAGCCCAAAATATAATAAGATGTCTGTAGAAGTTCAACAACTAACAAAAATATACGGACAGCAAGTGGCTGTCAATGCTATTAGTTTTCAACTTAAAAAAGGTGAAATTACCGGCTTTTTAGGTCCTAATGGCGCAGGTAAATCTACCACTATGAAAATGATTACAGGGGCGCTTACCCCTACTGATGGAACAATAACAGTAAATGGCATTGATATACTAAAAAATCCTATTGAAGCACAGAGAAAAATAGGGTATTTACCTGAACACAATCCGTTGTATACCGAAATGTACGTGCGCGAATACCTGCGCTTTATGGCTGAACTATACCCCAAAGTCCCCTCCGATAGAATTGAAGAGGTAATTGCTCTTACAGGGCTTTCTTCTGAAAGCAATAAGAAAATAGAAGCGCTCTCCAAAGGCTATCGCCAGCGTGTAGGCTTGGCTTCTGCGCTTATTCACGACCCCGAAATTCTTATACTCGATGAACCTACCACAGGGCTCGACCCCAATCAGCTGGTAGAAATACGCCATATTATCAAAGAGTTAGGTAAGCGTAAAACAGTGTTGCTATCTTCTCATATTATGCAAGAAATTCAGGCTTTGGCTGACCGTGTGATTGTATTGCATAAAGGTAACATCGTGTTAGATAAGAAAATGACCGAACTGCAAAACAAAGAACAAATTATAGAAGTAGCTTTTGATTTTCGTGTCGAAGAACGCCTCTTACGCGCTTTGCCTAACATAGTATCAGTGCATAATGTCTATGATTTTCTATATCAGTTACAGTTCGATACCTCAGAAGATATGCGCCCCACTGTATTTGATTTTGCCAAAGAAAACGGATTGAAAATACTACAAATTAATCACAAGCATAAAGACTTAGAAGAAACCTTTATTCAACTAACGGCTAATAATTAAAAAAGTTGCTTGATTTTTTCAAGCAACTTTTTTTATTGACCATTAGGCATTATTTTATTCAGAAACGCCTCCCTACAATTCTCAGCAATCGTAATGCGTTGTTTGCCAAATACTATTTGGTTGCGCTCCACCACTTCTACTTTGTCTAGAGCTACTATAAACGACCTATGCACTCGCATAAACCGTTCTTCCGGTAATTCCTCTTCCAATTTCTTCAAGCTCATCAGTGTTACAATAGGTTGTGGCTGACTGTTGAGGTATATTTTTACGTAATCTTTAAGACTTTCTATATACAAAATATCATCATACATCACCTTTATTTGCTTGTAATCCGCCTTTACAAACATATAATCCTGCGCTACTTCGAGCGGTTTTTCAGTAACAGAAGGTGTGCTTAATTGCAAAGCCTTTTGAGCCGTCTCCAAAAACTCAGCATAATCAAAAGGTTTCAATAAGTATCCAATAGAGTTTACCTTATATCCCTCAATAGCGTATTGGTCAAAAGCCGTAGTAAAAACAATTTTAGTAGAGGTGGGTATCTTTTTAGAAAGCTGGAGCCCTGTAAGCTCAGGCATTTGGATATCCATATAGATAAGGTCGGGCGTACTACCTTCATATAAGAACGTCAATACATCAATAGCATTGCTAAATTTGCCGACTAACCTCAGAAAAGGAGTCTTTATCACATAACTTTCTAGCAGTTGGAGCGCCATAGGCTCATCGTCTACAATGATACAAGTAAGTTGCATTTTGCCACAGATATAAAATTCCAAAGGCAAAGATACACTTATTTTTCTGTTATATACCCAAATAATGATATTTTTTCCGCCCCCACACTCCCACTAAACTCCTCCCACAAATTTGCTAATTTCCAAATTCTCTAATTTGTTAATTCTCTTTTCTGTCATACTCCCCCTAGTGCCTATGGCCTAAGGCCTATCACCTATTCCTCTTTCTTTCGCCTCGAAACCCCGTTTTTAACATTTTTAGCCTTGTTGTATTATATTATGAATCAATCATTTATATACCCTTTCTATACCAATCGTCCAAGATTCGTATAAGCTTCCTATAAGCTCTCTATAAGCTAACCCCACCCTCCTTACACCCTTTTTTCACCAAAACTTCTCTCAGCTCTCTTCCGTTCTTCTCCGTTTCCTTCCGACTCTCAAAGACCCTCCCCAATAAAGTTTTCAATCTCGCCTAACCTCCGTCCGACACGTCCGACCTGTCAAAAACTATTTTTATCACTCCTCATTTCTTAATTCTCTCATTCTCTCATTTGCTAATTCTCTCATTCTCTCATTTCCTAATTTCCCACCCTCTTGTCACTTTTTCGTCGCATTCCTAGTGCCTATGGCCTATGGCCTAAGGCCTAATGTCTCGCACTTTTCTCTTCTTTCATCACATTTTTTCGTAGTTTCAAAAAAAGTCGTACCTTTGCAAAAAATTACTCACAGGTCTTGTAGTTCAACGGATAGAATAGAAGTTTCCTAAACTTTTGATCCAAGTTCGATTCTTGGCAAGACCACTTTTTTATCAAAAAACTTGGTCGGTATAAAAAAATATCGTACCTTTGTTGTTTCAAAAGGCAAATCCATCATTTTAATAACTTAAAATATCGGAATTATGAAAGACCTAAATGTATACATCGAAGAATTGCTCTACAAACACCAATGCGTGATTATCCCTAAGTTCGGAGCATTTATATCTAATAGAAAATCAGCCCAAATGGCTGAAGATAAAACGTTCGACCCTCCTAAACGAGAGCTCAGTTTCAACGCAAGCCTCACTTCTAATGACGGCTTGCTCATCAAGTATATATCCGAACAAACAGGCATCGAGTATAACTTGGTAGAAGATTACGTAAACTTAGCTGTCGAAGGGTGGAAACGCATCTTGAAGCAAGACCAAACCTTAAATCTCGAAAAAATCGGGACTCTTAGGTTAGTCGGCGAAGGTCGTATCTCTTTCGAACCCGCTGACGACGTGAATTTTCTTACCGATTCTTTCGGTATGGCGCCTTTCGTACCTCACGAAGTAACCGCCTCCGATTTGAAAATAGAAGAAAATCAAATCCGTCCTACACTCGACCATTCAAGTACCGATACCGGCATTCCTAACCTTCCGCCAGAAGAAGAAGATGCCGTAGTAACTCCTACTGAAAGTCCTGTGAGCCAAGTTACAGCTCCTGTGGTAACCAATACTCCTAAAACCCACAGAGGTACTACCCCACCGCCAGCTAAGGAAAAGAAACCTGCTAAAATAATGCCGTATGTAAAATATACAGCAGTAGCCTCAGTAGGCTTAGCCTTTTTGGCTTATGGAGCTTACCTGCTCTTCGGCGAAAGAGTAGTAAACGATGGCAATAACGAACAACAGTTTGCAATTACTGACAGCTTAGTACAAGAGCGTCTTAACCAAAAACTCAGCGAAGCAGCCGTGTTCACCCCGCCTATTACTATCCCTGCTATTCCTTTGCAAGTAGAAAAAGTAAAGGCTAAAAAGCCCGAACAAGTAAAACCTGAGCAAGTAAAGCCTGAACAAAAACCTACTCAGTCCACTAATCAAGCTGCCACTACGGTAGCGACAACCAAGCCCGCTAACACGCCTGTACAAGCTACTGCTACGCCTAAGCCAGCGCAAACCAGCACTGCGCCTAAACCGGCACAAACCACTACAACACCTAAGCCCGCTCAAACCAATACCTCAGGTGTAGCCTCTACCCCTGTACGTACAAATTCGGTAATGGCAGCTAAAAAATACCAAGTGATTGCAGGGGCTTTTAAAGACGAGAAAAACGCAGAAACCCGAGTAAAACAACTCCAAAAGTTAGGGTATAAAAACGCTTTCGTATTAGGAATGAACGCCAGAGGTTTGTACCAAGTAAGTTATGGCGGGTTCGATTCTATGGACGAAGCTAAACTACAACAAAAAGAAGTGCAAAACTCTAAAGAAGAGAAAAAACTCGACGGTGGCTGGATACTAACTCAACCCTAAAATAATGATGAAACTCAAGAAAAAACCTTCTGACTCACGTACTATACTCACCGACCTCGTACTCCCAGGCGAAACCAATCACCTCAACGCTCTGTTTGGAGGTGAACTCCTCGCCCGTATGGATAGAGCTGCTAGTATTGCCTCACAACGTCACTCTGGGCGTTTAACCGTTACCGTATCGGTAAACCACGTGGCTTTTACTCACAGCATACGCATAGGAAGCATCGTAACGGTCGAAGCCGCCATCTCTCGCGCTTTCTCTACTTCTATGGAAGTATATATCGATGTGTGGATGGAAAATATCTATGGCGAACGTACCAAAGCTACCGAGGCGATTTACTCTTTCGTAGCAGTAGACGAAAATGGTCGCCCCGTAAAAGTACCTGAGATAGAGCCAGAAACCCAGCTCGAAAAAGAACGTTACGACGGTGCCCTACAACGTCGCCAACTGAGTCTTGTGCTTGCAGGTAAACTCAGTCCGCACGACGCTACCGAGCTAAAAGCTCTCTTTACTGAATTAGAAAATAGCTGATGCATTTAGTAATAGAACCGCTGTAAAAGGCGGTTTTTCTCTTAAAAACAAAGCAAAATGACCTTATCTGAAGAAAACCACTTGAAAGCTATCTTTCACCTTTATAACGAAAAGAAAGAAGAGGTGAACACCAATGCTATTGCCGAAGTGATGAATACCAAAGCTTCATCAGTAACCGATATGCTTAAAAGGTTAGCCGATAAGGGGCTCATCAACTATGTAAAATATCAAGGGGTAACACTCACTAAAAAAGGTACGCAAAAAGCTATTGCTATCATTCGCAAACATCGTCTTTGGGAAGTATTCTTAGTCGAAAAACTCAATTTCTCTTGGGACGAAGTGCACGAAATAGCCGAAGAGTTAGAACATATACAGTCAGAAAAACTTATAGAGCGCCTCGATGCTTTCCTCGATTTTCCTAAAAAAGACCCCCACGGCGACCCGATTCCTAACAAAGAAGGCGTTTTTACCACCACTATTCAAACCCTATTAAGCGAGCTCAAACAAGGCGATAAAGGTATATGTGCAGCGGTAAAGAACACCTCTAAGGAATTTCTCGTTTACCTCAACAAAATGAATATAGCTCTTGGCAACGAAATAGAAGTACTCAGCAAAGAACCTTTCGACAACTCTATGACTCTACTAGTAAACGACAAACAAATCAACCTATCAGCAATGGTTTGCCGAAATATTTATGTGAATGGAAATTAAAAAAAGATGAATACAACAGTACAATACATCAAAGATAAGCAAGGAAAAGATATTTTAGCTGTCATTCCTGTTGAACAGTATAATCAGATGCTTTATAATGAAGCTGATATTGAAAGTGTATATGAAATTTCAGAAAAGCAAAAAGAAATCTTGGCACAGGATTTAAAAGAACTTGAGGAAGATATACTTACAGGAAATGAAGCCAACAACTTCTCTTGGGAAGATATTCAAAAAGAAGTAAAATTAAAGAAAGGGTCTATGTTATCAATATTCTTCATACAAAAAGAAAAATAAGATATAGAAATAATTAAATATGAACAAGAAAAAATTAAGCCTTATTTTAGGTCTTATATTCATTATAATAATCGGTTACTGCGGTTACTGCATTTACCGTCACTATACCCGTACTCAAAAAATCAGCTTTGAAGAGAAAACTATAGAACGTAGCGATGAGAATTGCGAAGATAACTGTTTCTCTGTAAGCCTAAACTATCTATATTGCAACGGTAATAGCGAGTTTGCTAAGAATTTCAATCAAGAAATAGAGCTACAACTCTCCAATTTTCTCCTTTCCAACGACGACTCTCTACAAGTGGAAGGTATCAGTATAGAAAAAGCTTTAGATAGTCTTACAAAAGATTACTATAAGCTTCACGAACATTTCCCTGAGCTCCCTGCTTTCGAGTTTATCGCTACCGATAGCATTATGTGGCAAAACAGTAAGATGCTCTCTTTAGTGTCCAACCGTTATGCTTTTACCGGTGAAGCACAACCCATACAAACCAAAGTTTTCACTCACTTTGCGTTAGATAATGGTGAAGTAATTACCAATGAAAACCTCTTTACCGATGAAGAAAAAGTAACCCAAATAGCCAAACGTTATTTTGAGAAAGCACAACAAAACGCCACCATCACTCCTTTAGATGATAAGAAGTTTTATTTTGAAGATGGAACCTTTCGTCTTCCTAACCAAATGGGTGTAGCAGCCGATGCTCTCATTTTGTTCTATGAACCTTTTGAGATAGCTCCTTATGTAGATACGCCTTTTGAAGTGAAAGTACCTATAAAAGAAATTATGCCTTATCTCACTTTTGCTGACAATAAATAACACTATGAAAGAACGATTAACAACATTACATAACGCTCTCTTAAAAAAAACAGAAGAAGAAGGCCTCGCTTTTTTAGCTGAACAATTTCCTAATGAGATAGTTTTTTCAACTAGCTTTGGGTTAGAAGACCAAGCTATTACTCACCTCATTCTCGCAAACCAAATTCCTATCAGTATTTTCACCTTAGATACCGGTCGCTTGTTCAACGAAACTTACTCAGTTTGGGAAAGTACTGAACAGCGCTACAATACACATATTTTGCCTTATTATCCCAAAACACACGATATAGAAGAATATGTACACAAAAATGGTCCTTTGTCTTTTTATCGCTCAGTAGAACTGCGTAAAGAGTGCTGTCATATACGCAAAGTTGAACCTCTTAGCCGAGCGCTAAAAGGTAAGAAAGTATGGGTAACAGGTTTGCGTGCCGACCAAAGTAATGCTCGTAAAGACCTCCCTATACTCGAATGGGACGATACTTACCAGCTCTTTAAATACAATCCTATCCTCCATTGGACGTTTGAAGATACCAAAGCCTTTATCAAGGCACATAACATTCCTTATAATGTGCTACACGACAAAGGTTTTGTGAGCATAGGCTGTGCCCCTTGTACTCGTGCTATCAAAGAGGGTGAAGATTTTCGTGCAGGTCGTTGGTGGTGGGAAAGCAATAGTAAAAAAGAATGCGGACTACACGAACACAAATAATAACAAAGAGCTCCACTTAGCAAGCTAAGTGGAGCTCTTGTTCTCTATAAATATTTTATTAATTAAGATTTACCCTTTGTCTTTTCGCTTCAAAAATAAGCACCGCAGCAGCAACTGATACATTCATAGAGTCGATTACGCCCTCCATTGGGATAATGATGTTCTGAGTGCTATGGGTAAGCCATTCCTCTGTAAGACCTTGGTCTTCCGTACCTACTACGATAGCACTGGCTTCCTCAAACGATACTTCGTAGTAAGGTTTAGAGGCTGTAAGAGCAGCACAATAGCTATCGATACCTTTGGCTTTGAGGAAATCAATCACTTCAGTAGTACTACCCGTTGCGATAGGAACAGTAAACACACACCCCACGCTCGAGCGTATAATATTAGGGTTGTACAGGTCAGTTTTAGGATTGGCAATAATCACAGCATCTATATTAGCAGCATCAGCAGTGCGAAGGAGAGCCCCTATATTCCCTGGTTTTTCAGGAGCTTCAGCTACCAATAACAAAGGAGAGTCGGTTACAAAAGCTAGCGTGTCTAAACTGTGCTTTTTAGTCTGTATTAAGGCAATAACCCCCTCAGTAGAACTGCGATAACTAATCTTTTGGTATACTTCTTTGCTAATAGCGATAGGATTTACTCTTTGAGCTGTATGGCTAAGAAGTTTTAGCAAGTGTTCTTCTGCAAAAATCTCAGGCTGATATAGCAATGTTTCGAGAGTGTAGCCTCCTTCAAGGGCTAAGCGTATCTCGCGGCCACCTTCTACTACACATATTCCTTCTTTTTTACGCTCACGCGATTTCTCGCTGAGAAGAACTATTTTCTTTATCAGGGGATTTTGAGTACTAGTGATGTTCATTTTTAAGAAATAAAGCTGCCTACGAGAGTAGGCAGCTTTTGTTATCATTTATCCATAAGCACCATACACTGCATCAGTTCGGGCTTATTTTTGGTGTAGTCATCTAACCAAACTTTCAATTCTTCTATTTCATAAGGTAATAACCTGTCAATAGCTTTTTTAAGTTCCTTACAAAATAGGTTAGGGTCGAAACTCACTTTCGATAAAATCATTGTGGTATATTCAAACGTAGCTCGTTTCATAACTTCATCTATTTAGAATTTCACTGTACAAATGTACTTCTTTAAAATGAACTAAGCAAGTTTTTAGGTGTTAATATTGTGTTAATTTTTATAACTATTTCAGTTTCACATCGTATTCTAAATGGGCTTGCACTCCACGTTGCTGAGCGATATGTTTCACCTGCTGATAGACTTCATAAGCTTCTACACCCATCTCATTGCGCAAGTTCTCACCTCTCAGATTCGCTCCAAAACGGCGGAACATTGCTTTAAAGTCCATTTCGAAAGTAGGGTAAGAAACGGTGCGATATTCTTTGAGTCCGTTGTCTTTAGCAGCGTAGGCGATAGCATCGTTCAGCGAGCCGATTTCGTCTACCAAACCATTAGCAAGAGCTTCTTTACCACTCCATACTCTTCCTTGTGCAATGGAGTCTATTTGGGCAACCGTTTTACCACGCCCTTTGGCTACACGGTCTAAAAATACAGTATACACTTGCTCGATAGATTCGGTCATTTCTTTTTTAAATTGTTCAGTAGGTTTTTGGAATACACTATAAAACTGAGCGTTGGGGTGAGTGCTTACAGTTTCGGCATTTATACCCCAGTTGGTAGCTAAGGCATTTACATTAGGAATTACCCCAAACACCCCAATAGAACCGGTGATAGTACCTGCTTCTGCAAAAATGCGATTAGCATTGCACGCAATATAATAGCCTCCTGAAGCGGCATAGTTACCCATAGAAACATATACCTTTTTCTTCTTTTTAGTAACTTCGATTTCTCGGTGCATCAATTCAGAGGCTAAGGCATCGCCACCAGGGGAATTGATACGAAGCACAATAGCTTTTATATCTTTATTATCAGAGGCTTTGCGCAAGGCACGGATAATGGTTTCATTACCTACGATTTCGGCACGTCCTTCGCCTTGCATAATCTGACCATCGGCATAGATAACAGCTATTTTATTTTTGGAGTGTTTGCCCGCTACTTTGCCTACTACGGCTTCGGCATAATCTTCAATATTGATAAAATCAACCTTATCAATACTTTTACTACCGGTTTTATCACAGATGATTTGTTCGAATTCATCACGGAAAAGAATGCCGTCTATGAGTCCGTTGTTTTTAGCTAACTGTGCAGTACGTCCGCCTACATTGGTAGCTATTTCATTGAGTTTTTCTACGTGAATATTACGACTTTTAGCGATATCGGTAACGATGACGTTCCACATAGCAGAGAGTAATTCGGTGAGTTGCTTGCGGTTGTTATCGCTCATCTTATTGTCTAAGAAAGGTTCTACAGCGCTTTTGTATTTACCGTGGCGAATCACTTCCATTTGTACACCACTTTTTTCTTGGAGCCCTTTGAAGAAAAGGACTTCAGAAGAGAGACCTCGGAGAGCAACACTTCCAAGCTGACTAATATACACCTTATCGGCTACGGTTTGGAGATAGTAATCGAGTTGGGAAATTTCATCGCTATAAGCTAAGACGAATTTGCCAGAAGTCTTGAAATCCTCCAAAGCCTTGCGAAGTTCTTGAGCGAAAGCTAATCCGCCGATGTTACCCGTACTTTTGAGGTAAATACCTTTGATACGCTTGTCGGTTTTGGCGTTCTCAATAGCTTTGAGAGTTGCATTAAGTCCGTTATAGGATTCAGAGGTATAGTCGAAATCCTTAAAGGTTATGCGCTCGCCGTAGTCTACTAATGGTTCTTCAAAAGAGAGTTCGAGTACAGAGTTGTCCTTCACACTCACTTCTTCACCTTTGGCACCACCTACCACTGAGCTTATCATCACAGAAATGAAGATGAGGAAAAGAATAAAACATATCCCCATAGAGATAAAGAATCCGAGGATAGTGGCTAAGAGAGTCTTAAAAAAAGTCATATTGTTGATGTTTTAATGATTATTTTTAGGTTTTAATTACCTCCTCCATCAGAAGAGCAAGCAGTAAAAGTTACTAATGTTACTGCAATAGCAATAAGGCTGTAAAATGTTTTTTTCATTTTATTTATTTTTTAAGTTAATATTGGGGCAAAGATAGGAGAAAATTAGCAAATCAGCAAAGTTTTAATACAAAAAAAAGAGCTTATCTGGAAAGTTTTGTTTTGTAGGGGCGATTTGCCAATCGCCCTTACAATGTAACTAAAGGATTTTGATTATCAAGGTAATCAACTTAGTCAAAGTTTCAAACTTTGGCTAAGTATGTAACTATTACTTTTCTGTTTTTATGGCTCTGAGAATTTCTCCTGTCCAGAGTACGAGGCTGGTAGCGCCAATGATGATTGTCCAATCAGTGAGCTTGAGTGGGGTTACATTGAACATCTGTCCACCAAAAGTAGTGATAAACACTTGACCGATGACAATCACCGTAGCAATAAGTATAAAACCTTGGCTCTTGCCTATATTATAAAAAGTACTCTTGCCAGTACGATAAGCTTTGGCATTGAACATATTCCAGAATTGCAAGAACACGAATATCGAGAAGAACAAGGAAAGTTCATAAGCCGATAGTCCGTTTTTGGGTGTTCCGAAGTGAAAGAAATGACTGAAATAATCAGTAATTGAGAATTGAGTGAGACTGGTGATATCCTCATTTTTAAAGTACTGAATGAAACCAAAAAGCAACACTACAAAGAATCCTCCTACACCAAAAATGCCTTTCGTCATTGGTTTTGTAATGATATTAGCACCACGCGCACGAGGTTTATCGTTCATTACGCGATTGCTCGGTGGTAAGGACGCTAACGCTAATGCCGCAAAGGTATCCATAATGAGGTTCACCCAGAGCATTTGAGTTACGGTAAGCGGTGACTCTACCCCTAAGAATGCCCCAATGAGCACGATGATACACGCTGCCACATTGATAGTCATCTGGAAGAGGATAAAACGCTGAATGTTTAAATAGAGTGAACGCCCCCACATTACGGCTTTACCGATACTACTGAACGAGTTGTCCAAGATAGTGATATCAGAAGCTTCTTTGGCTACTGAGGTTCCGTCGCCCATTGAAAGACCTACTTGGGCAGCTTTGAGGGCTGGTGCATCGTTGGTACCATCACCGGTTACGGCTACAACTTCGCCTTTTTGTTGCAATAGGTTCACGAGGCGTGCTTTGTCGAGCGGACGTGCGCGTGAAATCACACGTAGGTCGGTAATGCGGTCTAAGAGTTCGGTATCGCTCATTGCGGCAAATTCTACGCCGGTGATTTGGTTGCGCTCGGTGCAAGTATCGTCCCACAAATGTATTTGGCGGGCGATTTCGCGAGCGGTGCCTGGTGTATCACCGGTTACAATCTTCACCTGAATGCCTGCGTGCAAACACTCTTCAATAGAAGCAGGCACATCAGGGCGTACGGGGTCAGAAATAGCGGTAATACCTATAAAATTTAAGCCATTTACCACTAACTTACCATTTTTGGATATTACCGTATTCGGGTCGTCGATTACTTTATATGCAAAACCAATAGTGCGCATCGCTTGGTTTTGGTATTGTAATAGTTTTGCCTCGAAATCGGCTTGTGGAATATCGGAAAGGAATTTACCACCCTCGTAGCAAAAAGTCATTACGATTTCGGGAGCTCCTTTTACGTACAATACCGGTTTGCCCAACGCTGGTGATTGCACCAAAGTAGCCATATATTTGCGTTCGGTAGAAAAAGTGAGTTGGTTAAGCACTTCACTCCCTTCGCGTATGGGCAAGTAGTTAGTTCCTTTGCCGTAGAGCCACAATAGGAGCGCTCCTTCGGTAGGATTCCCCAGCACGTTTGGTTTTTCTTTATCAGTAAAATCGAGGTAAGCCGTAGAGTTCACCGCCATTGATTCGGCGATGAGTTTTTCACCTAATTGTTCATCTGTAAAACGATTGAAATAAGTTTCGTAGATAGTCATTTGGTTTTGGGTGAGCGTACCCGTTTTATCGGTACAAATCACGGTAGTAGCGCCCATCGTCTCACAAGCGTGCATCTTGCGCACGAGGTTATTGGTAGCCATCATACTGCGCATACTATAAGCCAAACTGAGGGTAACACTCATCGGTAAGCCTTCGGGTACCGCAACTACCACCACAGTAATAGCAATCATCGCTGTATTGAGAAGATAGTGACCAAAATCAATCCAATCGATTTGGTTTATGTTATGAGCAGGAAGCGTAAAATATAGAATAAGGCGACCTACAATCACCAAAATTGCAATGGCGTAACTGATTTTGGTAATCATTCCTGCGAGTTTATCCAACTGTTCGTTGAGGGGAGTTTTCACTGTGTTGTCTATCTGAACCCCTTCGAACACTTTGCCATATTCGGTAGCATCGCCGACCTTTTTCACTTCAAAAATACCGTGACCATCGGATACCGAAGTACCGCGACAAACGTAGTTAGAAGGGTAAGTAGCTTCTGCCTCAAAATCGGCTGGATTGGTGGTTTTGTGTACCAAAGGTTCTCCGGTAAGGGTAGACTCGTTGATATGCATTGATACGGCTTCGAGGAGCTCGCCATCGGCGGGTACTTCTTCTCCGGTTTCCAAAATCACTATATCGCCTACTACAATATCCTTTTTGAGCACTTGTGTAATGTGTTCGTTGCGAATGACTTTATAGTAAATCTCGTCGTTTACCTGATTGAGAATTTCGAATTGTTTATTGGCTTTATGTTCAAAATAGAAAGCGACACCTGTAGCCAAGAGTACAGCAAAGAGAATCCCTATGGGCTCTAAGAAAGCATCGAAACCTTCATTATGCACCACATATTCATAAGTAGATACTCCAAAAGAGAAGACGAGGGCAACGAGAAGAATGATGATAATGGGGTCGGTGAACTTTTCTAAGAATTGTTTCCAAAGCGGTTCGCCCTCTACTGATGAGAGGGAGTTTTCACCGTATTTTTGGTGACTTTCAAAGACTTGCGCATCGGTAAGACCTTTGTAATGGTGTTTATCTGCCATAGTTTTTTGAGTAATTAAAATGCAAAGATAGCTATAATTAGCGAATTAGAAAATTATAAAATGAGAGAATTAGAAAATGAGAGAATTTGGGAATGAGGTGCGAGCCGCACAGGCAGTCGTAGCACGACAGGCTATTAACTTTGACAAAGTTTGAGATGAAAAAGCGATGTGTTGATACTGTTAGGAGTATTCGGAAGATATCGGAGAGATTCGGAAGAGAGCTGAGAGAAATTTTGGTGAAAAAAGGCTGTGAGGAGGGTGGGGTTAGCTTATAGAGAGCTTATAGGAAGCTTATACGAATCTTGGACGATTGGTATAGAAAGGGTATATAAATAATTGATTCATAATATCATACAATAGCACTAAAAATGTTAAAAACGGGGTTTCGAGGCGAAAGAAAGAGAATCCTCACCCCGTCCCTCTCCCAAGGAGAGGGGGAGTATGGTGACGGGAAACTTTTCTTATAATGAGATGTAATTGAATAAGAATTTTATTATTTTGAGCTTTGGGTTGTATTCATATTCAATTTTTGATTTATCTTTGCGTTTTAAAAACTAAGAATAAAATGGATTTTCTTTTTACTGCTGATGCCCTTGTGGCGCTTATTACTCTTACGTTTCTCGAAATTGTATTGGGGATTGATAACGTGATATTTATCTCTATCGTTACGGGGAAACTGCCCGAACATCAACGTAAGCGCGCTACACGCTTAGGGCTTTTCTTGGCGATGTTTTTGCGCATTGCTCTTTTATTGGGTATTTCGTTTCTGATTAGGTTGAAAGACGCGCTTATCAGCCTTGACTGGGGGTGGTTTTCAGCTCATTTTAACGGGCAGGCTCTCATACTGCTTGCGGGGGGTATCTTCTTGCTCTATAAATCGACTAAGGAAATTCACGCGAAAGTGAATCATATAGAACACGTTACACAATCGGATAACCCTAAGGGGCGACAACACGCTTCTTTCGGGGGGACTATTGTACAAATACTACTGATAGACCTTATTTTCTCGATGGATAGTATTCTTACAGCGGTGGGAATGACCAGCGGGCTAACAGGGGCGATTTATATAATGATTACAGCGGTAGTGCTTTCGGTGGGCATAATGATGCTTTTTGCAAACCCTGTGGGCAACTTTGTAAACCGCAATCCTTCGATTCAGATATTAGCACTTTCGTTCTTGATACTCATTGGTTTTATGCTTATTACTGAGAGTATGCACCTATCGGAAGCGGTATTGGCAGGGCAAACGGTGGGCGCTGTGCCTAAGGGATACTTGTACTTTGCGATAGCGTTTTCGTTAGGGGTAGAGTTTCTGAATATGAGAATGAGGAAGTCTTCACCTTCAGCCTCTCTCCCAAGTAGAGAGGAGCAAAGTGAAAAAGAGGTAGAAAAATGATTAATGGTTAGTGATTAATGGTTAATGATTAATGATAAGAGGAAGTGTATGTAGCTCACGCTATAGAAATTCGATAAAAAAATAAGCAAAAATAAAGGCTTTGCTTTTTTAGAGTCAAACAAAAATAGATTGTAAATGAATTTTGATAGGCTATAAGTAAAAAAGCGTGGCAGTTTGAGACCTCAAGAGAGAAAGGGCAAGTGAGACTCTTTTGAGTGAATACTTTTGATTACGAATGGGAACTACCACGAGCCTACCGCAGAGGAAATAATGAATAAAATATGTGAATAACTATGGGAACAAATCGTATCAAAGGGAAAATAGCTTTTATCTCGGGTGCCAGTAGTGGGATAGGTAAAGCAGTAGCTGAAAAATTGGCACAAATGGGCGTCAATTTGATTCTCTGCGCTCGTCGGGCTGAGGTATTAGCAGAACTGAAAGCCCAACTCGAAAAAGAACACGCGGTGGAGGTTATAACCTTAGCTTTCGACGTGAGAAACTATCAAGAGGTGGCGAAAAATATCCAGTCCTTACCCGAAAAATGGCAACAAATAGATATACTCATCAACAATGCGGGCTTGGCAATAGGATTGCAACACCTCTATACTTACGCCATAGAAGATATAGACCAGATGATTGACACTAACATCAAAGGGTTTACCTATATTGCCAACAGTGTGATTCCGTTAATGATTGCCACCGAAAAGGTGGGAACGATAGTGAACGTCGGGTCGGTAGCGGGTGAGATAGCTTACCCCAATGGCAGTATTTATTGTGCGACCAAGTTTGCCGTAAAAGCCCTAAGCGATGCGATGCGTATAGAGCTAATGGACAAGAAGCTGAAGGTAACGACCGTAAAACCAGGGTTGGTAGAGACCAATTTCAGCAAGGTGCGTTTCAAAGGCGATGAGCAGAAAGCCGAGAATGTGTATAAGGGTATCACGCCCCTATATGCCGAAGATATAGCCGACACCATAGCCTATATCGTCAATCTGCCAGATAAAGTTCAAATCACCGATATTACTGTTACCCCGCTCCACCAAGCGGATGCCTTACATATTTATAAATTAGCAGATTAGATAATTTGCTAATTGCTAATTAGTAAATTATACTTACCTTTGTCACAAAATAATGTATGATGTGGTTCGTTTTTGCACTACTTTCGGCTATCTTTGCTGCTCTTACCGCTATTCTTGCCAAAATAGGCATTGAAGGGGTCAATTCTAATGTAGCGACCGCTATCCGCACAGTGGTAGTTGTGTTGCTGGCGTGGGCAATGGTTTTCATCACCCAAAGTCAGCATAATATTGCCCAGATAAGCCAGCGCAGTTGGCTCTTTCTTATCCTCTCAGGAATTGCCACAGGGGCATCGTGGTTGTGCTATTACAAAGCCCTGCAAATGGGAGAAACTACCAAAGTTGTTTCGGTAGATAAACTAAGTGTCGCCATCACCTTTGTTTTGGCTATTATCTTCCTACACGAGGACTTCACCCTTAAATCGGTGATAGGTGCCTCACTCATTACCATAGGTACCTTAGTGATGATATGGTGAGAGTAGGAACGAAACGCTTGCACTAGCAGGGCGGGCTAAATTTCCCCATAGAGAGGTTCTTAAAGAAATTAGGTTATTTACGATAAGTATAGGAGATGTCTGTACCACGTTTATATTACGTATGTGGCACGAATATAAGGAGGAGATAGGAGAAATATTTTTTGTCTGTTACGTCAAAAAAGACTACCTTTGCTCCCTAATTTAATTAAAAAATCGTTATGAGAAAGCTGTTAATTTTAGCAAGTCTTGCTCTCATTGGAGTTGCTTGCCACAAAAGTGATGATGACAATAACAATAATAACAATAAAAAAACTCCTGACCCGTTAGAAGAAAAGACATTATTGCCTACTAAGTACATCATAGAGCGTTCAAAGGATGATATCTCCGAAATGGTTTACACCATAGAGGACGGATTTATTAAGGAAGCAAGAGAGTTTAAAACTTATCGTTCAAAGCGAAAGGAAGTCAAACATTTGATTATTAAACCCCTAAAAGGTAAAAAGCTTCCTGCCAGAATAGATATTGATAAAGATGGTATAGCTCAAGGAGTTGTAGAATTTAGTTTCAATGACCAAGACCAAGTTACTGAAATTAGAAAAAGTAGAATAGGAAAGCATCCTATGTCTATTACTTTTGGCTACAAAGATGGGAAACTAAGTGAATTTTCTCCTTCAATCGTTTACAAACTTACCTACCCAGATGCCCATACTGTGGTCGCAACGGGTGCTTCTGGACACGACAGAAAAACCTATACTTTTAGTCCAGAAGGTAACTTGATAAAGAAAGTAATAGATAAACTCAATGACGGAGGAGTAGTTTTTCTTAGAGAGACCTTTCAATATGAGTATGACCTGCAGAAGAAAAACCCCAAGAGAGACTTGCAAATACAACTTGTCACGTTAGCAAACACTCCTTTAGATGACTACCTCTTTTATGAGCTTTATGAAGCCACTAATAGCAAAAACCTTGTAGTGAAACAAACTAAACTAACCCAAGTACCAAAAGACCCTAAAAACCCCAGTTTAGGACTTACTACAGGCACTCCATATTTAACTGAATATAAAAATGAAGCTAATAATCCGCAAGGTTACGCTACTAAAATTACCAAAGTGATGTTCGGATATGATAGTAGTATTGAAAAATATGAATACTAATACAAGCTGTATTATACTTTATAGTTAGGAGAGAAGTATCACTAAACTCAATTAAAATGTTAATAATAAAAAATCTCCACGCAGGTGTGGACAGCAAAGAAATCCTCAAAGGGATTGACTTAGAAATAAAAGCGGGCGAAGTACACGCCATTATGGGACCTAATGGAGCGGGCAAATCTACTCTTTCGGCGGTGATTGCGGGTAACGAAAACTTTGAGGTAACAGAGGGTGATATCCTCCTCAATGGCGAAAGTCTGTTAGAAGATGCCCCCGAAGAGCGCGCACATAAAGGTATCTTTATGTCTTTCCAATACCCTGTAGAAATCCCTGGAATATCAGTAACCAACTTCATCAAAACCGCTATTAACGAGAGTCGCAAGGCACAAGGATTACCCGATATGCCTGCTGCTGAACTTCTCAAAAAAATACGCGAAAAAGCCGCCCTTCTAGAAATCAATCCTGACTTCCTTTCGCGTTCCCTCAACCAAGGATTCTCTGGCGGTGAGAAGAAACGCAACGAAATCTTTCAAATGGCAATGATCGAACCCAAAATAGCTATTTTAGACGAGACCGACTCTGGGCTCGACATCGACGCCCTACGCATTGTAGCTAATGGGGTGAATAAACTCAAAAACGAAAACAACGCAGTGCTCGTTATCACCCACTACCAACGCCTCTTAGACTACATCGTCCCCGATTATGTACACGTGCTTTCCGATGGTAAAATCGTAAAAACAGGCGACAAAAACCTCGCCTTAGAATTGGAAGCTAAAGGTTATGATTGGCTGAAAGGATAAGCAAATTAGACTATGAATTTAAAAGACAAATGGGTAGCTACTTTTGAGCAGTTCCCACATAAAGGCGATATATTAAAAGATATTCGCAAAGGAGCCCTTAGTTTCTTTGCCGAAAAAGGTTTCCCACATAAGAAAGTAGAAGCGTGGAAATACACCTCACTCTCTAACCTCCAAGCTACTGATTACAGCTTGTGGCGACCTATTTATAATAAAACAACCCTCTCACCCGAAGTGTTGCACAAGTACGCTATCGCGGATTGTTATCAGCTTGTATTTGTAAACGGTTACTACTGCCCCGAAATGTCGAGCAAAGAGCTCACAGGCGTTACTGTTACACCTCTATTAGAAGCATTACACAAGGGTGGAGAAGCGTTTATTAAAAAATACTTCAACGCCAATACCGAAAAAGGCGATGTATTTACCGCTCTCAATACCGCTTTTGCCTCAGAAGGGATTTATATAGAAGTACCCAAGGGAAGAGTGGTAGATAAACCCATACAGTTGCTATATTTCAACGACAGAAAAGAAACCACTTGCTACCAACCACGCAATATTATTGCAGTGGGTGAGAATGCACAGCTCAAAGTTATTGAAGTTCACCAAAACTTATCAGATATCTCGACAGCTATCCTTACCAATGCGGTAACCGAGGCATTTGTAGCCAAAGATGCTTTCCTTGATTATTACAAATTGCAAAACGATAGTCTTACCGCTTCCCTTATCGATAACACCTATATTTCGCAAGAGGCAAACAGCCACGCCAGCGTACATACCTTCTCGTTTGGTGGGACACTCACTCGCAACAACCTCAATTTCTATCACCAAGGCGAGCATTTAGAATCTACTCTCAAAGGGTTGAGCATTCTCAAAGCTACGCAACACACCGACCATTATACGCTGGTGAACCACGCATATCCTAACTGTGAGAGTCATCAAGATTATAAGAGTATCGTAAATGATGAAGCCACCAATGTGTTCAACGGTAAGATAATGGTGGAGCAAATCGCCCAGAAAACGAATGCTTATCAGCAGAACGACAATATCCTTCTCTCTGATAAAGCAACGGTATACACCAAGCCCCAGCTCGAAATCTTTGCCGATGATGTGAAGTGCTCACACGGCTGTACCGTAGGTTCTCTCAGTGCAGACTCTTTATTCTATTTGCAAACACGTGGGATAGGCAAAAAAGAAGCCTCTGCCTTACTCACCTATGCTTTTGCAAATACCGTATTGGAGAGCGTAAGCATTCCAGCCCTTTCGGGCTATATCAATGCGATTATTGCTGAGAAGTTAGGGGTAACAGTAGATTTTTAAGAGATGAAGTATTAATAAAAAAGAAAAGCCTACTTGAAATTTTAAGTAGGCTTTTTTATTGGATATTGTGGCTGTTGTTTTAAACTCCCGTATAGTTTTCGGGCGTTATAACTTTTAGTTCTGCCTTTACATCTTCATTTACTTCCAAGGTATCGATGAAGTTGCTGATAGTCTTGGCAGTGATAGCGGTATTGGTACGCGTGAGGGCTTTGAGGGCTTCATAGGGGTTAGGATAGCCTTCTCGACGCAAAATCGTTTGGATAGCCTCGGCTACTACTGCCCAATGGTCTTGCAAGTCTTCGCGGATTTTATCCTCATTTAAAAGAAGTTTATTGAGTCCTTTGAGGGTAGATTGCAGGGCTATGAGTATATGACCAAAAGGCACACCTACATTGCGCAATACTGTACTATCGGTGAGGTCGCGTTGTAGACGGGAAATAGGTAATTTTGCCGATAAATGCTCTAAAAGAGCGTTGGCTATGCCTAAATTACCTTCGGAGTTTTCAAAATCAATAGGGTTTACCTTATGAGGCATAGCCGAAGAGCCTACCTCGCCAGCTTTTATCTGTTGTTTGAAGTAATCCATAGAGATATATGTCCAAACATCGCGGTTTAAATCGATGAGAATCGTATTGATGCGTTTGAGAGCATCGAAAAGAGCGGCTAAATGGTCGTAATGCTCAATTTGGGTAGTGGGGAAAGAATGGTGTAAGCCTAATATTTCCTCTACAAAGCGAGTGCCGAAAGCCTTCCAATCGATATTAGGATAGGCTACTTTATGAGCGTTGTAGTTACCGGTAGCTCCCCCAAATTTGGCAGCATAAGGCACTGCTATAAGGGTTTGTAACTGCTGTTCCATACGAACGACAAACACCTCGAACTCCTTGCCTAAACGCGTAGGAGATGCCGGCTGACCGTGAGTGCGCGCTAGTAGAGGGATATCTTTCCATTGGGTTACTAAACTTTTCAGTTTGCTGAGCAATTGCTCCAAGGCAGGCAAATACACTTGTTGTACAGCTTCCTTGATGCTAAGTGGAATAGCGGTATTGTTGATATCCTGAGAGGTGAGACCAAAGTGGATAAACTCCTTGTATTTTCCTAATTGCAGTTTATCAAAAGCCTCTTTAATGAAATATTCAACCGCTTTTACATCGTGATTGGTAGTTTGCTCTATTTCTTTTACTTTTAGAGCTTCCTCTTCGGTGAAATTTTGGTAGAGTCTTCTAAGGTCGGTGTATCTTTCCTTAGGGAAATCGGCGAGTTGAGGCAGGGGGAGTTCGCATAGAGCGATAAAGTACTCTACTTCCACTTGCACACGATAACGAATAAGTGCCATTTCGGAGAAGAAAGGCACAAGGGAGGTCGTTTTATCGGCATAACGACCATCGATAGGGGAAATTGCGGTTAACATAATTTCAAATTAGAAAATTAGCAGATTAGAAAATTAGGAAATTGTCTCATTGCTTAGTGTGTAATAGTCGGGTGAGTTTGATGGCTAAATCGGTGAAAATAACTTTGCCATTGCCATTGCGCTCTACGTGTAACTGGGCTTCTTCGAGGAGGTTGTGTATTGCCTCGATATTACCGCCGTGAATAAAAGGGGCAAATTTAGCAAGTTGGAAAGTAGGGTCGGCGAATTGTATATATACCAAACCAGAGGCGGTATAGTTCAGTAGGAATGCCTGACGGAACACCTCAGCGCAGTATTGCAAAAACTGTTTTTGCGCCTCCCGCCCTACGGTATTGATTTCGTCACTCCACTGCAAGAGTCCTTGTATAGAGGCTTTGTTACCACGCGCGCGGTAGGCTGTGCGCACCCACGCAATAAACCAACGCTCAAAAATGGCTTCTTCGCTTTCTTTGTTGTTCATCAGTTGGAGGGCTTTGTTGAAATTTCCTTGAGCGCGTAGAGCTATTTTGGTCGCTTCGGCATCAGCTAAACCACGTTCTACGAGGGCTTCTTTAATAGCATTCTCACTTAGGGGCGGGAAACGCAGGATTTGGCAACGAGATTTGATAGTGTCTAATAGGGCATTTTCTTCTTCTACCACCAAGAGAAAGACTGTTTTGTCGGCGGGTTCTTCGAGGAGTTTAAGAAGCTTGTTAGAGGCTTCGGCATTCATCTTCTCTGCCATCCAGATAATCATTATCTTAAAGCCACCTTCAAATGATTTCAGTGCTAACTTATTGGTAATCTCTTTAGCCTCATTTACCCCTATGTTGGCTTGTTTCTTCTCTATACCTAAGCACACGAGCCAATCAAAAAGGGAACCATAAGGCTGTTCTTTTACAAAAGCGCGCCATTCGTCCATAAAGAGAGCACTAATAGGGTCTTTTTTCACCTTGTCATTAATAGCTGTGGGGAAAGCAAAATGAAGGTCGGGGTGAGCGAGTTGGGCGCATTGAGCCTTTGCCTTGGGGTTATCGTGCGAAAGAATGAGAGTTGCGTAGGCGATTGCCATTGGCAAAGCGCCTTGTCCTTCGCCTGCCACAAATAATTGAGCGTGTGGAATGCGACCTGCTTCCACACTGGCTTGCAAATAGTTCTTTATTGTATCGTATCCTAAAATATTGTCCATTGTTTAGGTGTTAGATGTTAGGAGTTAGTATATACTGATTTTAATAAAGCAAAGGTAATAAAAATAATACTGTTCCTAACAAAAATAGTACTGCCAAAAAGTGAATTACAAAACTATTTTTCCTCAGAAATATATATTGTTGTACTAAACGTATTGCCCAGAACAACGAGTTGCCAAGTAAGAAAACCTTACCTAAATCAGTAGTGAGAAGTTCGTTAGTAAAACAAAAACAAACTATTGCTACTGCTACAAAATAATAAACTATTTGTATATTGAGGATTTGGATAATTCCGCGATTAGCAAAACTGAGCTTGCGCACTTCTTCCTTCCATTTGAAAAGTCTCCAAAACAACAAATGGAAGACAGCGAAGAGCAAATTATAAAATCCTAAAAAGATAATAACAGTGTGCATTTTATTTCTTATAAATATTATTCTCTCTGTTGATATCTACACTTCTGTTATTAGGGTCTAATACTATACTTTGGATATTGTTCAATGGCATATCGAGTTCAAAAGTGTAGGTAAGGTTACCCCAACCCCAAGCAGGAACTACCGTACGGGGATAATTAGGGTAAGTGTTTGGTTTTTCGCCGTAAGTCATTCGCAAGGGCACATATACGTATTGGGTTTTACCAGCTTTATCGGTTACAAAAAGGTCGATAGAAAGAGGCAGGCGTTCTAAGCGTTTGAGGGTAATTGCCGTTTTATTTCCTTTGGCTTCTACCTTGTCGATAGCGTAATCGGCTACGTGGTCAGTTTGCATAAACTCATTGAGGAACCATTGTAATTGCATTCCTGATACTTTTTCGGCTATGCGAATAAAATCATTGGGGGTTGGATTCTTGAAAGCATATTCGCGATAGTAGCGTTTGAGAGTTTTCATCAGTACTTCGTTGCCCATTAGATAATCTAACTGAGTGAGGAAGAGCTGTCCTTTGTAGTAAGCGGCAATACTATAAGCGTAGTTCGTTGCATAACGGTCGGAATGAGTGATGGTAGGTTCTTGTAACCCCGATTTCACTAAGTTTAGGTAACCGTTGTACGCTTTAGTAAAGGGATAGTTGGTTGCGGGAATGAGGTGCAACACTTGCTGTTCGGCAAGTGTTTGGATATAGGAGGTAAACCCTTCGTCCATCCACGGATAAGCTGCCTCATCGGTAGCTAAGAGGTGTTGAAACCAAGCGTGAGCCAGTTCGTGAATGGCGGTGCCTACTAAACTCTCGTATTTCTTACCGCCTTCCATAAGGGTACACATTGCATACTCCATACCACCATCGCCTCCTTGAATGAAAGAGTATTGAGGCCAAGGATATTTGCCTATAAGTGTATTGAAATAATCGAATACTTTGAGCATATCGGGCTGGATACGCTTCCAATTCTCTGGATATTTTTTATAGAAGAAGTGTATGGTCTTACCGTCGGTGAGAGTGTGCTTATCGTGAGTAAACTGAGGGTCGGCAGCCCAAGTGAAATCGTGTACACGTTCGGCTATAAAATGCCACGTTTTGGTTTTAGCTTTGGTTTGGGGTATTTTTACGCCCTTATCTTCATAACCACAGCCCATTTCGTTAGGATTTTGCAACACGCCTGAACCTGCTACCACATAGGTTTTGTCGAGGGTGATTTTTACATCGAAGTTACCCCAAACGCCGTAGAACTCACGACCTAAGTATTCGGTAGTATGCCAACCTTGATGATCGTAAGCTACCATTTTAGGGTACCATTGTGCCATTGAAAGCGCTACGCCATCGGGGCTATTACGACCTGCACGACGTATCATTACGGGCACTTGACCTTCAAAGGTCATATCGAGTACTGTTTTGCTGTGAGGTAGAATAGGGGTGGGGAGGGTTACTTTTAGGATTGTACTTTCGTGAGAGAAGGTAGCTTTTTGTCCGTCCTGACTCATAGCCGTAATGCGCAATAGTCCGATTTCAGAAGGTGAGAGTTTGGCTATACGACTCTCGTAAATGGGGTTTTTATCGGTGCCGAGATTGTTAGCCATACGTCTATCGGGGTCGGGGATGGATTGCAGTTTGCTATCCATTTCGCTATTTGGCTGAAAAGCGTTGAAATAGAGGTGGTAGAATACTACGCGTAGGGTATCGGGAGAGTTATTGGTATACGTGAGTTTTTGGGTGCCTTTATACTGAAAGTTTTTCACGTCCATCGTTACGTTCATTTGATAATCAGCTTGTTGTTGCCAAGGGTTATCTTGGGCTATTGCATTCAGCGTAAAAGCGAAAATAGAGAGTGCTAAGAGTATTTTTCTCATTATTATATTCTATTGATAGTTATTGAAAGTGCAAAGGTACGAAGTAATTAGCAAATTAACAAGTCGTGGCACGACGGGCAGGTGGAAATTAGGAAATTAGGAAATTAGGAAATGAGGTGCGAGGTTGAGTTAGAGGAATGAGGCTGTGCCTCAGAAATTAAACAAATTTTAAACAAAATCAAGTCTACGCCTTGTGAAATGGGGAGAGAGGTTCGTCGGAGTTTTCGGAGAATCTTAGAGAGGTTCTGAACTTTCGGAAGGAAACAGAAGAAATCGGAAGAGAGCTAAGAGAAAATTTGGTAAAAAAAGGGTGTTAGGAGGGTGGGGTTAGCTTATAGAGAGCTTATAGGAAGCTTATACGAATCTTGGACGATTGGTATAGAAAGGGTGTATAAAAAGTTGATTTATAATATAATACAACAAGGCTAAAAATGTTAAAAACGGGGTTTCGAGGCGAAAGAAAGAGAATCCTCACCCCATCCCTCTCCCAAGGAGAGGGGGGAATGTAGCGACGGAAAAGAGGGAGAGAAATTAGAGAATTTGGAAAATTAGCAAATTTGTTGGAGGAGTTTAGTGGGAATGTGGCGACGGAAAGATGAAGCGCGGTGATATATAGGACAAAAATAAGAGAAAGGTAAGGTATATAAAAAATTGGAAATAAGTGGGTTGATAGAATGAGAGAGGTTAGGGTATTGGTATTTTTTATTATTGTTGTATCTTTGCACCGATTTAACTTCTTAGGTTTAACACTTAACTAAAAATGCAAACATATCACGACCTCTTGCGCCATATTCTCGATAATGGCTATTCTAAAGATGACCGTACCGGCACGGGAACGACCAGTGTATTTGGTTACCAAATGCGCTTTGACCTCAATAAGGGTTTCCCGCTGGTAACGACTAAAAAGATACACTTAAAATCGGTTATCTATGAATTACTTTGGTTTTTAAAAGGAGATACAAATATTAAATATCTCACTGACCACGGGGTGCGCATTTGGAACGAATGGGCAGATGAGAACGGCGACCTCGGTCCTGTTTATGGAGCACAATGGCGCCACTGGAATGGCGAGGCGATTGACCAGATAAAAACGGTGGTAGAGACTCTTAAACAAAATCCTGAAAGCCGACGGATTATCGTTTCGGCTTGGAATCCGTCGGTATTGCCTGATACGGGAAAATCGTTTGCGGAGAACGTAGCCAATGGTAAAGCGGCATTGCCTCCTTGTCACGCACTGTTTCAGTTTTACGTAGCCGATGGGAAATTGTCTTGTCAGTTATACCAACGCAGTGCCGATGTGTTTTTAGGGGTGCCTTTTAACATTGCTTCATATGCGTTACTTACGATGATGCTTGCGCAAGTATGCGATTTGCAATTAGGAGATTTTGTGCATACTTTTGGTGATGTGCACATCTATAACAATCATCGTGAGCAGGTAGCTTTACAGCTCAGCAGGACGCCACGCCCTTTGCCTACGATGCACTTGAATCGGGCAGTGAAGGATTTGTTTGCCTTTGATTATGACGATTTTCGTTTAGAAGGCTATGACCCTTACCCTACGATTAAAGCGCAGGTATCGGTATAAAGTTAAAATTTCGTTAAAAAATGCTTAAAATTTTGCTATATGGAGCTTTTTTGTTTCATTTGTGCGTTTAAAATAAAGTAAATACTATAAAAAAATGAAGAAATATCTTACAATCGTTATCGCTTTGGTAACCTTACAAAGTGCGTTTTCACAGGTTATTTCGGAGACTTTTTCGTCAGGGAGACTCAATAGAAAACAGAAGATAGGTATCTACAAGCCTGAAAAGTACACGGATAGACAGGCATATCCGCTGATAGTAGTGCTCAATGCGGAAACGCTGATGGAACCTGTTGTTTCGATGGTGCGTTATTACGAACAGTTTGGTGAAATGCCTAAGTGTATAGTGGTGGGTGTGTATGAACCCAAACAAGAAGATGTAACGGTGGTAGAAGAGGTGGGTCGCCCTATTAATGAGTCGGCTCGTTTCTTTGAGTTTGTATCGGCAGAATTAGTGCCTTACATACAAGGGAAATACCCAATAGCTGACCTAAAAGGGGTTATTGCTTCGGAAGAGGCGGGTTTTTTGGCTAATTACTATATGCTTGCCGAGAAGAAACCTACTTTTAATATGATAGTAAGCCTCAACCCAGTGGCTCTTCCACGTATGGGAGAAGAGTTTTCGCACGCTTTGGCAGCGGGAGTGCCTAACCGTTTATTTTACTATATGGCTACTGCCGATGTGGAAAACAAAGTGGT
Organism: Capnocytophaga sp. oral taxon 335 str. F0486; assembly: GCF_000277665.1. NCBI lineage: Bacteria > Pseudomonadati > Bacteroidota > Flavobacteriia > Flavobacteriales > Flavobacteriaceae > Capnocytophaga > Capnocytophaga sp. oral taxon 335. The sequence goes on along the minus strand of NZ_AKFR01000015.1, from coordinate 19,716 downwards.
GTACGACAAGGCAATTCAGTTTGAAAGAGCGATGCGCTCGGCGCCTGTGCACGAATCGGTAGAATATCACTTTGTTGATTTTAAAGGAAGCTCAGTAAACGCTGCTAAATTGCAAGGGATAGCACAGGCACTTGATATGTGTTTTGACATTTATAAACCCATAGGAGGCAAGGAGTTTAAGACCCAAATGGAGACTCTTGAAACGGGGATTTATGAATATTTGGAGAACAAATATAACACTATTTATAAACAGTTAGGCGTAAAGAAAGTGCCTATACTAAACGATGTGATGGCTACTTATACAGCTATTAATTCGTCGCAAGACTGGGAATCGCTCAAGAAATTGGCAAAATACGTAGAGAGCAATGGCTACCTAAAAACAGCGATGCCCAACTTCTTTTTAGCTGAATATTACGAAAAGATGGGTGATGATAAAAAGGCACTGAAAACATATCAGAAAGCGTATACTGAGCCTAATATAGATTTCATCACAGGAGACTTAATAAACGAACGTATTACGCGCTTGCAAGCTACCAAACGCAAGAGTAAACGCACAAAAGTAATAGAACCCATAGAACCAGCAGAAGAAGTGGCGCCTGTACAAGAAGAACAAAATCCTACAGATGAAAGTAATCAGAACTAAGATAGAAGGCGTGGTGATTATTGAGCCACAGGTGTTTTTTGACGGAAGAGGTTACTTTTTTGAGTCGTTTTCGCAACAGCGATTTAATGAGTTAGTAAGCCCCACTGTATTTGTACAAGACAACGAATCGCAATCGACCTATGGGGTATTGCGCGGATTACACTTTCAGAAACCACCTTTTGCACAGGCTAAATTGGTGAGAGTGGTAAAAGGAGAAGTACTTGATGTAGCAGTGGATTTGCGAGAAGACTCACCTACCTTTGGGCAGTATGAGTCTGTGATACTAAACGAAGAAAACAAGCGTCAGTTTTTTATCCCGAGAGGTTTTGCTCACGGTTTTGCTGTATTGAGCGAAGAAGCTATTTTTCAATACAAATGCGACAATTACTACGCTCCCGAGAGTGAGGGTAGTGTGCGCTGGGACGACCCTACCATAGGTATTGATTGGCGACTACCAGCTGAGGTGATACAACTTTCGGAGAAAGACAAGAAAGCGCCATTACTGGTAGAGGCAAAAGGTAAAAGATAAAAGGTAAAGCCAGTGAGGGCTCGTAACTGGGTATGTGAGTGAAAGATGAAAAGAGATTGAAAATCAAAGAGCTAAATGTTTCTAACACTTAACACTTAACACTTAGCTAAAAAATAGTTGTCTAAATATTTGGTAGATTGGGAAAAAGGAGTTACTTTTGCACCCGAAAATACAGACGGTGGTCTTAGCTCAGTTGGTTAGAGCGTCGGATTGTGGTTCCGAAGGTCGTGGGTTCGAGCCCCATATTCCACCCTATTAATAAAAAAAGCGCCTTTTAAGGCGCTTTTTTTTTAATCTCTTTTTACAGTTTCTTCTTTACTGCTACTTCTTGGAAGGCTTCTATCACGTCACCTTCGTGAATATCGTTGTAGTTTTTGATCTGCAAACCGCAATCATAACCTTTGCTCACCTCTTTTACATCGTCTTTGAAACGCTTGAGTGAAGAAAGTTCGCCCGTATAAATCACCACATTGTCACGCAATAGACGTATCTTAGAGTTGCGGTAGATTTTACCATCGGTTACCATACAGCCCGCAATGGTTCCTATTTTAGAAATCTTGAAGAGTTCGCGTATTTCTACGGTACCGGTAACCTCTTCTTTGAAGACAGGAGAAAGCATACCTTCCATCGCGTCTTTGAGGTCGTTGATAGCATCGTAGATGATAGAGTAGGTACGGATATCGATAGATTCTTTTTCTGCCAAGGCACGTGCGTTGGTCATCGGACGAACATTGAAGCCAATGATAATAGCATCGGAGGCAGAAGCCAATAATACATCAGACTCGGTAATCGCTCCCACGCCTTTATGAATGATAGACACTTGTATCTCTTCAGTAGAGAGCTTTTGGAAAGAGTCAGTAAGTGCTTCTACCGAGCCGTCTACGTCACCTTTAAGAATAATATTCAACTGTTTGAAGTCACCGAGAGCAATGCGTCGCCCTATCTCGTCGAGAGTGATGTGGCGTTGCGTACGTACTGATTGTTCGCGTTGTAATTGAGCGCGTTTAGCTACAATCTGTTTGGCTTCTTTTTCGTCTTCGAATACGTAGAATTTATCACCTGCTTGTGGAGCTCCGTCCAATCCCAAGATAGAAATAGGAGTAGAAGGGCCTGCTTCTTTTACCTTCTTACCTCGTTCGTCGTGCATAGCACGTATTTTACCAGAGTTGGTACCCGCCAGTACATAGTCGCCTACGTGTAACGTACCCGATTCTACCAATATAGTAGAAACATATCCACGACCTTTGTCAAGAGCTGCTTCCACTACAGTACCTACCGCTGGTTTGTTAGGATTTGCTTTCAGCTCGAGGATTTCGGCTTCTAAGAGTACTTTTTCCAATAGTTCAGATACACCAATACCTTGCTTTGCCGAAATATCCTGTGACTGTATTTTACCGCCCCATTCTTCTACGAGGAGGTTCATAGTCGCCAAGTGTTCTTTAATTTTATCGGGGTTCGCATTCGGTTTATCAATCTTGTTAATGGCAAAGATAATAGGTACTCCTGCGGCTTGTGCGTGACTAATAGCCTCTTTGGTTTGAGGCATCACATCGTCGTCGGCAGCTACCACAATAATAGCAATATCGGTTACTTTGGTACCACGAGCACGCATAGCAGTAAAGGCTTCGTGACCAGGAGTATCGAGGAAAGTGATGCGTTCTCCACTTTCTAATTTCACGCTATAAGCCCCAATGTGCTGAGTAATTCCACCGCTTTCACCTGCGATTACATTTTCTTTACGAATGTAGTCTAAGAGCGATGTTTTACCGTGGTCTACGTGACCCATTACGGTAACGATAGGTGCACGAGGTACTAAATCTTCAGGTTGATCTTCTTCGGTATGGATAGCTTCTTCGATGTTAGCTGTTGCAAATTCCACTTCATAGCCAAACTCATCAGCTACTATCGAGAGGGTTTCGGCATCGAGACGCTGGTTCATTGTTACCATAATACCGAGAGACATACACGCACCAATTACCTTATTGATAGGAACGTCCATCATTGTAGCCAGTTCGTTTACTGTCACAAACTCGGTTACTTTTAGTATCTTCTCTTGTTGTTCTTGTTCAGCGAGCTCTTGTTCTACTTTTTGTCGGTGAGTTTCTCGTTTTTCTTTGCGGTATTTAGCCCCCTTAGATTTTGTACCTTTACCTTGCAGACGTTCCAGGGTCTCGCGTACTTGTTTTTGTACCTCTTCTTCGGAAGGTTCTATTTTGGCAATAATCTTGTTTTTCTTTTCTTTCTTCGTGTTGTCACCACCTTTAGCCACATTCACTTCATCTTTGCGAATGCGTTTGCGTTTGCGTTTTTCGCTGTCGCCGGTAGCATCAGTAGTGCTATTAGCAGTAGTTTGAGTCTCTTTATCCTTGTCTTTGTGACGGTTGCGTTTGCGTTTTTTCTTCTTTTTCTCAAACTGACTAAGGTCTATTTTCTCACCCACTACTTTAGGACCTGTGAGCTTTTGGTATTGAGTTTCAATCACACCTGCAGGGATTTCAGTGGTGAGTTCTTCCTTAGGGGTATGGTTCTGTTGTTCCTTCTTCTTTTGCGTAGCAACGGTTTGTGCCAATGGATTTTGATAAGCAGATTTATTCTTTTGAGCGTCGGGTTTGTTGTTGTCTTTTTTCTTGTCCTTAGCAGGCTGAGATTGCACTGTTCCAGGAGTTGCTTCTTGCTTCGAGGTTGTTGTTTTTGTTTTAGAAGAGGTTACTTCCTGTTTTGAAGTAGTAATTTCTGGTTTTGGTGCTTCTTGAGCAGGAGCTACCCCTTCTTTTTTATTACCTTCTTCAAGGTCTATTTTACCCACAGGTTTGAGCCCAGCTAGTTGAGCTTTAGCTTTTATCACTTCTTGCTCCTGCTGTTTGCGCTTCTCTTGGTTTTCTTTCTCTTGCTCTATGCGGATAGCCTCGCGCTCTTTGCGCTTGTCTTCCACTATCTCTTTTGAAACCTCACGCTTACTCTTGTCGGCGTTAAATTTGTTCGAAAGGAACTTCACAATATCTTCTGTAATAGAAGTATTAGGGTTAGATTCTATTTCTATCCCTTTCTCCTTCTTCAGATATTCTACGGCTGTTACCATAGAGATATTGAACTCCTTTAAAACTTTGCTTAATCTTATTTTTTTTCCCTCGCTCATATATGTTTATTAAAATCCATTTCTCTTTTAAGAAGAAAGGATACATTATTTTTTGTTTAAGTTGTAGGGAATCTACCTCCCTCATACACTCTGCTTTCACAGATTTTTTCTTTTACCCTATTCAAACTCTTCTGCCAAAATGCGTAGCACTTCGCTTACAGTCTCTTCTTCGAGGTCAGTGCGTTGCATTAGCTCTTCGGCAGAAAGTTCCAATACACTCTTAGCTGTATCAAGTCCTGCTTTTTGCAGTTCTTCAATCACCCATTCTTCAATTTCGTCGTTAAACTCGCTAAGCTCAATATCTTCTTCGGTTGCTCCTTCGCGATATACGTCGATTTCATAGCCTGAAAGCTGACTCGCCAAGCGAATGTTATAGCCCGATTTACCAATGGCTTTCGATACTTCTTCATTTGCCAAATACACATCGGCACGTTTTTCTTCTTCGTTGATAACCACTGAAGATACACGTGCAGGTGCCAAAGCACGGGTGATGAGCAGTTGTGGGTTATTGGTGAACGGTAATACATCGATATTCTCATTGCCCAACTCGCGCACAATACCGTGAATACGAGACCCACGCACACCTACACACGCACCTACCGCATCAATACGGTCGTCGAATGAATCTACAGCCACTTTTGCTTTCTCTCCTGGAATACGTACCACCTTGTTAATAGTGATAAGCCCGTCGGCAATCTCGGGGATTTCTTGTTCGAACAAACGCTCCAAGAATAGAGGAGATGTACGCGACATAATAATGGTAGGTTTGGTACTTTTCAGCTCTACCGATTCGATAATTCCGCGCACGTGCTCGCCTTTCTTAAAGAAGTCTGACGGAATTTGTTTTTCCTTAGGAAGGATAATCTCATTGCCTTCGTCGTCTAACAAGATGATAGCTTTGTGACGGATATGGTGTATTTCAGCTACGTATAGCTGACCTATCAAGTCTTTGAAACGCTGATAGATAGTCATACTATCGTATTCGTGAATTTTAGAAATCAAGTTTTGGCGTAGAGCTAAGATAGCACGCCGACCCAAGTCATTAATTTTAATTTCCTCTGAAACGTCTTCTCCTACCTCAAAATCGGGTTCAATTTTGCGAGCTACCGAAAGTTCAATTTGCTGATTGTCGTTCGTTACTGCACCGTCTTCCACTACCACACGGTTACGAAAGATTTGTAAGTCGCCTTTATCGGGGTTGATAATAATATCGAAATTATCGTCAGAGCCATATTTCTTTTTTAGGGTATTGCGGAAAACCTCTTCCAAAATAGCCATCAAGGTTTCGCGATTGATGAGTTTATCATCTTTAAACTCCGAGAATGATTCGATTAATTCAAGACTATTCATATACGTTTAATTAAAATTTAATGATTACTTTAGTTTCTTTTATATCGGTGAGCGCAAATAAGTGCTCTTTCTTTACAGTGATTTTACCTTTACCTACGGGTTTCGGTTCGCGAGTTTCAGTTTCGAGTACGGCTTTACCTTCAACAATGCCTTTCAGTACTCCTTCGTGTGTTTTGCCGTCGAGTGTTGTGATTTGCACGGTTCTACCCACATTTTTAGTGTATTGGCGTTCCATTACAAAAGGCTCAGTAGCACCAAACGAAGTAACCTCTAGGGCGAAATCTACCACCTCGCGGTCTAAAGAGTTCTCAATAGCACGGCTAAGCTCTATACAATCGTCAATACCCACGCCCTTATCCCCGTCGATGGTCACGCGAATGGTATTGTCAGCTCCTACGCTTAAATCGGTTAGAAACAGTTCAGGGTGCTCGCTTAAAGCCTTATTAACTAACTCTTTAACTTGGTCTTTGAAATTCATTTGCTATAAAAAGAGGGGACTTAAATGTCCCCTCAAATATTACTTTTCGGTGCAAAGATACGACGAATTTTCTAAATAACAAGAAAAAAAGTAAAAAAGTTTGGAAAATTAGGTAAATAAGTGGTAGTTTTTGGGCTGTTATTTTAATCTCTCGATCTGTTCTAATTTAAGTTTTTTAAGGAGAAATCATTACTTTTACCTAAAAGTAGAATAATCAAAAAAATAAAGAGTATGGAAGTATATTTTTTTTGTATTATCATTATTCATTAGTACTTTTGCTTTGGCGCAAGAAGATAGTTTTTATGTACAAGATTCTATTATGTTGCTCAGTCAGCTTAAAAGATAAAAGTTTTAAGATAAACAAAAGAGTAACAATAGGTTGGGTTTCTCCTATAGAAGGTTCTTAATCAGTTGCCTAATAGTAAGTTGCAAGTTGAGAAGGATTTTGATGCTATTTTTGATGATGTTTTTTATCAAAAGCTAACTCAAGGAGCTTTTTCGCTTTCTATTCAAAGGAAGATTTTTGTAGATCTTGATTCTACACAAAGAGTAGAACTTGTCTATTTTTATTTATTTTTAGGGATTATTGGTTTGAAAAAAGAGGGAGAAAGTTTTGTTTTATAAAGATTGAATATCACTAGAGGGTTGTATGCGCAATAAGTGTTTAGAATTGTAAAGATTACCTATTTCTTTTTACTGTTGAATGTAGTGTTTTATAGCTTTATATATTATATTTTGAGTAACATAACAAAATAAAGTTTAGAAATTTACATAATAAAAGACCGATTTCACAAAGGAATGAAAAGTAAAATAAAAAAAAGGAAAGATTTTTCTTGCAAATAAAAAATAAAAGTTATATATTTGCCTCATCAAACGAATAAAACACATAAAATGAAGTATATACTTAACATTGTGATAGGAGTCTTTATGTTAGTTCTTTTGGGATGCAATGTTAAAGAAGAATCTGATAATCCTCACAAAGACCTTGAAAAAGAAAAACCGTGGAAAGAGTTTATAAAAGAGAAACTCGGTATTCCTGCTGAAGCTCAAATAACATATGAAGCATTTGGTGTAGTGGGATATCCATCTTATCTACTTGCTAAAAATAAAAAAACTTTTTACTTCTATAAATATGACGATGACTACAAAGTTCTTGCTAAACATATTGAAACACTTCCTGAAGATATAGAATTTAGAGGTGAAAAAGTAGGTCAGATAGATGCACAGCGTATAGAACCTATTCTGTATCAGAAAAATAACATTGCAATGGGAGGTATTAGAATATCATTTGCTATTGTAGAAAGCCCTTCTCATACCAGCTTTCAGTATGAATATTATTCAAAAAAGTTTGTTTTAAGTGATGAAGCCGTAAAAGTAGTAGATATTCCTTATGAAATACAAGAAATAGAATATATGGAAGGAATAGGTTGTTTTATTGCTATAGCAGATAATTATCAATGGCGGCTATTATACGATACCAATTGGAACTTGTGGGGAAAAGTGCCCTTGTATTTTCATAAACTTCCCTATTCTGGTAAAAAATCATTTGCTGTATTGAATAATGATAAGGAAGTAATCTTTTTTGAATTTAAAAATAATAAATTAGTAAAAAAATACATTGCAGCACTTCCTGAGAAAACTGATTGTATTGCTGAAATAAATTTTGAAAAGAACGAAATTCTAATCTATCTTTATAAAAATGGTAATAAAAAGAATTACTATTTCAAATTTACTGGAGAGGAACTAATGTTAGTCAATACATAATGCTATGAAAAAAATATATATACTTATTGTAGGATTTTCTATATTGGCACTTTCGGGGTGTAACACCAAAGACAATAATGATATTATTGGAGAAAAAGAAGAACCCAAAAAAGAAAAGACAAAAGATGAATTGTTAAAGGAAAGACTTAATATTCCTATAGAAGCTGAAATAATAGAGCAAACAATTCCTCGAATAGGCTTTCCTTCCGATGTGCTTGCGAAACACAACAATACGTTTTATTTTTATAAATATGATTCTCAAACCTATCAAGTGCTTTCTAAACACATAGAAACTCTTCCCGATAGTTTAACGTTTAGAGGTGAAGAAGTAGCCCAAATGGATACAAAACGCTTACAACCCACTTTTGTGTATGTCAATGGATATGTGAGCGTAGCAACTATAAAAGTACAGTTCGAAGATGATGGCGATTTTGAATATGAACTATACAACAAAAAGTTTATCTTAAAAGACGAAAATGTAAAAGTAGTAGATATACCTTATAAAGTAGCCTTCATAAAATACCAAGAAGGCTTAGGGTATTTTGTAACTATAGAAGGAAATAGAGATAAACAATTGTTGTATGATGCTAATTGGGATTTCTGGGGTGAAATACCTATGCAAATCTATACCTATGATTGTTATCGTATTAATAAAAAATATGCTGTCCTAAAAAATGAACATGAGATACTTCTCTTGGAATATCAAGGTAATGCTTTTGTAAAGAAATACGTAGGAGTTCTTTCCGAACTAATAACAGGTTATTATCCTAGCTTAAAAGTAGAAAAAGATATTGTCCAAATATATTTCTATAAAGAAGACAATATTAGTCATCAAAAGAATTACTATTTCAAATTCACAGGGAAAGAATTAATTTTGGTTAATATATAATACTATGAGAATACTTGTAACCTATTTGGTTTTAATAGTAATGATAGCTTGTGCAAAAGAAGAGGCTACTTCTAAGATAGAAGAAAATAACTCCAAGCAACAAAATATGGTGATAAAAGCTAAATATACTGATTATTACCACCCTTATATGACGTATATTGCTGGAGTAAAAGGAAAAACTACTCTCTGTTGTTATACTATTAAAAAAGGAAAAATCATCGCACAAGGAGAAAAAACAATGCCCCAAAAACTGAAAATACGAGAAAAATGGTTTGATTTCAATGAAGCAAAAATAGCAGTAAGGCATTGTGGTAGTGTAGTGTTAGCATCTTTAGAAGTAGACTATCCTACAGTGGAGTCACCTGGATTTAGAATTTCTGAAACGGCTTGTTACAAAGAGCATCTTGTAATGGGAAGTGATAAGATATCAGCTATAGAAGTGGATAGTATCAATACTATTAAGGCTTATGAAGGAATGGGATACCTTGTAAGTTTACCTGGACTTACTAGTGATCCATATCGTTACTACGACCCTCAATGGTCGTATGTAGGTCTCTTCTATCCATATACACAAATTGAAAATGATAGTAGAAACGGTTGGGATTACTTTGTAGTTGATATACAGAATGAAGTAGTGCTTTTTAGAGTTGAAGGACAGCGTGTGATAGCTAAATATACTAAAAAATTACCTTTTTCTCCTAAAGAAGAAATTATACCCGAGTTTTCTAACACTAATAAAACAATCATTTTTAGAGATAAGGATGGACATCTAAAAAATTATATATTAGTGCTCAAAAATGAACAGCTTGTAGAAAAAAATAATTGAAACGATGAGAAAAATACTAATATACACTATATTTCTATTCCCTTTTATAGCTTGTCATTTAAAAGAGGAAGAACCCTCCAAACCTAAGGAAGAAATAACTGATATAAATGACCCCTTTCAAGAATTTAAAAAAGAATTAGGTATTCCTCAAGAGGTAGAAATACAAGGTCGAGAATCAGGTTATCCCGATCCTGAAAATACTTATACTATAGGTAAATATAAAAATACTTTCTATTTTTATTTGATTAGAAACAAGAAGATTATAGCTCAACATCAAGAAACACTTCCTGAAAAAGTGATTATAGATGGGCGTAACTTCAATACCGAGGAACTAAAAGTAAATTTCTATAGAGATAATGAGGTGCAAGTAGGTCGTATAGTTGCACAACAACCTTTGGTAGAACCACAAGGATTTAGAGAAGATAAAGATAGATATTATCACAAAAAGTTTGTCTTTTCCAATGATAAAATCTATGAAGTATCTCTTGAAAAACTATATGGTATTAGTAAAGAAGGAGACTTAGGTTTCTTTGTTCAAATTTATTCTAGAACCGATAGACCGCGATTGGCTTACAATAAAGAGTGGCAGCTATTAGGTAAAGTAGCGGGGTGGGGACAAAGTAATTATTGGAAAAGTGATACGTTCTATGCTATAAAAAACAAGAACACTCTTACCCTTTTTAGAATGAACAACAAGCAAGTTACAGCTAAGTATACCTATATACTTCCTTTCAGCGATGAAGATGTAGTGCCTATAATAGAAGCTCGCGAAAAATTCGAGATTTTCTTTGAAGATAATGAAGGTAATAAAAAGACATATAGTCTGAAATTCGAGAATGATAAAATTATTCCTAACACATAAAATTTAATTAATAACTAAAAAAAAATAGATTCTTATGAAAAACATTTTAGTAACCACCGATTTTTCAGAAAAGTCAATCGCTTCACTACACGTTGCGATGAGCTTAGCCAAACAACACAATGCCAAAGTATATGTGTTGCACGCCATTGAACTTCCTATCCGCTTAATGACCGAAAGTCAAGTATCGGTACCCGAAGCGATGTATTTCCTCAATCTCACTAAACAGCGTTTCAACGACCTTAAAAAGGAAATTGATACCACTGTCGAAGTGATTGACCTTGTTGAAACCGCCCCGCTACCCGAAGCTGTGGAAGAAGTTGTAAAGAAATACCATATCGACCTCGTGTTTATGGGCTCTAATGGCGCTTCAGGCGCCAAAGAACTCTTTATAGGCTCTAATGCTGAAAAAGTAGTCCGCTCTGCCTCTGTGCCTGTATTGGTAATTAAAAATCCACACGAGAAGCTCAAAATTAAACATATGATGTTTGGTTGCGATTTCTCTAAACGATTTTTAAAACCTTTTGAAAAGGCATTGAAACTTGCTAAAGTATTTGGTGCTAAGGTTGATTTGGTGTATGTTAATACTCCTTACCAGTTCCTCACTACTTCCGAAATAAACAAACGTATGGAAGAGTTCCTTAAAGAAGCTGAACACTCTCATCAGCATTTTGAAACACACGTTTATAACGATATTCGTGTAGAAACAGGAATCTTAAACTATGTGAAGGAAAACAATATAGACCTTATCTGTATGTTCCCTAACGGACGTAAGGGTATTGCTCATTTCTTCAATGGAAGTATCAGTAGCGACCTTGTAAATCACTCCAGCACACCAGTGCTCACTATTAAAGTGGAAAAGTAGGAGAATGTTAATGTAAAAAGGCTGTAAGAAAACTCTTACAGCCTTTTTATTAATCATTAGCCATTAATCATTATTTCACTAATCTTGCTATTTCCTTAAATCGCGGGTGCTCGGCAGTGCGCAAGAGGGCAAAGAGTGCCGCTTCGGTGCTTAATAGAGTAGCTCCTGCATCACGTAGTATTGTGAGCCCGATGTGCTTATTGTTTTCAGTACGAGAAGATACTGCATCGGCAATTATGGATACTTCATAACCTTCAGCGAGCAAATCGAGTGCAGTTTGGTAAATACAGATATGAGTTTCAATACCTATGAGCAATACATGCTTGCGGTTGTTAGCCCTAAGCTCCTTGCGGAATTCAGCATTGCCCCAAGCTGAAAAGCTACTTTTCTTCACGGAGGTTTTGCCTTCTAATATCTCAGCAATCGCAGGGTGAGTAGCGCCTAATTTATCTGGCATTTGCTCCACCCAAATGATAGGAAGCTCTAAGAGCTTGCACCCTTCAATAAGAATCCTGCTGTTGCGTAACACCTCTTCCGATTCATAAACGATTTGCGATAACTTTCCTTGAATATCAAGGATTACCAATTGTGTATTTTCTGTTGTCATACTATTAATTATTATTAATTGATACCGATCTTCTATCTTATTTTATCTCTTATCTAAGTCGAATCCTGCTCTTCTCATTAAAGCATCTATAGAGGGCTCTTTTCCACGAAAGCGTTTGTAAAGGGTCATTTCCTTCTCACTACTACCTTTGCTGAGCACTTCTCTGCGGAAACGAGTAGCTACCTCAGTATTAAAAATACCTGCTTCCTTAAAGGCTTCAAAAGCATCAGCATCTAACACTTCCGACCATTTGTAACTATAATACCCTGCGGCATAGCCTCCACTAAAAATATGTGAAAAGGCGGGCGAGATGCACATCGCTTCCACAGTTGGATAGAGTTGAGTTTCTTTGGTAACTGTTTGTTCGAAAGTGCGAACATCTTCAAGGCGTTCCAAATGAGGGTAGGTATGCCACGCCATATCTAAGAACCCGAAATTTAACTGACGCACACTTAAAAGACCTTCCATAAATACTCCGGCTTCTTTTATTTTCTGTACCCATTCTATGGGCAAAGGCTCACCTGTTTGGTAATGTGTTGCAAAAAGGCGCAAGGTTTCTTCTTCGTAACACCAGTTCTCCATCAGCTGACTGGGAAGCTCTACAAAGTCGCGGGCTACATTAGTACCGCTTAGAGAAGGATACGTAACCTTAGAAAGCATACCGTGAAGAGCGTGCCCAAACTCGTGGAAGAGAGTCGTCAGTTCGTTGAAAGTGAGTAAGGAAGGAGCCGAAGCAGTAGGTCGCGTGAAGTTACACACTATGGAAATGTGTGGACGCGAATCTTTTCCCTCACTATCAGTGTATTGCTCTTTATAAGAAGTCATCCACGCGCCATTGCGTTTGCCTATACGTGGAAAGAAATCGGTGTAGAAAAGGGCGAGAAATTCTCCTTTATCATCGGTTACTTTATAGGTTTGTACTTCGGGGTGATACTTTTCTACCTCATCGGTAAGGGTGAAGTGCAAACCGTAGAGCTTATGTGCTACTGCAAACATTCCTTCCACTGCTTTATCCAAAGATAAGTAGGGTTTTAATAGAGAGTCATCTATTTGATAGCGCTGTTGTTTCAGTTTTTCGGCATAATAAGCAAAATCCCATTGCTGAAAGTCATCAAGTCCTGAAAAGGCTTTTAGCTCTTCTAATTCTTTGCCTGCTTGCGGTTTGGCTTTAGTTAAAAGTTTATTCAAGAAATCCATTACCTTTTCTGATGTTTCTGCCATACGCTCTTCTAATACCAAAGAGGCATAATCGGGATAGCCCAACAGTGAGGCGCGTTGTGCACGTAACTCAGCGATACGCAACACATTGGCTTCGTTATTATAAGCACTATCACCTGCACAACGGCTGTGATAGTCAATAAAAAGTTTACGGCGCAACTCACGGTTATTAGCATATTTCATCACGGCGGTATAGACAGGCAGGTCGAGGGTAATCACCCAGCCTTCTTTATGGTGCTTTTTGGCTTCGGTAGCGAGCATCTCTAATACAAAGTCGGGCAGACCGCTGAGCTCTTCTTTATGGGTAATCACCCATTGGTAATGCTGTGTTTCAGCCAATACATTTTCTGAAAACTTCAGTTTGAGGCGCGCTAATTCCTTGTCAATTCTGCGTAAATGCTCTTTATCATTCGATGATAAATTTGCACCATTGCGAGTAAAACTCTTATAAGTCTTTTCAAGGAGAGTATGTTGTTCTGGTGAAGCGGAAAGGTAATTGCGGGTTTTGTAAACTGTTTCTACACGTTTAAAAAGTGCTTCGTTCAAACGGATATCGTTACTGTAATCGGTGAGCAGAGGCGAGATGCGTTGAGCTTCTGCTTGCAGGGTTTCGTTAGTTTCGGCACTGTTCAAGTTGAAGAACATTGCCGTAAGTCGGTCGAGTTCTAATCCCACATAAGCCAAAGGCTGTATTGTATTCATATAGGTAGGCACTTCTGGATTATGAGCAATGGTATCGATTTCTTTGAGGCTTTTGGCAATTGCTTTTTGGATGGCTGGTAGATAGTCGGTAGGAGCAAAGCGCGAAAAGGGCGCTGCGTTATAAGGTGTTTGGAACATATAGGTTGTTTTTTATTATAAGAGTGCAAATATATATCTTTATGCGGGAATTAGCAAATTAGCAGAAGAGAAAACAGATAAATGATACTAATTTTTTTAGTGAAAAGAAAAATATTGAAATATAAAGGTGAAAAAAGGAAAATGAATTTTGGAGCCTTCTGAGACGAACCTAAAGCGAACCTAAGGCGAAGGTAAGGCGAAGCTAAGACGAAGAAAAGGTGCTTTTAAGTTGATTTTGAGGTGGTAAGAAGAGGGTTTTAAGATGAGTGAAGTTTTAAATTTTGTTAAAGCCAATTTTCTAAACGAAACATTTCTGACTATAGCCAACAGAAGACAAATTTGTCAATTAAAAAATGTTTTGTACTTTTGCACTCATTATGAAAATACTCTATTTACACGGTCTCGATAGCTACTTACAAGACGATAGGCGCGCAGTGCTCACCCCTTACGGTGAAATCTTCGCCCCTACGATTGACTATCGGAATGCGCCTAACCTCTTTGCTGAGTTACAAAAAGAGTATGCTGAGGTTGATGTGCTTATAGGTTCGAGTCTTGGAGGGCTCATTGTCTATTACCTCGCTCAAAAGCTTGGAAAACCTTGCTTGTTGTTCAATCCTGCGCTTACCTATCGACACGAAGTGCCTTTTAACACCCAACCCAACCCTAATTACCGCGCTTATATGCAGATAGTTATCGGTTTGCAGGACGACGTCATCACACCGTGGGAGTCGCTATCAGTTCTCCGAGAAGATATGAGTCCTCAGCAAAATATAGAAATTCACCTCTTGAATACTATGGCACACACTTATCCCATAGAGATTTTTGAAAAAGAAGTGAAGGAGTTTTTTGAGGTAAAAGGAGGGAGCCACACGAGCAGATAGCAGGTAAAAAGATAAATAAGGACTAAATATTAATCATTAAAAATTAATAACTAAATATAATGTATCCACTCAGAAGAAACCGCCGTTTGCGCGTAAACGATACGGTACGTAGTTTGGTAAAAGAAACGATTGTTACCCCTGATGATTTTCTTATACCTCTATTTGTAGTTGAAGGTACTGGCGTAAGAGAAGAAATAGCCTCTATGCCGGGTTATTACCGTTATAGCCTCGACCTATTGGCAAAAGAAGTAAAAGAGCTCTGGAGCTTAGGACTCAAATCGGTATTACTGTTTGTGAAAGTGCCTGACGCTCTTAAAGACAACAAAGGCGTAGAAGCAGCCAACCCTAATGGTTTGATGCAACGCGCTATTAAAACTGTGAAAGAAGCGGTGCCCCAAATGCTCGTAATGACTGATGTAGCACTCGACCCTTATTCTATTTATGGTCACGATGGCATTGTGGAAAACGGACGCATTGTAAACGATGCTACTGTAAATGCTCTTTGTACAATGGCACTCTCACACGCTCAGGCAGGTGCTGATTTTATTGCGCCCAGCGATATGATGGACGGACGTATCCTCGCCTTGCGTGAAACCCTTGAAGACAATAGCTTTGAGCACGTAGGGATAATGGCTTATAGTGCCAAGTACGCCTCAGCTTTCTATGGTCCTTTCCGCGATGCACTCGACAGTGCTCCCGTAGACCAACAGGATATCCCTAAGGATAAGAAAACTTACCAAATGGACTATCACAACCGCCTCGAAGCCTTACGCGAGACCCGTATGGATATAGAGGAAGGTGCTGATATTGTGATGGTAAAACCAGGGCTTTGCTATTTAGACATCGTTCGCGAGGTGAAGAATATGAGCGAAGTGCCCGTAGCTGTTTACCAAGTATCGGGTGAATACGCGATGCTGAAAGCTGCTGCTGCCAACGGTTGGCTCGACCACGATGCTGTAATGATGGAACAAATTGTGAGCATTAAGCGTGCCGGTGCTGATCTTATCGCTAGCTATTTTGCTAAGGAAGTCGTAAAACTTTTATAGGTAGGAATCTCTTGCGGGAGAGAAATTGAACAAATCACACCAAATCAAACAGGAAATCTATATCTTTGTTTAATTTCTATGGTTTTAGCCATATTTCTTTACAAAACAAGAATGCTTAATTAATTTTCATAGCGCAAGCTATATTTCTTTATACACTAATGAAAAAACACTTTTTAACATTCGCCACTATGGCACTTTTAACCGCTTGTGGTGGCGGAACGAACAACAATAACACCACCACCGATAGTACTACCCAAGAGGCAACTACTACTACACCTGCCCCTTCAAACAGTGCACCAGAGCCCGATTTTCCCGATTGGCAAAACAACAAAGGGATAGGTCCCGTGAAGACCATCACCCCACCCTTAGCCGATACCCCCGATGCAACAATGGTAGCCAAAGGGGAAGAAACTTTCAACACCTATTGCACCGTGTGCCACCGTCCTAAAAAGCGACTCACAGGACCTGCAATGATAGGTTTGCTCGACCGCCGTACGCCAGAGTGGGTGATGAATATGATTCTCAATCCCGATGTGATGGAGAAGCAAGACCCTATCGCCAAGAAGTTGGTAGAAGAGTACAACACCTTAATGCTCAACCAGCGCTTGAACGAACAGCAAGCTCGTGAACTTTTGGAGTACATCAGAACAATAAAATAAGAAATAATTGTTCATTATCTATTTTTTTGTATCTTTGCCGAGTGAATAACTTAAGATAAGAATCACTAATGAAGAAGCTTGCACTCAGCTTAGCTATTATAACAAGTGTTGCACTTATATAAAAGGCAGTTGGTAGCAACTGCCTTTTTCTATTATACCCTTATGGAACCTATTTCTATAATAATTATTCTTACTACACTCGTGCTTTCAGCCTTCTTTTCGGGGTTTGAAATCGCTTACGTGTCGTCTAACAAAGTACACTTAGAAATCCTTAAAAAGCAAGAAGGAGTGATTGCTAATGTGCTTACCAAACTCACCCGAAAGCCTTCTAAACTACTGGCTACTATGCTTGTGGGCAATAACGTAGCCCTTGTAGTGTATGGGTTTGAAATGGGAAAGGTAATGACAGTTCTTTTGCCTCCTTTCTTCCAGAATGTCCTTTGGCATACCATTATTTCTACCCTCATAATTCTCATCACGGCAGAGTTTATGCCCAAAGTGTTCTTCCAAATTTACGCAAACCAACTTCTAAAAGTATTTGCTATTCCTGCATATTTTTTCTATCTGCTGTTCTATCCGTTTTCTAGCTTTGTGATGTGGATATCCGACTTTGTCTTGCGCGTATTCTTCAAGACGAAAGGCGATTATGTGCCTCTTTCGTTCTCTAAAGTAGAGCTGGTAGATTATATCTCCGAACAGATGGAAAACGCTCCTAAAAAAGAAGAGGTAGATAGTGAGGTGCAGATGTTCCAAAACGCCTTGGAGTTCTCGGGCGTAAAAGCACGTGAAATAATGATTCCGCGTACTGAAATAGTAGCCGTGGAGCTCAATGAATCTATTGAAAATCTTATTGCTACCTTTGTGTCATCAGGGTTTTCAAAAATATTGATATACAACGAAAATATAGATGATATTCTAGGTTACGTGCACTCTTTCGATATGTTCAAGAAACCAAAAACCATCAAAGAAGTGCTTATTCCTATTGTCAATATCCCTGAGACTATCCAGATAAACGAAGTACTAAACATTCTCACCCGCAAACGCAAGAGTATGGCAGTAGTGCTCGATGAGTATGGAGGTACTTCGGGCATTGTAACCTTAGAAGATATCGTAGAAGAACTCTTTGGCGAAATAGAAGACGAGCACGACAAAGATAAGTTTATAGAAGAACAAATATCCGACACTGAATACCTTTTTTCAGCGCGTTTGGAGGTCGAATACCTCAATGAAACCTATCATTTGGATATCCCAGAAAGCGAGGAATACGAAACACTTGGCGGTTTTATAGTGCTTCATAACGAAGGAATTCCTACTCAAGGCGAAGTGATAGAAATCCCTCCTTTTACTTTCACTATCGAAGCCTGCTCACAGACTAAAATAGAAACCGTAAGACTTACCGTGAATAACGAATAGCGAAAAGTGATTAATCCCCTTTAAAAATAATATATCAACTCCTGTTAAAGAAGAGAGGTACGGAGTCGCAAAAGGATTACTGCAATACCTTATTAACTATTAATCACTAATCATTAACTATTAAAAAAAGACCCTCCCTTTCGGAAGAGTCTTTTTTCACAATGCATATAAATACTACTACTAACTCCAAAATGAATACTTTTAAGTTGATAAAATTTTATGAACTTAAAAGTATTTGTTTTTTCTCATAAAATTTTGTCTTTAAATAGCCTAATAAATGACTTTGTAATTTAGTTTTTTCAGTCTTTGCTTTAATGATTCAATGTTTCTTATAGTAATTTTGATTAACAATGTTTATTTTAGCAATCTCTGTGTCTTCTCAAAATCTTGTTTCAATGAATAATTTTTATCTAACAATGTTTCTTATAGCAATTTTTCAGTAATTTTGTTTAATTCAGTTTTTTCAAGCAATTTTTAGTGTCATCATTTATTATGATTTAAATGCACTTGCAAGTTTTACTAACATCCCGTCTGTCAAACTTACACCATCTATATTGAAAATAGCGTGCCAAAAATGATAAAGTAGCCTTTTTTACACTTAAATAGCTTATTATCAATACCTAACACTATTTTAGATTCTTTACTTCAATATCCCTAAAATCTTCATTTTGTGTATACGCTACACGATTAACCTGTATAATATTCTCATTTTACACGGCTCATTTTCAGTTTTCTCTCGCACGAAAAAGAAGCAGTATCAAAATTCACACTAAACAAGATGATTGATATTATTCTATTTCTTCAGTTCTTAAAACCATCGTCTTATCTTCCTCTTAACTTTCCTTATTTGTCGATTTATTTCCCTCAAAAATCCATTTTATTCTTCATTTTTAGCTATTCATTATCAACCATTTATATACCCTTTCTATACCAATCGTCCAAGATTCGTATAAGCTTCCTATAAGCTCTCTATAAGCTAAGCATACTCATTTTACCTTTCATCTTTTACCTTTTACCTAACTTACCTCCTTCGAACTTCTTCGTTATCTTCCGGAAGTTCAAATTCATTTTTGATATCTCAAAGTTTTTCTGATATTTTCTAAGTCTCTTTGAGATTCCTCAAGTCTAAAATTTAAAAATCTTCTTGCTTTTCAGGAAAGAATCAGTATCTTTGTAAAAAGAAATAATAGAATTATGAGTATTGCAGTATGAACACAGAATCCAAATATTCAGTTTATAACCGACCGATAGTATGGGAAACTAAAAAATAGTTTAAGACATAATGAACACCTTACTTTTTACCTCTGAAGAAATAGACCTCAACCCTCGCGCATATTGGGGAGAGCTTTTGCAAATAGCTTTTGTAAATAAGAAGCAATATTTTTGTATAAGTAGATTAGCTTATGAAGAAGAACTTTATTTTGAATACAATGAGCAAACTCATTATATTTATGCCTTGTGCCAAGATGTAGTGTTTGAATTGAAAGCCAATGCCTTGCATATTCATATCACAAAGAAGCTAAAAGGTAATTGCCCTTTCAGTACTATTACAATACAATTACCTTCTTTTTCTGTTGATTTAGAAGAAGTGTTACAAGAATTAAAAAAGAAAGTCCGATAAAAGAATTATCGGACTTCTTCATTAACCAACCAAAACTTTAAATTATGAAAACTATTATTTGAAGTTTACAATGAGCTACCACCCTCATTGCG